>NZ_JAPFQL010000025.1 GCF_028446585.1 Intrasporangium calvum
GTGCACGTCGTAGGTCTCGAAGCCGGCGCGGTCGAAGGCGAAGGCGGTCTCGACGTGGCTGTTGACGCCCTGCTCGCGCAGGATGGCGACCTTGGGGCGCGTGCCGAGCCCGAGGTACGGCGCGGCGATGTCCTCGGCGGGGTCGAAGGTCGGTGCCACGACGAGCCCGGGGTCGTCCTCGGCCCCGAATGCCGAGTGCTCCTCGTCCGCGCAGGCCGGGTTGTCCCGAAGCGACGCGATCCGCCAGGACACCTCGTCCCACGCCTGGGCCAGGTCGCGCAGCGACTCGTCGAGCCCGGCGCTCCCACCCAGGGAGACCCGCACTCGCCGGTCTCCGTTGGTCTGCCCGACGACGCTGACGAGCTCACCGAGGCCGTGGCCCTCCAGCACCTCGCGCACGACGGCGACGTCGGACGCAGCGACCCCGAGCACGACGCCGAGCTCCTCGGCGAAGAGCGCCGCCATCGACGGCACCTCGAGGTCGAGGCCGGCCGCGCTGGCGAACGCCATCTCGCAGACCGCCGCCCAGAGACCACCGTCGGACCGGTCGTGGTAGCCGACCGCCACGCCACGCCCGCGCAGGTCGGCGAGCGCCGCGGCAAGGGCGGTGAGCCGCGCAGGGTCGTCGAGGTCGGGCACCTCGGTCCCGAACGCTCCCGACACCTGGGCGAGGATCGAGCCACCGAGCCGGTTGCGGCCCGCCCCGAGGTCGACCAGCACCAGCTGGGCACCGCCCTCAGCGGCAGGCAGCTGCGGCGTCCACGTCCCACGCACGTCGGGCAGCGACGCGAACGCCGAGACGACGAGCGACACGGGAGAGGTCACCTGCTTGTCCTCGCCGGTCGCCTCGTCGGTCCACCGGGTGCGCATCGACAGGGAGTCCTTGCCGACCGGCACCGACACCCCGAGCGCGGGGCACAGCTCCATTGCGACGGCCTCGACGGTGTCGTAGAGGGCGGCATCCTCACCGGGCTCACCACAAGCAGCCATCCAGTTGCACGACAGCTTGACGCCCGCCAGGCCCGAGAGCGGCGCCGCGAGCAGGTTGGTCAGCGCCTCGCCGACGGCCATCCGCCCAGAGGCCGGAGCGTCCACTGACGCGAGCGGCATCCGTTCACCGCTCGCCATCGCCTGCCCCGCGAAGCCGACGTGGTCGGACAGCGTCACCGCAACGTCGGCGACGGGCACCTGCCACGGGCCGACCATCTGGTCGCGGTGGCTGAGGCCCCCGACGGTCCGGTCGGCGATCGTCACGAGGAAGCGCTTCGACGCCACCGTGGGATGACGGAGCACGTCGTATGCCGCTGAGCTCAGTTCGAGCGCATCGACGTCGAGCTCGTCCCCCACTCGCGTCACGCGGGTGACGTCGCGCGTCATCCGCGGGGGCTTGCCGAGCAGGACCTCCATCGGCATGTCGATGGGCCGATCGTCGTCCGCGCTGTCCTCGGCAGAGGGAGCGAGCACGAGCTGCGCGTCCTCGCTGGCGACGCCGACGACGGCATAGGGGCAACGCTCGCGGTCGGCCAGCGCCGCCAGCCGGGGCAGGGACTCGGGCGCGATGGCCAGGACGTAACGCTCCTGGCTCTCGTTGCACCAGATCTCCTTCGGCGCGAGACCGGACTCCTCGAGCGGCACCGCGGACAGGTCGAAGCGGGCACCCAGCCCGGCCCCGTCGACGAGCTCGGGGAAGGCGTTGGAGAGGCCGCCGGCACCGACGTCGTGGATCGCGAGGATCGGGTTGTCCGCGCCGAGCTTCCAGCAGTGGTTGATGACCTCCTGTGCGCGCCGCTCGATCTCGGGGTTGCCGCGCTGCACCGAGTCGAAGTCGAGCTCGGCAGCGTTGGCACCGGACGCCATCGAGGACGCGGCACCGCCGCCCATGCCGATCCGCATGCCGGGACCGCCGATCTGCACGAGCAGCGTGCCCGCCGGGAAGACGATCTTCTCGGTCTGGTCAGCACTGATCGAGCCGAGGCCACCCGCACTCATGATCGGCTTGTGGAAGCCGCGGCGGACGCCGTCGACGGTCTGCTCGTAGACGCGGAAGAACCCACCGAGGCCCGGCCGGCCGAACTCGTTGTTGAAGGCAGCCGCCCCGATCGGGCCCTCGACCATGATGTCGAGCGGGCTGGCGATGTGCTCCGGAGCGCCGTAGACCTCACGCTCCCACGGCTCGTCCGTGCCCGGCAGGTGCAGGTTGGAGACGGCGAAGCCGGTCAGCCCCGCCTTCGGCTGGCTCCCCCGGCCCGTCGCGCCCTCGTCGCGGATCTCGCCACCGGCACCGGTGGCCGCACCCGGGAAGGGACTGATCGCCGTCGGGTGGTTGTGCGTCTCGACCTTCATGAGCACGTGGACCTCGTCCTCGCGGGCGACGTAGCGGCTCGGGCCGCTCCCCTCACCCTCGGGGACCCACCGGGTCACAGGTCCGCCGGCCATGACCGAGGCGTTGTCCTTGTAGGCGACAACCGTGCCCTCGCCGGCGACGGCCTCGGTGTGCCGGATCATGCCGAAGAGCGAGCGCGTCTTCGCCTCGCCGTCGACGACGAAGTCGGCGTTGAAGATCTTGTGCCGGCAGTGCTCGGAGTTGGCCTGGGCAAACATCATCAGCTCGACATCGGTCGGGTTGCGACGCAGCCCGGTGAACGCCTCCACGAGGTAGTCGACCTCGTCGTCGGCGAGCGCGAGCCCGTAGGCCGTGTCGGCCTCCTCGATCGCGGCGCGCCCCCGCCCGAGCACGTCGACGTGCTCCATCGGCTCCGGCATCCGCTCCTCGATGAGCGCCTGCGCGGCCTCGATGGACGGCAGGGCCGACTCCGTCATGCGGTCGTGCAGCGCGTCGGCCGCGGCGACCCACTCGTCCTCGCTCAACGCGTCGGACGACACGAGGTGGTACTCGGTGACCCGCTCGACGCGGCGCACGTCGACGCCGCAGTTGTGCGCGATGTCGGTCGCCTTCGAGGCCCAGGGCGACAGGGTCCCGAGCCGGGGCGCGACGACGACAGTCGTCACGTGCTCCCCCTGCGGCTCCGGGTCGGCGGCGGGCCCGTACGTGAGCAGACGGGTCACCGTCGCCAGGGTCGCATCGTCCAACGGACCCGCGCTCGCGACCTGGTGCACGTGCCGGGCGGACAGGCCCGTGACCGACGGCGCGACCGCCTGCAGGCGCACGAGCAGGGCCGCGGCCCGGAACGGAGAGAGGGCGCTGCCGCCCGGGACAGTGGTCAGCACGAGGTCGTGCGACGAGGCCATGGCGTGCGGTCTCCCAATGGTCCGAGGGGGTGGCAAGGGCTGGCTGCCGCGTCACAGGTTACCGCTCAGCGGGGCATGCCCCCGGTTCTCGTCCGCCAGCCCGAGCCCCAGGGGGCCTGACCGTGGGAGCGAGCCCAGCGGCATACGGCATCGTCGAGGGACGACGTGAGGGCCACCCCCGGCTGGGAGTGGCCCTCACGTGCACGTCGGTCGCTAGCGGATCACAGACCGTCGACCCGGCTGCCCGGAGCCGTCAGGCCCGGGTTGGCCTTGAGGAACGAGACCAGGTTGGCCAGGTCCTCCGGGCCGCCCGCGACGTTCGTCCCCTCGGTGAAGCCGGTGAACAGGTCACCGCCGTCGGCGAGGAAGTTGAGCGTCGACACGCGGTAGGTCGCGTTGAGGTCGAGCGGCACGCCGTTGAGTGCCATCGACCCGTTGACGACCCGGCTGCCCTGCGGCTGCGAGGCGTCCCACTGGTAGGTGAAGCCCTTGGACACGCCGAGCGCCAGCGTCGGACGCGAGCCGCGCGCCTCAACCGGCTGGTACTGCTGCTCGAGGACCGTCTTGATCTGCGCGCCCGTCAGGTCCATCGAGACGAGCAGGTTGCCGAACGGCGCCACGAGGTAGGCCTCCTCGTAGGTGATCTCGCCCGGCTGCTCGCCATTGGCCGTGGCGTCCATGAGGAACGAGCCCCGCACGCCGCCGACGTTCATGAAGGAGATCTGCGCGCCGCCCTCGTCGGTCCCGTCGGTGCCCCACAGGATGGAGTCGGCAACGAGGTCGGCCATCGGCGTCTCGATGCCGCGGTTGCCCCCGGCGTCGCCCGTGATGTCCTCCTTGATGCTGCCGACGACCTCGCCCTTGATCGGGCCGGCCAGCTCGTTCCACTTCGCCAGGATCGCCGACTGCGTGGCGTCCGGCTGGACGGCCGAACGAGCCACCAGATGGTTGGTAGCGCTCGACGCGCTGCGCACCACGTCGCCCTTGCGCCGGTTGATGGTGAGCGACGTCTCGGTGACGACGCGGCCATAGGAGGCGGCGCTCGTCACGAGCCGGTCGACACCGTCCGGGTCAGGGATCTGGCAGACATAGGCCTGGTGCGTGTGTCCGGTGATGATGGAGTCGATCTCCGGGTGGAGCTGCGACGCGATCTGCACGATCGGGTCGGTGATGCCCTTGCACTCGTTGTAGCTGCCCTCCTGGTAGCCCCCCTCGTGCAGCAGGACCACGATGGCCCGGACGCCTTGCTTCTTCAGCGCGACGGCCTGCTTGTTGGCGGTCCTGACCTCATCGAGGAAGTCGACGGACGCGACACCCTTCGGGCTGACCAGGGTCGGGGTGGCCTTCAGGGTCATGCCGATGAAGCCGACCTTGACTCCGTCGAAGTCCTTGACCCAGGTGGCGGGCAGCAGCGGCTGGCCGTTGTCCTTGCGGATGACGTTGGCGGCGAGCCACTGGAAGTCCGCCCCGGCGTAGGGCTCGTCGGGGAAGTAGCAGCCGTCCTCCGGGTGGCAGCCGCCCTGCTGCATGCGCAGCAGCTCGTCGGTGCCCTCGTCGAACTCGTGGTTGCCGACGCTCGAGGCGTCGAGGCCCATCGCGTTGAGCGTCTCGACGGCCGGCTCGTCGTGGAACATTCCGGACAGGAAGGTCGAGCCGCCGATGAGGTCGCCCGCCGCGACGGTCGCGGTGTTGGGGTGGCCCGTGCGGAGCTTGGTCAGCGTGGAGGCGAGGTACTCGGCGCCGCCGACATCGACCCCGTCGATGGGCCTGGTCTCATTGTTCTTGGCCTCGAGGTGGCCGTGGTAGTCGTTGAACGACAGGAGCTGGACCGACATGGTCTCGCTCGGGTGCGGCTTGTCGTTCTTCGCCTGGGCGGGGCTGACGGCAAGTGCCGTGGCCCCCAGCAGCGCCGCTGCCCCCACAGCGACGACGCGGGTGATGCGGTGCGTCATGTGAGCTTCTTCCTTGAGAGGTGCCGAACTACTGCAGTGTTTCCCGACAATCCATGCTCCTCGCGCGACATTACGAGAGATTGACCTCCGGTGGAACGAAACGAGGCGACTCGTTCCTCACGTCAGCGCGACTGCAGCGCGTCCAGCGCGACGGCCATCGCCGAGGCGACCCGCCAGTCGAGCCGCCACCCGTTGGGCTGGGCCGGGAGGTCGACGAAGTAGACGTCCTTGAGCGCGACCTTCTTCGTCGAGCTCATCACCAGGGAGCCGTCGGCGGCGCGGAAGTCGAAGTGGAACAGCCACGGCACGGGCAGGTCGTTGAGGACCGGGATGAAGTCCCAGACGCGCCGGAGCACGGCGACCTTGGCGTTGCGCTCCTGGCCCATGCACTCGAAGCCGTCAGGAGTGCCGAGGCGCCAGGTCGAGCGGGCGAGGGAGGCTGCGAACTCCTTCTTGAACCAGCCGATCGGCTGTCCCGCGCCGTCGACGATGTCGTAACCGGCGCCGAGGTCGATGACCTTGCGGGCCTTGAACCCGAAGAGCGCGTGGGTCTTGGCTGCGTCCGTGTAGAAGGTGACCTGCTCCTTGAAGGCCATCCGCTTCTGCTCGGCGAAGCAGATGAGGCCGAGGTCGTTGCCGGCCTCGTCGGTCTGGAGGACCTCGTAGCGGTTGACCATGAGGGTGAGGCGCTGGCGGATCTGGAGGCGGGCGAAGCCGGCCGGTTGCGGCTCGGCGGGGGTGGAGGGCTGCGTCATGCGCCGATGCTCGCACACCCCGCCCACACCTTCACCGACGATGCCGTATGCCGCTGGGTCGGCTCCCGCTCGCGCCTGGCCGAGCCAGCTCCCACCACGTATCGGGCACCGGCCCCATCAGTGGTGGGCATCCGCGCCGATCCCCACCACTCATCGGACCCTTGCCCGATACGTGGTGGTCCTTCGCGATGGTTGAAGCGGGCCTGTGGATGACCGGCCCGAGGACAGGTGCGCCGCGTCGATGATCGCCACCATGACGCGTTCAGAACCGAAGCCGACGTCGCCAACGGAACCACCCCGCACACCGTTCCGCGTCACAGCTCGGCAGACCACGACCGCGACCGGCAGAGTGGTCTTCGAGCGGTCGTATCCGGCCGGCGTGACGGACTGGAGCCTCCGTCGCGGCACGTTCCGCAGGCTGTTCCACGGTGTCTATGTGCACCGCGAGACGGCGGTCACCGAGCTGGTCAAGGCCGCAGCCGCGTTGCTCGTGAGCCCCGCCGACTCGGCCGTCTCGCACCACACCGCGGCTCGGATCTGGGGCGGCGTCGTCCCCGAGGACGGGCGGGTCCATGTCTCGACCACTGGGGTCCGCCCCAAGGTGCGGGGCATTCGCGCGCATCGGGTCAAGGCCGGCGGCCAGCAGTGCGTGAAGCTGGAGGGGGTCCGCGTCACGACTGCCGTGCAGACCTTCGTCGATCTCGGTGGCGACCTGGGACTCGTCGACCTGGTCGTGCTGGGCGACTCCTTGGTCACGGCAGGGCAGGCCACACCGGAGCAGCTCATCGAAGCAGCGGATCGGTTCCGGGGCAGCGGTCGCCGGGTGCTGCGTCGCGCGGCCGGTCTGGTCCGGAGGGAGGTCGACTCACCCATGGAGAGTCGCACCCGGATGCTCATCGTCCTGGCAGGACTACCCGAGCCGACCATCAACCACAAGGTGCGGTGGCCCAACGGCTCGGTGCGCTTTCGGTTCGATCTCAGCTACCCGGACTTCGCGCTGATCATCGAGTACGACGGGCGTCAGCACGCCGAGTCGGACCGGCAGTGGGATGGCGACATCAACCGCCGCGAGTGGATGGACACCAAGGGCTGGCGCATCGTGATCGTCCGCTCGCGGGACATCTACAACACGCCCGGCCAGACGCTCCAGCGGATCGTCGCCGCGATGCGCGACAAGGGGATGACGGTGCCCCGCCTGTCGGACGAGTGGCGCCTGCACTTCCCTGGCCTGCCCGGGGACCTGTCAGAGCCGGCCTGACGGGGCCACCACGCATCGGACAGTGGCCCGGTCCGTGGTGGGCATCTCCCCCGAACCCCACCACGGATCCCGCCCGTGTCCGATCCGCGGTGGGCCCGCGCGCTCGGGGCTCAGAAGGTCTGGCCGGTCAGCCGTTCGTAGGCCTCGACGTACTTCGCGCGCGTCTGCTCGACCACGTGCGCGGGCAGCTCGGGCGGGGCCTCGCCACTCGACTTCGACCAGCCGGACTCCGGCGAGGTCAGCCAGTCGCGGACGAACTGCTTGTCGTAGGACGGCTGGGGGTGGCCGGGCTCCCAGAGGTCGGCCGGCCAGAACCGCGACGAGTCAGGCGTCAGCACCTCATCAGCGAGGACCAGCCCCCCAGATCCGTCCGGTGCCAGCCCGAACTCGACCTTGGTGTCGGCGATGAGGATCCCCCGATCGGCGGCGATCTCGTTGCCGCGGGCCAGGATCGCGCGGGTCAGCCGGGACACCTCGGCAGCGACGTCCGCTCCGAGCTGCGCCTCCACCTCGGCGTAGGTCATCGGCAGGTCGTGCTCGCCGACCGGCGCCTTCGTCGTCGGCGTGAAGACGGGCTCGGGCAGGCGCGACCCGTCGACGAGACCGTCGGGCAGCGCGACCCCGGAGACCGAGCCCTTCGCGTGGTACTCCTCGAGCCCACCGCCGGTGAGGTACGCCCGCGCAATCGCCTCGACCTTGAGCATGTCGAGCTTGCGGACCAGGACCGCCCGCCCCGCCACGGCAGCCGGCACGTCCGTCGACACCACGTGGTTGGGCACGAGGTCGGACAGCTGGTCGAACCACCACAGCGACAGCCGCGTCAGCACCTCGCCCTTGTCCGGGATCTCGGGCGACATCATCCAGTCGTAGGCGGAGAGCCGGTTGGACGCGACGAGCAGGAGCTGGTCGGGCACCACGGCACCGTCGGCGCCGACCGGGGCGTAGAGGTCGCGGACCTTGCCGGAGTAGATGTGCTCGTAGCCGGGCAGCTCGAGAGAAGTCGTCATGTCAGGCTCCCACCGTGATCTCGCCGCGCTCCGCCTTGAGCGCGATGTCCGTGCGGACGCGGGCCCCCTCCAGCTCGATGAGGGACACCGCGTCGTATGCCGCTGACCTTGCCTTCGCGAGGTCGCTGCCGACTGCGAGGACGTTGAGGACGCGTCCCCCGGCGGAGACGAGCGCGCCGGTCTCGTCGCGCCTGGTGCCGGCGTGGAGGACGACGACGCCCGGGATCTCCGCGGCGGCGTCGAGCCCGGTGATGGGGTCGCCCGTGCGGGGCGCCTCGGGGTAGCCGTCCGACGCGATCACGACGACGACGGCGTGGTCGTCGGACCAGCGCAGCCGGCCGAAGCCCTCGAGCTCGCCGGTCGCAGCAGCGAAGAGCAGCTGCGCGAAGGGCGACTCGAGCAGGGCGAAGCTGGCGTGGCCGTCCGGGTCGCCGAAGCGGGCGTTGAACTCGATCACCTTCGGCCCGCGCGACGTCAGGGCGAGGCCGACGTAGAGCGTGCCGACGAAGGGCGTGCCACGTCGCTGCATCTCGTCGATGGTCGGCTGGGCGACCCGGGCGACGATCTGGTCGGCGAGCCCCCGGGGCGCCCAGTCGAGCGGGGCGTAGGCGCCCATCCCGCCGGTGTTGAGGCCGACATCGCCCTCGCCGATCCGCTTGAAGTCCTGGGCCGGCTCGAGCGCGACGACGTGCGTGCCGTCGGAGATGCAGAAGACCGAGACCTCCGGGCCGTCGAGGAACTCCTCGATGACCACCCTGCCGCCGTCCTTGGCGAGGCAGCGCTCGGCGTGGGCCAGTGCCTCGTCACGCGAGCCGGTGACGATGACGCCCTTGCCCGCAGCCAGCCCGTCGTCCTTGACGACGTGCGGCGCACCGAGGGCGTCGAGCGCGGACGCGACCTCGTCCATCGTGGTGCACACGTGGGCCAGGGCCGTGGGCACGTCAGCAGCCGCCATCACCTCCTTGGCGAAGGACTTGCTGCCCTCGAGCAACGCAGCCGCAGCGGAAGGGCCGTAGACCGCGAAGCCGGCTGAGCGGCATACGTCAGCCACGCCCGCCACGAGCGGCGCCTCGGGGCCGACGACGACGAGGTCGACCTCGTGCTCGCGTGCCAGCGCGGCGACGGCCTCCCCGTCGAGGATGTCGACCGCGACGCACAGGGCGGTCGCGTCGATGCCGGGGTTGCCCGGGGCGGCGATGACCGCGTCCACCTCCGGGTCGGCCGCGATGGCCTTGACGAGTGCGTGCTCACGGGCGCCGGAACCGAGGACGAGGACCTTCACGGCGGTCAGCCTATTGGCTCATTCCCCCAGGCGCCGACGCAGTCCGGCGCGGACGGCCGGCCACTCGTCGATGAGGATCGAGTGCACCGCCGAGTCGCGCCACGTGCCGTCGGCCCGTCGGACGTCCCGGCGCGTGACCCCCTCGAAGGTCGCCCCCAGCTTGAGGATCGCCGCACGGGACCGGGCGTTGACGACGTCGGTCTGGATCTTGACCCGGCCGAAGCCGCACGTCTCGAAGGCGTGCGCCAGCAGGAGGAACTTCGCCTCGGGGTTGACCGCCGTGCCCCACCAGCGGGAGCCATACATCGTCCAGCCGAGGTGGACGTGCTCGCGCTCGGTGTCGACGTCGCCGAGCGAGCTCGTGCCGACGACGGTGCCCGCGGCGCCGAGCTCGGAGTCGTCGACCAGGCGGAGCGTGTACGCGGTCCGACCGGTCCCGTCCGGTTGTCGGGCCCGGACCGCGGCGGCCACCACCGCCTCCATGTCCGCAAGCGTCGCGGGCGGTGGTGCCATCCGGTAGCCCTGGGAGTAGACCACCGGGTCGCTGTAGACGGCGAAGAGGCCGGCGGCGTCCTCGGGCCGCATCACGTCGAGCCGGACCACGCGTCCGATGAGAGGGTCGCCGGTCGGTGGGATGCAGCCGTCGTCCGCCATGGACTGACAGTAGACTTGATGGTTCCCGCGCCCCACCGGGGTGTCCCGTTTGAACCATTGGATGGCAGTGAGCTCTTCGTCCGCCCAGACTCGCCCGGCCGGCACCCCCGACCACGAGCCCGCCGTCACCGACGTCGTCGCCCAGCAGATCGCCGTCGAGCAGGCGCACGTCGACCGGGTCTTCGCCGAGCTGGAGAAGGCAGGTGTCCGCGCCGACTCCGTCAAGGCCGAGGGTCTGGCCCGGACGCAGTTCGGCCGGTCCGTCGAGACCGGGGACGCCGAGGGCGCGGGCCTCTTCGAGCGGGACGCCCTGATGTTCCACGCTGCGCGACGCCGCAGCATGCTCGACACCCAGTACGAGGGCCTCGTCTTCGGCCGGCTCGACATCGACCACGACCTCAAGCCCGACCTGGGGCGAGCCGCGACGAGTGCAGACCGGGAGGTGCGCTACATCGGCCGCCTCGGCGTGCGGGACGACGACTACGAGCCGCTCGTCATCGACTGGCGCGCCCCGGCCGCGTCGCCGTTCTACCGCGCCACTCCGGTCGAGCCGATGGGGGTGATCCGGCGACGCGTCCTGCGCAGCAAGGGCGCCCGGGTCATCGGCGTCGAGGACGACCTGATGGTGCCGGAGGCGCCGGACGACCTCGTCGTCGTCGGCGACGGAGCTCTCATGGCGGCGCTGACGAGGTCGCGCGGCGAGCGGATGCGCGACATCGTCGCCACCATCCAGGCCCACCAGGACGAGGCCATCCGAGCCAGTGCCCGCGGCGTCACCGAGATCACCGGCGGCCCCGGCACCGGCAAGACCGTGGTCGCGCTGCACCGCGCCGCCTACCTGCTCTACTCCGAGCGGCGCCGCTTCGAGTCCGGCGGCATCCTCGTCGTCGGGCCGTCCGGGGCCTACACCGCCTACATCGAGCGGGTCCTGCCGTCGCTCGGCGAGGAGTCCGTGACGCTGCGCGCCCTCGGGGACGTCGTCGATGCCGTCGACACGGAGCGCCTCGACTCGCCGGAGGTCGCGCGGATCAAGGGCTCCACCCGCATCCGCACCCTGCTCGCCAACGCGGCGCGGGGTCGGGTGCCCGAGGGGCCGACGGAGTTCCGCGCCTTCGTGGCCGGTCGCGCCGTGCGACTCGAGGCACGGGTCCTCGACCGGATCCGCTCGCAGGTGCTGCGCCAGCACCAGCGCAACCTCGCCGCCGCGGCGGCGCAGGCCGCCCTGGGTGAGGCGGCCTGGTCCTCGCTCGGGATCACCGGCGACCGGGACGCCAAGGCGGAGTTCCTCGACAGGTGGGAGGACCACCTCGACGTCGAGGCCTTCATGGCCGCGTGGTGGCCGCAGGTCGACCCACGCGAGGTCCTGCTCTGGCTCGCCGACCCCGACCTCGTCCGGCGGCACGCACGTGGGTCGCTCGACGACCGCGAGGCCGAGCTGCTGGCCGCCTCCTATGCAACCGCGCTCGAGACCGGGACCTGGTCGGTGGCCGACATCGCCCTCATCGACGACCTCGCGGCCCGGCTCGGCCCCGTGCAGGACGCCCCGAAGGAGGAGCGCGGCTTCTACGAGATCGAGGAGCTCGACGATCTCAGCCAGTACGGCGTCACCGAGGTCCAGCCGGTCTCCGGGTCCCGCGAGACGCGGGCCGAGGTCGTCGCCGAGGACCCGCGCGGGCGCCTGCTCGCCGGCCGCGTCGGCAAGCCGGACGAGTACGCCCACGTCCTCGTCGACGAGGCGCAGGACCTGTCACCGATGCAGTGGCGGATGATCGGGCGGCGCGGTCGGCATGCGTCGTGGACCGTCGTCGGAGATGCCGCCCAGGCCTCGTGGACCGACCTCGAGGAAGCGGCTGCGGCGCGTGACGAGGCGTTCGGGACGCAGGCACGGCAGCGGTTCCACATGGACACGAACTACCGCAACGCCCGCGAGATCTTCGACTACGCCGCTGACGTCGTGCGGCGGCAGGTGCCCGACGCCGACATCCCCAACGCCGTGCGCGAGACCGGCCACGAGGTCGTCGAGGGCGCCCTCGGACCCGATGCGGCGGGCTCCGTCAGCCGGTCGCTCGAGGAGCTCCTCGAGCAGGTGGCCGGCTCGGTCGCCGTCGTCACACCGCAGCGGTATGCCGCTGAGCTGGCTCCCCTCGCGAGCTCGGACGGTGGTCGCGTCCAAGTCGTCGACCCCATGTCGACCAAGGGTCTGGAATACGACGCCGTCGTGGTCGTCGATCCGCACGAGATCACGCGGGAGTCGCCGGGCGGGGTGCGGGTGCTCTATGTGGCCCTGACCCGGGCGGCGCACCGGATGACCGTGCTGTCCTGACCCGCGGGCCCGCCGGTCTGCGCGGGTTCACTCCGGCGTGCGGAGATTGTCCACCTTGTCCAAGGTAAAGACTTGTTCAAGGAATGCCAGATCCGTGGAAGTCGCCCCGCACGGCGGGGGATGATGTGTTGGACGTCGACGGCAGTGCGAAACCACCCACCCTCCCCGCCGGTCTCTCCCCCCCGAGGCCCCATCGACGTCCGGCGCAGTCCCGGTCTCCGAGGACTCGCACCGGGCGGGGGACCTGATGCACCCCCCCTGCATCTGGCCCCCGCCCAGCACCACCACCCACCCAGTCGAAGCCCCGGATCACAACGACGTGGCCGGGGCCTTCGCATGCCCCCACGGACGATTGCGTTTCAGCCCCGCCTCATCGAACCCCTCCTCATCGAGCCCCTCCTCATCGAAAGAGCAGTTCGCGACCGGTTCGTCGCGAACTGCTCTTTCGATTGGCTGGTGGGTGGACTGTGCTCTTGCGGTCTGGGTCAGGGGGTGAGCAGGCGGCGGATGCGGTCCGCGCCGACGGCGAGCAACAGCGTGGGCAGCCGGGGCCCCGTGTCCTTGGAGACGAGGAGCCGGTAGACGAGGGCGAAGAAGGCCCGCTGCGCCTTGGACAGCTCCGGGTCCTTGACCTTGGCCTCGGGGTCGAGGCCGCGCTGGATCTTCGGCACGGCGTAGACGAGGTGGGTCAGGCCGTCGAGGGACCAGTGCTCGTCCAGACCCTCGACGAGCAGGCGCAGCGACTCCCGCTGCTCGTCGCCGAGGCTGCCGAGCAGCTCCGCGTCGGGCTCCTCCCGCACGATGGTGCGGTCCTCAACGGGGACGTAGCCGAGCATCCAGCGCTCGGCGCAGTCGAGCCGGGGCCGCAGGTCGTCGGTCGACCCGATCGGGTTGTCGGGGTCGAAGCCGGACAGGATGCGCACGGCCTGGGCCTCGTCACCCTGGGTGACGTCGATGACCGAGGCGATGGTCCGGAACGGCATCGGCCGGGGCGTCGCCGGCAGGGTGCGGACTCCGTCGCCGGAGGCCACCGACGTTGCGCGCAGGTGTGCCGCGAGGTCGCCCGGCTGGGCGCCCCCGCCCGGCCCCGCCTCGACCTTGCGGACGAGCGCATCCCACTCGTCGTAGAGCCGCTGCAGCTCGGGGCCGAACGCGACGTCGAAGCTCTGGTTGGGCCGCCGCCGGGCATAGAGCCAGCGCAGCACCTGCGGCTCCATCACCTCGAGGGCGTCGTTGGGGATCGGCACGCCGCCCTTGGACGAGCTCATCTTGGCCATGCCGGCGATGCCGACGAACGCATACATCGGGCCGATCGGCCGCTCCCAGCCGAAGAGCGGCGCGAGGTCCTTGCCGACGACGAAGCTCGATCCGGGGCTCTGGTGGTCGACGCCGGACGGCTCGAAGAGGACGCGCTCGTGCGCCCACCGCATCGGCCAGTCGACCTTCCACACCAGCTTGCCGTTGGTGAAGGTGTCGAGATCGACCTCCTCGGCGTGCCCGCAGCGGGTGCAGGAGTAGGCGAGCACGTGGGAGCTGTCGTCGTAGGCCGTGACCGTGGTGAAGTCGGTGCCGCAGACGGAGCAGAACGGCTTGAACGGGAAGTAGCCCGCGGTCCCCTCGCTCCCGTCGTCCTCGGTCGCCGCGCCGGAACCGCGCTCGGCCTCGGTCGCGGCCGCGGCCTGCTCCTCGGTCAGCTTCTGCTGGGCAGCGGCCGGGTCCTGGCGGCGGCCCTTGCCCGTCGCCCGCTGCTTCGCCTCGGCTGCTGCCTCGAGCGTCCGGTAGCGGCCGAGGACCGTGTCGATGACACCGCGCTCGCGCATCGCCTGGAGGACCTGCTCGCGGTAGACCCCGGCGCGGTACTGCTCGGTCTGGCTGATCTGGCGAACCTCGATGCCGGTCGCCGCCATCGCCTCGAGGAGCGGCGCCTTGAAGTGCTCGGCCCAGTTGGCGTGCGGTGAGCCGTGGGGGGCCGGCACGGCGGTCAGCGGCTTGCCGATGTGCTCCTCCCACGACTCGTCGACGCCCTCGAGACTCTTGGGCACGCGCCGGAACCGGTCGAAGTCGTCCCACGAGAGGATGTGCTCGCAGGGCACGCCGCGGCGCTTGATCTCGTCGGCCACGAGGTGCGGGGTGATCAGCTCGCGGAAGTTGCCGAGGTGGATCGGCCCCGACGGGCTGATCCCGGAGGCGCAGATGATCGTGCCGATCCCGCGCTCCTTGGCCTCGGCGATGACCTCGTCCGCGAGACGCGTCACCCAGTCCTCGGGCGCAACCTCGTCGACAACCTGCTCAGAACCATTGCTGCTCAAAAGAGTTCGCTCTCAGGACGTGGGGTTGAGGGGGTGGCGCTCAATGATCTCGTCACGGCCCGGGCCGACACCGATCGCCGAGACGCGGGCGCCGATGAGCTCCTCGACGCGCAGCACGTAGCGCTGCGCCGCGTCGGGCAGGTCCTCGAACCGCCGGCACTGCGAGATGTCCTCCCACCAGCCGGGCAGCTCCTCGTAGATCGGCTTCGCGTGGTGGAAGTCGCTCTGGTTGACGGGCATCTCGTCGTGCCGCACGCCGTCGACGTCGTAGGCGACGCACACCGGCACCGTCTCCAGCCCGGTGAGGACGTCGAGCTTGGTGATGACGAAGTCGGTGACCCCGTTGATCCGGGTCGCGTAGCGGCCGACGACCGTGTCGAGCCAGCCGCAGCGACGCGGCCGCCCGGTCGTCGTGCCGTACTCCGCGCCCGTCTTGCGGAGGAACTCGCCGTTGTCGTCGTGCAGCTCCGTCGGGAACGGCCCCTCCCCCACGCGGGTCGTGTAGGCCTTGAGGATCGCGATGACCGAGTCGATGCGCGTCGGCGGCACACCCGAGCCCGTGCACGCACCGGCCGCGACCGCGTTGCTCGACGTCACATAGGGGTAGGTCCCGTGGTCCACGTCGAGCAGCGTCGCCTGGCCCGCCTCGAACAGGACGGTCTCACCCCGGTCGAGGGCCTGGCTCAGCACGAGCGACGCGTCGCTGACCATGGGAGCGAGCCGAGCGGCATACGACAGCAGCTCGGTCACCACCTCGTCGACGTCAGCCGCGCGCGTGTTGTAGATCTTGGCGAGGACCTGGTTCTTGAACGCGAGCGCCGCCTCGACCTTCTGGCGCAGGATGTGCTCGTCGTAGAGGTCCTGGACGCGGATGCCGATGCGGCTCATCTTGTCGGCGTAGGTGGGGCCGATGCCGCGACCCGTCGTGCCGATCTTGCGCTTGCCGAGGAACCGCTCCGTCACCTTGTCGAGGGTGCGGTTGTAGGGCGGGATGAGGTGCGCGTTGGCGCTGACCTGCAGCTTGCTGGTGTCGACGCCGCGCGCCTCCAGCCCGTCGAGCTCCTCGAAGAGGACGGCGAGGTCGATGACGACACCGTTGCCGATGATGGGGGTGACGTTCGGGGAGAGGATGCCGGAGGGGAGCAGGTGCAGGGCATACTTCTCCCGCTTGCCGTTCTGCTCGATGACGACGGTGTGGCCGGCGTTGTTGCCGCCGTTGAACTTGACGACGTAGTCGACGCTGCTGCCGAGCAGGTCGGTCGCCTTGCCCTTTCCTTCGTCACCCCACTGCGCTCCGACGAGCACGATTGCCGGCATCAGTCCGCCTTCCATTCGCCTGCTGAGCCACCGGCAAGGTTATCGGTTCGTGACAGCGTCCCCGTTCGCGTGTTCACGGACGATGCCGTATGCCGCTGGGCCGGCACCGCGCCCCGGGCTTGCTCAGCGTGCCCTCAGTCGACGTCCAGGGCTGTCGACGCCCCGTCGATGAAGCCCCCGATGCCCCACATCTCCCACGGCGTGATGGCGTAGTACCCGGCGACCGCGATCCTTCCCTTCGGGGTGACGAGGGCGAGATCGCGGGTGCCGGCCTTGTAGTGCATCTCCGTGACCGGCTCGCCGACGAGGTCGCGCAGCTCGGGGGTCAGGTACTTGTCGTCGGGCAGCACGTCGGAGATGAACTCGAACTGCCTGACCTCGCCGGACGGCAGGACCACGCAGGACGGTCCCTCGAAGTTGACGCGCCAGCCCGAGCTGAGGCTGATGCGGAGGCTGCAGTCGAGGGCGATGTGCCTGATCTTCGCGCCCGCCAGGTCGGGGAGCAGGTCAGGCAGCGGGTCGCCGGTGAAGCGGGGGTCGAAGAGCTCCTCGATGTTCACAAGGGGTCCCATCCTGTCGGTGTGTCGTAGGTGCCGTCGGGTCTGATGTGGTGGTGGGTCTCCGCGTGGGAGCCCGGTTTGCCGTCGAGTTTGAGCGCCTGTCCACCCCGGTTGAAGAAGCGGACGTAGCCGTAGGGGTAGTCGATCGTGACCCGCTCGCCGGCCGAGCCCCCGCCTGTGTAGCGCTGGCCGGGGTCGTTGATCCGCATGGAGTTCGGCGTGCAGACCTTGGGTGGTGGGCACCGGTCCTGCGGACGCTGCCAGACGACACCGTTTCCGTCGTGGGCGATGTGCCCCTTCCATGTGCGACCGGCCGCAGGCGGGCGCAGGGAGTCGGGGATCGGCGTCCCACCCATCCCGTGGGTGCCCTGCTTGAGCTGGACCTCCTTGAGGAGCATCGAGTCCTTGGCGGCGGCGTGCTGGCCGAGCTGCACGGCGGAAGCCGTCGCCACCACGGCTCCGCTCGCGATGAGACCGGCGGACGCGACCTGGACCGGCACCCCGGCGACGACGCCGACGCCGGTCGCATCGAGGGCGATGCCGCCGACCTGACCGCCCGCTCCGAGGATGATCTGGCCCACCCCGACTCCGATGCCGACGATGTCCTCGGGGTGCTCGGCCGCGGCCTCCACGACGTCAGCGGCGGTGTTGACCACGGGAACGACCACGTGGTTCCACGCGCGGGCTGCGGTGTCGGACGCCCCGTCGCGCACCGTCGCCCACCAGTCCGGCTCGGGTGCCTCGGACTCGGGGACGCCGAACGCCGGCTGCTGCGGAGGGCGGAAGGCGTTCTGCAGCAGACTCTCGGTGAAGGGCAGCCCCTCGACCAGCCGCACGCCGGCCACGTCGCCACCTGCTGGCGTGTGCTGCTCGAGCGCAGCAGCGCATCGGGCTGCTGCCGCCATGAGCTCGCCCTGGACCCGGGCCCGCTCGCGACCGACCGCTGTCAGGCCGGCCACCCTTCGTGTGTCGGCCCTCGCGATCGCAGCAGCGCGCAGCGCCGGGTCCGTCACGTTGGCCTGAGCGGCCGCAACGGCCTGAGCGTGCTCGTCCTGCACTGCGTCGGCGCGGGTGCCGAGGCGCCGGGCGGCGCCCTGTGCTCTCTCCAGCGCGTCGGCGTAGGCGTGCAAGGCCCGGGCACCTGCCCCGAGCCGGGGCAGGACCGTGCCACACCGGGCTGCCAAGGTGGCCAGCTCCGCCTTGGCAGCCGCGGCGGCCGGGCCGTCCCACGCGATCTCGACGTCCTTGACGGCGGTGCCGCGCACCAGGGCCGTGGACTCGCCGACGGCGGCTGCGCGGGCGAGTCGGCCCGCAGCAGCGCGCAGCTCGCCGGGGTGGCCCTTCGGCACGGTGACCAGACCCGCACCGCCCCGGCCGTCCGGGAGCCTCACGACACGTCCCGCACGGGCGCGCTGTCACCGGCTCCGTCGAGCCCGGCTGGCACCAAACGCCCGGTCATCCCGAGACCCGCGGCCGCCTCGACCTCGGCATGGTGCGCGGACTGACCGGCCCAGCTCAGCTTCCGGCCGATGGCGGCAGACGCCGCAGCCGAGACGCCGAGCACCTCCAGGTGGGCCCGAACGAACCGGTCGACCGCCTCGCGGAGACGGACGTCCTCGTCTGCCACGGCATGCACGGCCAGGCGCCCGGCGTTGGCCGCGGTCACCGCACCCCGACGCAGCACCTCGTCACTGGAGAAGAGGCTGAGGCCCGAACTGGCCAGCACTCCATCGTCGATTTCGTATCTCACGGGCTCAAACGTAGGCAAACAACATCAAACGACTCTCTAGTTATCCACATCGTGTGGGAACCCGGGCCACTCGAGTTGGGGGCCTCGCGACTCGAGTGGCCCCGGTGTCCCCAGGCCCCCTGTGGAGACCCGGGCCACTCGAGTTGGGGGCTTCGGGTTCCGGGACGCGGGCATGGGGCAGACTCGTTCCGTGCGCGTCGCCGTCGTGGCAAACCCGGTGGGCGACCCGGCACGCGCCGTCTCGCTCATCGAGGACGGCTGCCGCGAACGGGGCTGGCCGCCCCCGACGGTGCAGGAGACGTCGGTGGCCGCCCCGGGAGGGCCCCAAGCCAGAGCCGCGCTCACCGGCGGCGCCGAGCTGGTCGTGGTCTGCGGAGGCGACGGCACGGCCCGCGAGGTGGCCGCCGCTCTCGCCCGCACCGGAATCCCACTGGGCATCGTCCCCCTCGGGACCGCCAACCTCTATGCCCGCAACCTGCGCCTGCCCCAGCAGTCCACGGCTCGAGCAGTGGACGTCGCGCTCGACGGCGAGCCCCATGACGTCGACCTGGGGAGGGCGTCATGGGGCCGGCCTGACGGCGCCGTGGGAACGTCCGCCTTTGTCGTCCTGGCGGGAATCGGCCACGACGCCCGGACCATCGAGCTGGTCCGGCCGGCGCTGAAGAAGCACGCCCAGTGGGTCGCCTACTTCGTCCCCGCCGTCGTGACCCTCGGCTCGTCCCTCCTGCCGATGGTGATCAGCCGCGACGGCCTCCCCGCGGAGCGCCGCAGCGTGTGGTGCGTCCTCGCCGGGAACGTCGGTCGGATCCCGCTCGGCATCGAGGTCCTCCCTGGCGCGAGGGTCGACGACGGGCTCCTCCACCTCGCCGTCGTGGCCCCCCAACGTGTCGTCGGCTGGGTCCCGATCGCGCTCAAGGGGCTGCTGCACTGGCCGGGGCGCGTTCCGGGCCTGGACTACGCGACGGCCCGGTCCGTGCGCGTCGAGACGGAGGTGCCGCTGACCATCCATGTCGACGGCGACGAGCACGCCGGCGTGGTGTGGCTCGAGGCGACGGTGGAGCCAGGCGTGCTCCGTGTCCACCTCCAGCCCCACGGCGAGTGAGCTGTGCGATGGTGGTCGGGTGCTGATCGACCAGCCCTACGGGGTGCGCGACTGTGCCTTCCGCGACCCGGCGGGCAACATGCTCCGCTTCAACCAGCCACGCGGCTGAGCCGGGAGACCGACACGGTCCCCTGGGGACCGCGGCGCCAGCCCCGGGCCCGCAGGTGCCACAGGTAGGCCAGCGCCCCACCGGGGATCTCGCAGACGAAGGTGAAGAAGCTGAAGAGCAGCACCCCGGCCACGGACCCGACCGGGTCGCCCCCGAGGGCGATGAGCACCGCGGCCGTCCCGGTCTCGGCGAACCCGGTGCCACCCGGCGTGAGGACGACGGTCGTCAGCATCCGGCCGCACGCGTAGGCGGCGGTCACCTCGGCCCAACCCAGTTCGCTGCCGACCGCGGCCAGGCAGGCCCACATGAGGACGCCCTGGAGCACCAGGTAGGCCAGCATGCCGACGACGAGGCCGCCACGACCTCGGCGCAGCAGCTCCACGGCGCTCGCCCGCTGACCTGCCAGGGACTCCTCCAACCTGTCGAGACCGCTCACCGGTCGACCGACGAGCCCGAGACCACCCCGAGTCGCACGAGCCAGCACGGAGATGAGCTGCTCCGCGAACCGGTCGTTTGCCAGCGCGGCGACGAGGAGAGCGACGACGAGGGCACACATCCCGGCGCCGATCCCGGCGACCACGAGCACCGGACCGGTCACGCGGGCCCCGACGACGAGCAGTCCCACGAGCCCGGCAAGCGGCAGGGCCAGGCGGGCGAGGACGTTCCAGATCCCGGTGACGGCGGTGAAGAGGCCGATCGCGCGGTTCGTGAAGCCGTACTGCCTCGTCATGGCCCACGTGACACCCACGCCGACGGCGCCACCGAAGGGCACGAGGTTCGAGACGCCGCTGCCGACGAGGTTGAGGACGAAGCCCTGCCCCTTCGTCAGGCCGGGCAGCGAGGCGGCCAGCACGAAGGAGTAGGCCCACAGGCCGACGAGCCACAGCCCGGTCAGCGCGAGCAGCTGCCAGACGGGCACCGACGTCATCACGCCCATGGCCGACTCCCAGGACGCCCCCGTCACCTGAGGCAGCACGAGGGCGAGCAGCACCACCAGCACCGTGAGCGACCCACCGACCTGCACAGCCCGCCGACCGGCCGCACGAGGGCCCCGCGTGCCACGGAGGCTGGGAGCTCGGTCTTCCGTCATCGTCGGGGGCATGGCTGCGCTCTCTGGAGGGGTCGGTCCGGTCCCTGGAGACGTGTGGCCCGCCCCGGCTGATACCGCTGCCGGGTCACCCCGTCTCGCCTCTCCAGCGTCGGCGCCCCCGCGCCGTTTCGACATTGGGGTCGCCCCGGGTCCGCGTCAGGGTTTGCCCTGTTGCTCACCCCGGCGCGCTCCTACGCTGGTGCTCCCACCACAACAGCGCTCCCGGAGGTCCGCACCATGGCTGATCGCGACCCTGCGCTCCCCTGCTCCCTCATCGCCGCGGACGAGCTCACCCCAGGCGACCCCACCCCTGGCATGACCCGCCACGTGGCGCTCCACACCGAGGACATGTGGTCGGGCACCGTCGACACGCAAGCGGGCGCTGTCTCCGCCTGGCACCACCACGGCGAGCACGACACCACCATCTACGTCGTCTCCGGCTCGATGCGGCTCGAGTCCGGTCCGGGCGGTGAGTCGGTCGTCGAGGCGGGCCCCGGGGACTTCATCCGGGTGCCGGCCGGCGCCATCCACCGTGAGTCCAACCCCGGCGGCGAGACGTCGCACGCCGTGGTCGTGCGGTGTGGTCACGGCACTCCGACGACGAACGTCGACGGGCCCGCGCCCGCCTGACCCGGCTGTCCGTGCGGGAGCGAGCCCAGCGGCATACGACTCATTCCGTATGCCGCTGGGCGGGCTGCTACTTGGCCTCGGGGTCGGGCTGGTGGATCCCGAAGGTGTTGCCCTCGGTGTCGAGGTAGTAGCCCTGCCAGGCCATGCCCGTCAGCGCCATCTTGGGCAGCGCGACCTGCCCCCCGGCGTCGAGGATGCGACGCTCCGTGGCGTCGTAGTCCGCCACCCCGACGGTGCAGACGAACGCGTTGGTGCCCTGGCCCGCTCCCGGCGTCGGAGCCGGACGCTGGAGCAGCCCGCCGTTGATGCCGGCCTCGTCCTCGGGGCCCGTGGTGATGCCCCAGTAGGGAGAGCCGGTGAACTGCCCGTAGTCCTCGAAGGACCAGTCGAAGACCGCGCCGTAGAACGCCTTGGCGCGCTCGAGGTCATCGGCCTGGATCTCGAAGTGGACGACGCGGGACATGGGTCCTCCTCGGTGTGGACTGCACTCAGGACTGTTCAGCGGTTCCCGTCCAGTCTGCACCCGAGCCCGGACATCACGTCCCGACTGCGGCCGCCCGCTCGAGCGCAGCCGGGTCGGTGATCACGACGTCGCGGCCGCTGACGGTGATGAGTCCCGCCTCCGTGAAGGCGGCGAGCTTGCGGCTCAGCGTCTCTGGCGTCGTGCCGATGAGTGAGGCGACGTCCTTCTTGGCCACGGGGAGGGTGACGACGAGCCGACCGTCGACGTGGCGGGCGGGCAGGCCGACGAGGTAGCCGGCCAGACGGGCCTCGACGTCCGCGGAGGTCAGGTCGGCGATGAGGCGTTCGGCGGCGTCGAGCCGGCTCGTCACCGTGCGCAGCATCCGCAGCGCGATGTCGGGGAACTGCGCGACGAGCTGACCCAACTCGGCATGGTCGAAGCTGCACAGCTCGACGTCACCGAGCGCCGTGGCCCAGTCGTCCGGCCGGGCACCCGTGACGAAGGCTGTCTCTCCGATGAAGTCGCCCGGCTCGAGGATGCGGAGGACCTGCTCGTGCCCGCTCGTCGCAAGATGGCTGATCCTGATGCGCCCCCGGTGGACGACGAGCAGGTGCGACACGTCGTCGCCCGGCCGGTGAATCACCTCACCGCGCCTGCGCCGCATCGGCCTGGCGTGCCTGGCGATCTCGTCCTGCTCCTTGGGGGAGAGGCCCTGGAAGAGCGGCACGATCGCCACGCACGACGTCCCCGGCCGATGACTCACGCGTCCATCCTCCCCCCACGGGCCGGGCGTCCGGCGGCCGACCAGGGAACGACCGCCATGTCCGGGGGGCACCCCTCAGGAACCTGAGCGACTGGCCGCCTGAAGGGCACCGATGATGGCTGGCAGGTCGACCACGACGGTGCGCCGAACGATCTCCGCGCTGACCAAGGCGTAGCCGTGGGCAATCCGGTTTCGCGTGCCCCGCATCAGCGCCCAGTCCTCACCAAAGATGCGAGCGCGAATATCGGGGTCGAGTCGAGCGAGCACCTCGATTCCTATTGGCAGTCCGTACGGGTAGCGATCACAGCACGTCGGTGAGCTGGCGGTCGGCCCGGTCCCGCACTCGCTGCAGCGCCTCCTGGGCCGTGCGGGCCTCCCGCGCGACGACGGCCAGCTCCTGGCACTCGGCGAGCGAGTGGACCGACAGGGCGAAGCGGACCACGGGCACCTTGCTCGGGGCCATCGACAGGCTCGATGCCCCGAGCCCGACGAGGACGAGGGCGAGGAGGGGGTCCCCGGCCGACTCCCCGCAGACGCCCATCGGGCGCTCGGCGCGGTCGGCGCCCTCGCAGGCCGCTGCGATGACGTCGAGCACCGCCGGCTGCCACGGGTCAAGGAGGTCGGACAGCGCCCCCTGCATCCGGTCGGCAGCCATCGTGTACTGCGCGAGGTCGTTGGTGCCGAGGCTGCCGAAGTCGACCTCCCCGAGCACGTCGCTCGCCCGGAGCGCCGCGCCCGGCACCTCGATCATCACGCCGGCCTTGGGAAGACCGTTCTCCCGGACTCGCCGGGCGAACCACGCCGCCTCCTCGGCCGTGGCGACCATCGGCGCCATGACCCGGACGTCGGCACCGGTCTCTCGCGCAGCCACGGCGAGCGCCTCGAGCTGCGCGTCGAGCAGCTCTGGGCGCTCGGCGGACAGGCGCAGGCCGCGGCGGCCGAGGGCGGGGTTCTCTTCCGGTCCGAGGTCGGCGAAGGCGAGCGGCTTGTCGGCGCCGGCATCGAGCGTGCGCACCACGACGCGGCGCTCGCCGAAGGGCTCGAACACCCTGCGGTAGATCTCCGTCTGCTCCGCCACGGTCGGGGCCTTGGCTGCGGAGAGGAAGACGAACTCGGTCCGGAACAGCCCGACGCCTTCCAGGTCGAGCGCGCCTGCGGCCACCGCATCCTCGACGCCGCCGATGTTGGCGAGCAGGGCGATCTCGGTGCCGTCCCGAGTCACGCCCGGACCGGAGCGCGCGGCCAAGGCCTTCGTGCGGCGGGCCGCGCGGACCCGCTGGGCCTCGACGAGCGACGGGTCCGGGTTGGTGGTCACCTCACCGGAGTCGCCGTCGAGCGCCACCGGCACGCCGACCGGGATCGCGGTCGCGTGCGGCACCTGCACCACGGCGGGGATGCCCATCTGGGCCGCGAGGATCGCCGTGTGGCTGGTCCGCCCGCCGGCCTCGGTGATGATCCCGACGACGAGCGCCCGGTCGAGCGTGGCCGTCTCGGCGGGGGCCAGGTCCTCGGCCACCACGACGCTCGGCACGTCGAAACGAGGGACGCCGGGGGCTGGGACGCCGAGCACGGCGGCGATGGCGCGCGAGCCGACGTCGCGCAGGTCGGTGACCCGCTCGGCGAAGAGCCCGCCGAGGGCCTCGAACTGGGCGGCGTACTCCTCGACGGCGCCGGCGATCGCGTGGGCGGGACCCCGGCCGGCGTGGAGCAGCTTGCCGGCGGCCTTGGCCAGACCGCGGTCCCGGGCGATCAGCGCCGTGGCCTTGAGGATCTGCTGGGCGGTGTCGTCGGCGGCGGCCGCTCGCTCCTCGAGGGACCGGGCGACGGTCTCGAGGGCGGCCTTCACGTCAACCAGTGCGGCGTCCGGGTCGGCCGGGGCCGGCTCGTCGGCCGGCGGCCGGACGGGTGGCGCGACCTGCACCACGGGCCCGTAGGCCGTCCCCGGGCTGACACCGATGCCGTGGGTCGTCTCGGGCGCCGGCATGGCTGCTACTCCGCGTCGAGGTCGCGCGAGAGCAGCGCGACGAGGGAGTCGAGGGCGTCGTCGGCGCCGTCGCCGTCCGCGGTGAGGACGACCTCCTCGCCGAACTTGGCGCCGAGGGCCATGACGCCGAGGATGCTCGTCGCGTCGACCGGGTCCTCACCGGGACGGGCGATCTCGACGTCGAGGCCGGTGTTGGTCGCCGCCTCGACGAAAAGCGCGGCCGGGCGGGCGTGCAGGCCCACCGACGAGGCGATGGTCACGGTGCGAGTTGCCATGAAGGGCTCCTTTGGGAGGTCGGGGGGCGTCTGGTGACTGCTGTTGGGCACTGCTGCCACCCGGGTGGCCTGCCGTCGGACCGGTCCTTGGGTCCGACGTTAGGCCACCCGGGGGTGATTCGGGGTCAGACGGTGGCGCTGGCCTCGACGGCCTCGAGGTTGCGGTCGCGCGACTTGAGGGTGACGACGATGGCGGCCATGACCAGCACTCCGGCCGCCAGGGCGACGAGGAAGAGCAGGAAGTTGCCGATCAGGGGCAGCACCCAGATGCCGCCGTGGGGGGCCCGCAGCGTCGCGCCGAAGGCCATCGCCAGGGCGCCGGTGACGGCCGAGCCGATGACGGACGAGCTGATGATCCGGACCGGGTCGGCCGCGGCGAACGGGATGGCGCCCTCGGAGATGAACGAGGCACCGAGCAGCCAGGCCGCCTTGCCGTTCTCGCGCTCCGGCTCGGAGAAGAGGGCCGGACGGACGGTGGTGGCCAGGGCCATCGCGAGGGGCGCGACCATGCCGGCAGCCATGACGGCGGCCATGATCTTCAGCTGCGGGGCGTCGGTGGTCGCTCCCGCGGCGGCCAGGCCGGTCGTCGCGAAGGCGTAGGCGACCTTGTTGACCGGGCCGCCGAGGTCGAAGCCCATCATCGCGCCGAGGATGAGCCCGAGGACGAGGGCGCTCGCGCCGGACATGCCGGTGAGCCAGGAGTTGAGGCCGTCGGTCAGTGCGGTGATCGGGCGGCCGAGCACGGTGATGAACAGGCCGACGGTGATGAGGGACGACACGAGCGGGATGACGACGACCGGCATGACGCCGCGCACGCCCTTGTGGACGTTCCACCCGGAGACCCAGCGGGCCACGAAGCCGCCCAGCAGGCCGGTGACGAGACCGCCGAGGAAGCCGGCGCCCATCGTCGCGGCGACCGAGCCACCGACGATGCCGGGCACGAGGCCGGGCCGGTCGGCGATGGCGAAGGCGATGAACCCGGACAGGATCGGCACGAGGAAGCCGAACGACGCCGCCCCGATCACGAAGAGCAGCGCTGCCCACGAGGTGAGGCTGATCGGGTTGAAGTTCTGCGTGATGTTGTAGTCGCCCTCGGCGGTGAGGCCGTACTTGACGATCTCGATGGCGCCGTCCTCGCCGATCGCGACCTGGGCGAGCATGAACGACAGGGCGATCAGGATGCCGCCGGCCGCGACGAACGGGATCATGTAGGAGACACCGGTCATGAGCCACTGGCGCACCTTGGTGGCGGTGCTCGCGCCGCTGTCGACCTTCGTGGTGAGCCCACCGGCGGGGGCGCCTGCCGAGGCGGCGGCTGCCGCTGCGGCCGCCTTGCTCGGGTCGGCCGCCCACTCGTCGACGAGCTGCTCGGCGCGGGCGACGAGCTCAGGTGCGTCGGAGATGCCCTTCTTGACGCCGACGTCGACGGTCGGCTTGCCCGCGAAGCGGGCCGCGTCCTTGACGGGCAGGTCGTGCGCGAAGATCACCGCGTCGGCAGCGGCGATGTCCGCGGCCGGGATGGGCTTCGAGCCGGCGGACCCCTGGGTCTCGACGATGATCGTGTGGCCGGCCGCCTTGGCGGCGTTCTCGAGGCCCTCGGCCGCCATGTAGGTGTGGGCGATACCCGTGGGGCAGGACGTCACGCCGACGAGACGGAGCGAACGCGTCGGGGCCGATGGGGCCACCACGTCGTCCGGGACGACGGCTGCCGCCGATGCCGTATGCCGCTGGGCCGGCTGGGCGCCCGCCGTGACGACCTCCTTCGGCTGGGTCTGCGGTGCCTCGTCGAGGGCCACTTCGGCACTGACGATCCGCACGACCTCCTCCTCGGTGGTGGCCGCAGCGAGCGCGTCCTTGAAGTCCTTCTTCATCAGGGCGCGCGCGAGCTTGGGCAGCACCTGCATGTGCGCCTCACCCCCGCCCTCGGGGGCGGCGATGAGGAAGACGAGGCGGGCCGGGCCGTCCTTGGCGCCCCAGTCGATGCCGTCGAGCGTGCGACCGAAGACGAGGGACGGCTCGGTGATGGCCGCGCTGCGGGCGTGCGGGATGCCAATGCCGCCGGGGAGCCCGGTGGCCATGGTCTCCTCACGCTTGCGGACGTCGGCGAGGAAGGTGTCGAGGTCGGTGCACCGTCCGGTGGCGACGAGCCGCTCGGCGAGCTGGCGGGTCGCCTCGTGGCGGTCGGCACCGGTCAGGTCGAGGATGACCTGCTGAGCGGTGATGAGGGACATGGCGTTTCCTTTCGGCACTTCAGTGAGCCAGGGTGATGCTGAGGTCGGGGTCGGCGGAGAGCTGGACGGGGATGCCGTGCAGGTCCTCGGCCGAGGGAACACGGCTCCCGGGGAGGGTGACGGCCGCGGCGCCCCAGAGGACACCGGTGGCCAGGGCGTCTCCGGTCGGGAGGCCGCTCGAGAGGCCGTGGAGCAGGCCGGCGAGCATGCAGTCGCCGGCTCCCACGGTGGACAGCGGTGCCACGATGGTGGCCCGCGCGTGAAGGGCCTCGTGGGCCGTGACGAGGAGCGCGCCGTCGGAGCCGAGGCTGACGGCGACGACCTCGATGCCGCTGGCCACGAGGTCACGCGCCGCGTCCCGGACGTCCTGCAGGGTGGGCAGGGCGCGTCCGACGAGCTCGGCGAGCTCCTCGTGGTTGGGTTTGATCAGGTGCGGCCGCGCGGCGACGGCGGCGGCGAGCGGAGCGCCTGACGAGTCGATGGCCACCCGGCCACCGCGCTCCCGGACCTGGCTGACCAGGGTCGCATAGAGGTCGGTCGGTGCGCCGGGAGGCAGGCTCCCGCACCCGACGACCCAGTCGGCCGTGGCGGCTCGGTCCAGCGTCGCGTCGAGGAGAGCGTCGACCTCGTCACCAGACAGCTGAGGACCTGGCTCGTTGAGCTTGGTGGTCGTGCCGTCCGGCTCGAGGACGCTGATGTTCATCCGGACCGACCCGGAGACGGGCACGCTGCACCGGGTGACCCCGGCAGCGTCGAGGAGCTCCTCGAGAAGGTGACCCTCCGGGCCGCCGATCGGCAGGACTGCGGTCGTCTCGGCCTGCTGCGCTGACAGGGCTCGGGACACGTTGACGCCCTTGCCGCCCGGGTCGACGCGGCTGCCGGTCGCCCGGTGGACCTCGCCCCGGTCGAGGGTGTCGACGAAGACGGCCCGGTCGATGCTCGGGTTCGGCGTCAGGGTGACGATCATGCGGTCACCACCTCGGGTCCGGCCGCCCGGATCTCGGCGGCGACGTCCTCGTCGAGGTCGGTGTCGGTGATGACGACGTCGATGTCGTCGAGGTCGGCGAAGCGGTGCAGGTGCGCGTCCCCGGCCTTGCTCGAGTCGCTCAGGACGACGGCGGTGCGGGCCGAGGCGACCATGGCGCGCTTGACGAGCGCCTCGGACTGGTCGGGAGTGGTGAAGCCGCGCGAGACGGAGAAGCCGTTGGTGCCGAGGAGTGCGACGTCGACGACGACGTCGGCGAGGGCCCGGATGGTCCAGTCGCCCACCGCGGCCCCGGTCTGGCCGCGGACCCGGCCGCCCAGGAGGTAGAGCGAGACACCCGGGTGGCTGGCGAGCACGGAGGCGGCGGCGACGCTGTTGGTCAGCACGGTGAGGTCGAGGTCGGGCGGCAGCAGCTCGACGAGGGCGAGCGTCGTGGATCCCGAGTCGAGGATGACGCTCCCGCCGGCAGGCAGCTGGTCGAGGGCCCGCGCGGCGATCCGGCGCTTGACGTCGGCAAGGCGGCCGGACTTGGTGGCCAGGGAGGGCTCGACCTCGAGGCGCTCGACGGGGATCGCGCCGCCGTGGACCCGGCGCAGGGAGCCGCGCCGCTCGAGGGCCGTCAGGTCGCGGCGGATGGTCTCGGTCGCGACGCCGAGGTCGTCGGCCAGGGCCGTGACCTCGACGCGACCTGCTCGTCGCGCCTCGGCGATGATCCGCTGCTGCCGCTCCGCTGCGTACATCGGACTCCCTCATCCTCACGCCGCGCCGGGTGCGTCAGCGTGGGACCAAGAAAACCACAGGGTCACACACATGTAAATAGAAACGGGCACCCGTTTTTGTGGTTTCTATTAGACGAGGGATCGCCCCGCGGCCTGGCCCGTCGTCAGCGGACGTGCTTGAGCCGGCCCCAGGCATGCCAGCGGTCGATGTCGATCCAGGCGCTGACCCGCGCCCGGTCCCGCACCGCATAGGGCTGTCCGGTGTAGTGCCGGGCGATGCGGTCGATGTCGACCAGACCCTCGTCGTCGACCCAGTCCACGACGCGGCCCTGGAGGCTCACGTGCGTGATCCAGTCCCCCGGGTCCATCGCACTCAGGCTGACCCGAGGATCGTTGCGCAAGTAGTCGATCCGCTTCCGGCCGGCATCCATGTTGACCAGGATCCGGCCGTTCTCGTAGAGGTACCACGTCGGCACCGAGACCGGGTGCCCGTCGGGGCGCACGGAGCTGATCGTCGCGAAGTTGGGCTGGGCGAGCATCTCCTCGACCGGAGCCGGCAGCGGTGGTCTGGGCACGGCGCGTTCCTCTCGCGGGGCGGTGCTCCCGACCCTACGCCCGCCACACGCCAACGGGCCGTGTGCCGCTGACTGAGCTCAGCGGCATACGGCCCGTTGGTGGTGTCCTGCTAGAAGCCCAGCTCGCGGGCACCCTCGGCGGAGCTGTCACGCAGGAACTGCGCGCAGCGCGCCTCCTCGTCGCTCTCCCCGATCGCGCGCGCCGCCCTGGCCAGCGCAGCGAGGGACCGCAGGAAGCCGCGGTTGGGCTCGTGCGAGAACGGCACCGGCCCCTGCCCCCGCCAGCCCGACTTGCGCAGCTGGTCGAGCGACCGGTGGTAGCCGGTCCGCGCGTAGGCGTAGGCCTCCACGTCGCGGCCGGCGGCGAGCGCCTGCTCCGCGAGCGTGGCCCAGGCCGCCGACGAGGTCGGGAGCGACGCGGCCACGGCGGCGGGGTCCTCCCCCGCTGCCAAGCGCGCGGTCGCCGGGTCCTCGGGCAGCCGGGTCTCCGGGATGCCGAGCAGGTTGCCGTCGCTCACGCGTGCGTCCCGGCCGAGCGCAGCGCCTCGCACGCCTCGACGACGCGGGCCGCCATGCCGGCCTCGGCCGCCTTGCCCCAGGCGCGCGGGTCGTACTGCTTCTTGTTGCCGACCTCGCCGTCGACCTTGAGGACGCCCGCGTAGTTGGCGAGCATCCAGTCGGCGACCGGGCGGGTGAAGGCGTACTGCGTGTCGGTGTCGACGTTCATCTTGATGACGCCGTGGTCGACCGCCGCCGAGATCTCCTCGGGCAGGGAGCCCGATCCGCCGTGGAAGACGAGGTCGAAGGGGCGGGCGTCGTCGCCGAGGCCGAGCTCCTTGGCCGCGGCCTGCTGGGCCTGGAGGAGGATCTCGGGGCGGAGCTTGACGTTGCCCGGCTTGTAGACGCCGTGGACGTTGCCGAAGGTCAGGGCCGTCAGGTAGCGGCCGTTCTCGCCGGCGCCGAGGGCCTGGATCGTCGCGATGGCGTCCGCAGGCGTGGAGTAGAGCTTCTCGTCGATGGCGCCGACGACGCCGTCCTCCTCGCCGCCGACGACGCCGACCTCGATCTCGAGGACGACGTTGGCGGCCTTGGCGAGCGCGAGCAGCTCACGCGCGATCTGAAGGTTCTCGTCGAGCGGGACGGCCGAGCCGTCCCACATGTGCGACTGGAACCACGGCGTGCCGCCGGCCTTGACCCGCTCCGTCGACGCGGCGAGGAGCGGGCGGACGAAGCCGTCGAGCTTGTCCTTCGGGCAGTGGTCCGTGTGCAGGGCGATGTTGACGGGGTAGTGCTTCGCGACCTCCTCGGCGTAGGCCGCGAAGGCGAGCGAGCCACTCACCATGTTCTTGACCGACGGGCCGGAGAGGTACTCGGCGCCGCCGGTGGAGACCTGGATGATGCCGTCCGAGCCCGCGTCGGCGAAGCCCTTGAGGGCCGCGTTGAGCGTCTGCGAGGACGACACGTTGATGGCGGGATACGCGAAGGAGCCGGCCTTCGCGCGGTCGAGCATGTCGGCGTACACCTCAGGGGTGGCGATGGGCATTGCTTCTCCTGCGCGTGGGTGGAAGGGGCCTTTGTCGGCCCGCCAAGAATCCTGCCACGTATGCCGCTGGGCCGGCACGGGTGCCCACGTGCCGTTGAGCACGCGCTCACCTCGTGGAGCTGCCGCGTTCGGGGTGCGGAGGAGGCCCAGCGGGTCCACTCTGGTGGAGAGGCGGCACCAGTGGCGGGCCTGACGGGCTCCACGGAGCCGACCCTCGCCCCAACCAGTGGACGACCGAGGAGCAGCCGTGAGAAACCGAACGTCGCACTCTCCCAAACCCGCCCGTCGAGCAGCCCGACTACTTGCCGCTGCCACCGGCCTCGTCGGAGCGGTCGCCCTGACCGTTCCTGCGGCGGCTCCGGCCGCACCGGCCGACACGACGAACGACCGGGTGGCGGCCGCCGCCGCGGCCGTCGACCGCTCCGGGGTGGACGGCATCGGCTGGCACGTCGACACCAGCGCCCGCCGGGTCGTGGTCACCCTGGACAGCACGGTGACGGCCGCCGAGGTCGCCTCCATCAAGCGGGCCGCCGGGGACGCGGCCGGAGCGATCCGCTTCGAGCGCACCCCGGGCGTGCTCCGCGCCCTCGTGTCCGCGGGCGACGCGATCTACGGCGGTGGCTACCGCTGCTCGAGCGGCTTCAACGTCGTCAAGGGGAGCACCTACTACTTCCTCACGGCGGGGCACTGCGGGAAGGTCGCCAAGCGCTGGTTCACCGACCCGACGCAGACGACCCTGATCGGCCCCACGGTCGGCTACAGCTTCCCGGGCAACGACTACGCCCTCGTGCGCTACGACAACCTCTCCCTCTCGCACCCGGGCGGCTACGCGGTCGCCGACGCCTTCGTCGGCGAGAAGGTCACCAGGGACGGCTCGACGACGGGCATCCACTCCGGAGAGGTGACCGGCCTCAACGCGACGGTCCGCTACCAAGGTGGCGGCCGGGTCACCGGACTCATCAAGACGAACGTGTGCGCCGAGCCCGGCGACTCGGGCGGTCCGCTCTACGACGGCACCAAGGCCCTCGGCCTGACCTCGGGCGGCAGCGGCGACTGCAAGCGCGGCGGCACGACCTACTTCCAGCCCGTGCGGGAGGCCGCGAACGCCTATGGCGTGAACGTCTACTGACGTTGCTGCAAAAGATCGTGATGCGCTGACAACCCTTCGGGTGGACCGGGAGTTTGGACCAGTGTGACGGCGGCTGCAGCGCCTGACACCGACCACTCCCGGCCACCGATCGGTGGCTGACCACTCCGGGCCCGAGGGCCCCACCGAAGGAGCGCCACCATGTCAGTTGTTCGCCGTGTCATCGCTGCCGCCGCCATCTGCGCGGTCCCCCTCGTCGCCTCCGCGCCGTTCGCCCACGCCGGCGGCGGTGCCGGCGAGACGACCCTGACCCACGGCACCGGGTCCTGGCTCGAGGTCGGAACCGTGCCCGGCCTCCTCGCCGGCAACATCCACCGCGGAGGCGTGTCCTTCCTCGATGATGCCGACCCCACGCGTGAGGACTACCGCAGCGGCCGGATCGAGGACTGGACCTGCCCGACCGGCGTTGTGCCGCCAGCGCTCTACGCGATCGAGGACCCGGAGACGTTCCCCGGGACCGCGTGCACCCTCGAGGGCGTTCTCGAGCTCGACCTCTCGAGCACGTCGGTGAGCGTTGACGAGCGACTCTCGATGGCGCGCATCTCGGGGTCCGCGGTCGTTCGGCAGACGGGAGGCGCGGTTGTGACGACCATCCCGATCGACATCGCGCTCGAGGCCGACGGCGCACCTCGACGCCACACCGACGTCTACCGCTTCCAGGACGACTCCGGCACCTGGATCACCGACCGCACCGTCTTCACCTCGCGGTCGGCGGTCATGGCCGGATCCCTCGGCACGATCGGGATCGCGGACGAGCCCGACGACGTGACCGAGGCCACGCTCGGGCGCCAGGAGACCACCATCCGGTGATCCTGGACCGGGCCGTCCCGTGAGCCAGACCCCGCTCCGGAGCAGGCGCGTCAGCGCCCGCTCCGGAGCCGCCGTGCGATGGCCGGGTAGGCGTGCATGTCGTGCAGGGCATTGCCCCGGCTCACCAGCCCGGACAGCAGGACTGGGCTGAAGTGGTTCAGTCCCGCCTCGGCAAGCGCCCGGACGCGAGTGACCACATCGTCCGGGGTCCCCACCATGACCCCCACCGCGGCAACCTCCTCGGGGACGGACCGCATCGCCTCTCGCGTCACACCCGGGTCGAGCCTTTCGGGCAGCATGTCCACGAACCCGCCGAAACGCGGTCCGAGCGGATGGTCGGCACCAACCTTCGCCCACGCCCCAGCAGGTGCCATGAGCGCGAGATACCGCACCATCTGACTCCGGAGCAGGGTCCGGACCTCACGCTCGTCGCGGGCCAGGAGGAGATAGCAGGCCAGGCCCGCTGTGATCGCCTCGGGCGACCTGCCCGCACGGACCGCCGCGGCCCGGACAGCCTGCCACATCTGACCGTAGTCCTCGGGCGAGCTCACGACGGTGGGCAACCAGCCGTCCCCGAAGCGCCCCGTCAGCTCGAGCATCCGCGGCCCGTGGGCGCCGATCCAGATCTCGGGAGTCCGGCCTAGCGGAGCCTGGAGGCCCATGACGGCACCCCTCAGCTGGTAGTACTCACCCTCGAAGTCACCGAGCCGGCCAGCGAGGGCATCCCGCAGGATGTGCACCGCCTCCTGCAGCCGGCCGAACCCGTGGTCGGTGGGGAGGCCGTAGGGCTCGAGGTTCTCCCGCTCGCCAGAGCCGATCCCGAGGATCGGCGCGCCGCGGGTCAGGTGGGACAGCGTGAGCATGGTCTGCGCGACGACGACCGGATGCCGCCGGATCGGGTCCGTCACCGAGACACCGACCCGCATCCGCCCGGCCCGAGCCGCGACCCAGCCCAGGGTGGCGGCGTAGTCGAACATCGAGTGTGCGCTCGATCCGCGAAGCCACGTCATCTCCGGCCAGAGCGCCTCCGGGAAGGGCGACTGCAGGTGATCGGGGACCATGAGACTGTCGAGCCGGGCCAGGCGCGCGAGCCGCACCTGCAGGGCGACCAGCGGGGCAGGCGGCCCGGCGGGGCTCACCAGGCCGACGCGGACCCGTGGATGGCTCATCACGACGCTCCCTTCCTGCACCTTCGCCGCTCCGACCGTAGGGCGTGGCCCCCGTCAGCAGCAGGGTCGAACGTCCCTGTTCCACCGTCGAGGTGGGAGGGGATCGGTCACAGCACCGTCAGGTCGCGGGGGCGCTGGTTGAGGCGCTCGACTCCCGTCTCGGTCACCGCGACGATGTCCTCGATCCGGGCACCCCAGCGGCCGGGGAAGACGATGCAGGGCTCGACGCTGAACGTCATCCCCGGCTCGAGCGGCAGCGCGTTGCCCTCGACGATGTAGGGCTCCTCGTGGACGTCGAGCCCGATCCCGTGGCCGGTCCGGTGGATGAAGTGGTCCCCCAGGCCCGCATCGACGAGCACCTGCCGGGCGGCCCGGTCGACGTCCTGGCAGGTGACGCCCGGACGGACCGCCGCGACGGCCGCCTCCTGCGAGGCCTGCAACGCTGCGTACGCGGAGGGGACGTCGGGCAGCGAAGCCGGCCCAGCGGCATACGTCCTCGTGCTGTCCGAGCAGTAGCCCGAGGGAAGCGGCCCCCCGATGTCCACCACGACGACGTCGCCGCGCTCGATGACGCGGTCGGAGACGCCGTGATGCGGGCTGGAGCCGTTGGGTCCCGAGCCGACGATGACGAACTCCGCTGTCGCATGGCCCTCCTCGACGATGGCCGCAGCGATGTCCGCGCCGACCTCGCGCTCCGTGCGGCCGGGACGCAGCCACTCGGACATGCGCGCGTGGACCCGGTCGATCGCCGCGCCCGCCGCCCGCAGCTCGGCGAGCTCGTCGGGAGTCTTGCGCATCCGCAGCTCGCGGACGATCGGCCACGCCGGACGCTGGTCCGTCGCGCCCGCATCCCGGAGCTGGAAGAGGTGCAGGGCCGTCGTCGTGTCGGAGAACGCCATCGGGCCGCGCTCCAGCCCCGCCAGCGCGAGGGCATGGGCGTCCTCGCCGTCGACCCACGGACGCACCTCGACCCCGAGGTCCTCGAAGGGCACGTGGCCGAGGCCCGCGTGCTCGAGCTTCGGGACGACGAAGTGCGGCGGGCGGGCCGGGTCGGCCGGCACGACGAGCGCGGTCAGCCGCTCGAACGAGGCGCCCGCGATGCCGATGAGGTAGCGCAGGTCCGACCCCGGGGAGACCACGACGGCCGAGACCCCCGCGTCCCGCGTCAGCGCTCGGAGCCGGTCGAGCCGGTCGCGGGAGGTCCGGACGTCGACGGCGGAGGAGAGCACACCCATGGACCGACCTTACGGCCGGCGGTGGGGGTTGGCTGTCGGCGGCCGGTGCTATCAATGGCGTCGAGGAGACTTGCGCGGGTCGGAGCGCGAGCCGACGAGGGAGGTCCCGTGTTCCTGCTGGGAGAGCGCGTCGTGTGGTCGGCGTCCGACCTCGCGGCCGCGACCGAGTGCGAGTTCCGGGTCGCCCGGCGGCTCGACGTCAAGCTCGGTCGGATCGCGGCATCCGCCGAGATCGCCGACCCGCTCCAGGAGCGGATCGCCACGCTCGGCGACGAGCATGAGCGCCGCCTCCTCGAGCGGTATGCGGCTGCGGGCGACGTGGCCCGGGTCGAGCGGCTCAGCGGCGCCCACACGCAGGAGCGGCTGCGCGAGCTCCACACGACGAGCATCGGGCGCTTCACCGAGGGTGGCGTCGTCTACCAGCCCGGCTTCTTCGACGGCGAGTTCTTCGGCTACGCCGACTTCGTCGAGCCCTCGCCGGACGGGTGGGTCGTGGCAGACGCCAAGCTCGCCCGCAGCGCCAAGCCGAAGGCCATGCTGCAGGTCGCGTCCTATGCCGACCAGCTGGAGCAGGCCGGGCTGCAGGTCGCCGGCGAGGGCGCGCTCCTGCTCGGCGACGGCCGGCGCGAGGTCGTGCCGCTCCACGAGGTGCTCCCGGTCTTCCGGGCTCAGCGAGAGCGGCTGCGCGCGATCATTGCCGAGCGGTTGGGTGCCAGTGCCGCGCTGGCCTGGGGCGAGGACAGCCACTCCATCTGCGGGCACTGCCCCGAGTGCGTCGAGTCGATCGAGGCCCACGACGACCTGCTCCTCGTCGCCGGCCTGCGGCGCGACCAGCGACGCAAGCTGCGCGAGGCCGGCATCCGCACGCTGCACGACCTGGCGGGCTCCGAGTCGGGGCCCGAGGGTCTCAGCCCGGCCACCCATGCTGCCCTGCGGACCCAGGCCAGGGCCCAGGCTCGCCAGCTCGCATCCGGCACCGTCTCGTTCGAGCCGGCGCAGCGGCCGGCCGGCGAGCCTGCCGCGACGCTGCCGCCGAGGTCCGACGGCGACATCTTCTTCGACTTCGAGGGCGACCCGCTCCACAGCGAGGACGACCCCGCCGTGGCCGGGCTCGAGTACCTCTGGGGCCTGCGACTCGCGAGCGGGACACCCGGCGAGGGCCAGTTCCAGCCGCTCTGGGCGCACGACTACGCGGAGGAGCGGGCGGCGTTCGTCGAGTTCATGCAGATCGTCGCCGAGCGGAGGCAGCGGTGGCCGGACCTGCACATCTACCACTACGCGCCTTACGAGACGACCGCCCTGAAGCGTCTGGCGGGTCGTTACGGCCTGCTCGAGGCCGAGCTCGACGACCTGCTCCGGAGCAGGGTCTTCGTCGACCTCTACTCCGTGGTGCGCCGCG
>NZ_JAPFQL010000026.1 GCF_028446585.1 Intrasporangium calvum
TACCCGGTGGTCGCCGCCGCCGCACCCCCCGCCGCACCCCCCGCCGCGCTCCCGCCCCCGCGACCGCCGGTCGACCGGACCCCGGCCCGCGCCTGGCCGGCGCCACATCCGGAACCGAGCCCAGCGGCATACAGCCATCCTGACGACGAGGAGGGCTGGGAGGACGACTACGACGACGACTCCTACCTCCCTCCGCGCGAAGGGGATCCGCGCATCGGCCTGGCCAAGCGGACTGGCACGCTGGCTGCTGCCGCGCTGGCGTGGCTCGGCTGCCTCGCGCTGTGGCCGGGCGCCGCACTCGTGGCGCTCATCGTGTGGTCCGTGGTGGCGCGGGCAGTCGACCGGGCCATGACGGGACTGGTGCTACGGCGGTTCGAGTACGGCCGGCGGCCGAGCGACGTGCCGTGGGCCGTCGTGACGGGTCCGTGGCATCTCGTCGTGGGCCTCGTGGCGAGCTTCGTGACGCTGCTGCTGCCGATGGCGGTGGCGGTGGCCGGCGTCTTCTCCGCCGCGCTGCTCCTCGGCGGTCTCACGGGCAGCGACCTCGACCCGGGTGCACCGGCGACGCTGGTCGTCGGAGGGGCGCTCGGCCTGGTGATCCTGTGGTGGGGACCGGGGCGCGCCTCGCTCCGACGCGGGACGCGGTCGGTGGCCCGGCGGTTCGTGCCCGCGGGTCCACCCACGCAGGTGGTCACCCTCGCTCTCGCGGGTGTGGGACTGGTCACGGTCATTGTGGGACTCAGCCAGGGGATCGGGTCATGGGCGCCGTTCGGCGGAGGTCCATTCGGTCCCTGACGCGCCGTGTGGGATCAGAGATCGAGTAAAGAGATGGTCAAGTCGACATCACGAAAAGATCTCGGATTGTCTTGTCTTGGCCCGGTCGGTCACGTAGCGTCAAACCTCGATGGCCTCCGCACCACTCCCTTCAGCGGGCGCTCGTCACCACATTGGCTCCACACGGTGTGGCACGAAAACTTCACAATGCCACCCATCAGCGGTCCCTGAAGCGCCGAGCCTCGCCAGCCAGGGACGTCACCCGCCAGTCGGGATCGCGCGAGGACGGGGGACCCATGTGCGCCGGCGCTCTGCCGGCTTGGGGTGAAGTCGCGAACGCGACAGGGCCAACCTGACGGCCCCAACCCGACAGCTAACCCCGCAGGCGCCCGTCAGGAAGGGATCCCCCATGCACTACCAGTCGAAGCATGCTGCCCCGAAGCGCCCGAAGGTCAAGCAGCGCCTGGCCGGCGTCGGCCTGGCCAGCGCCGCGACCGTCCTCGGCGGCATCGCCACCGCCGGCTCCGCGAAGGCCGACGGCTCCGTGTGGGACCGCGTCGCCCAGTGTGAGTCCGGCGGCAACTGGAGCATCAACACCGGCAACGGCTACTACGGCGGGCTGCAGTTCTACCAGCCGACGTGGCGCGGCTACGGCGGTCTCGCCTACGCCCCGCGCGCCGACCTTGCGACGCGCGCCGAGCAGATCGCCGTCGCCCAGCGCGTCCTCGCCTCGCAGGGGCCCGGCGCCTGGCCGGTCTGCTCCGTGCGGGCCGGGCTGACGCGGGCCAACGGCGGCGCCACCAGCGCGCCGGTGCGGGCCAGCCGCAGCGACACGAAGACCTCGCCGACGAAGAAGACGTCGACCAAGAAGACCTACGCGCCCGCGCGCACCAAGAAGGTCAACCGGGCGCCTGCCGTGTCGACCGGGACCGGAGCGAAGGTCACGGTGCGCTCCGGCGACACCCTGTCCGAGCTGGCGGCCAAGCACGACGTGCGCGGTGGCTGGCAGGCCCTCTTCCAGGCCAACCGCGGCACCATCCGCGACGCCGACCTGATCTACGTCGGTCAGGTCATCCGCCTGCCCTGACGGGCACCCAAGGCCGGGCGGCCTCGTGACCACTTCCCCCTGGGTGGTCGCGGGGCCGCCCTTCATTCGGGTGCGACGCGGCCCAAGCGCTTTTCCGTATGCCGCTGGGCTCGGTTACGCTTTCGCCGTTCCCCCGGCTGCCCGGCTGGGGTCCGCTGGCGTGGCGCAATCGGTAGCGCACCTGTCTTGTAAACAGGTGGTTAGGGGTTCGAGTCCCCTCGCCAGCTCCATGCTCAGAGGGTCGCGTAGTGCCCTGACCTGCGGTTTTGCCATCGTGAGGGACCACGGTCAGCCCGAGGAGCTATACCGTCTGCCGCGTTGCGCGCCACTCGGCGAAGCTCAGAGACATTCCACGACAGGAGCAGGCTGTACCTGACAGCTCGGAAACCGAGTTGCTTCCCTACTGATCCGGTAGAGGACGCCGTAGGTTCCGCGGCGCGTCGGATGGATGCCTGACAGTTCCTTGCGGAACTCGGTGGCCACCCTTCGGCACGTTCCCGGCCGTGGCAGCGATCGAGGGCCTGTGGATAGCGCCGGCCATGAGTGGACCGCTTGGCTCTAGGCTCGCGCATTGTGTTTGTGGTGGATCCTGGGGGGACGCGCCTCGTGGCGTCGTCGGTGGTACGCAGCGCCGAGACGGTCAGGGGCTGCGCGGAACGGCTTGGCGGGCAGCGGGCCTCGGCCACGGAGGCGTTGGGGGATGACAGCGCAGGGCTACCGCAGGAGCTGGAGCGTTGCCTGAGCAACTTCCTTGGCGGGGTGAGGGCGTTGGCGGTGGGGCTGGACGCGTTGGCGTTGAACCTGGACGCGGTGTCGAGCGACGCGCGGCTCCTCGAGCAGTCTGTGTCCGCGTCGTACTCGGACGTCAGGTGCGTGTGGTCGGTCGCTGGCGGTGGCCGTGGCGGCTCCTGAGGGCTCCTGGCGGCCGTCTGGTGATCCGGCCAGGCTGCGCGGTGCGGCTGCGCAGCTGGGTCAGTTGGCTGGGTCGGTGATGGGCACCCCTGCGTTGCAGGGGAGCTCGGGTGCCGAGCTCGGGACCGTCTGGTCGGGGGCAGCTGCCGAACGGGCCCAGTCGGATCTGGGGAGGCTGGCGCGTCGGGGCATGGAGATGGCGCGTGGGTTGGAGGCGGCGGCAGCGGTCTTGGGGCGATACGCCGACGCGCTGGACCGAGCGGAGGACGTCGCGGCGAGACTGGGAGGGGAACGCACCGAGGCGCTGGCCGCCCACGGGGTGGCCGTCGCACGGGTCAAAGTGGCACACGTCGCGAGTCCGGCGACCTTGGCGGCGGCGCTGGGCCGCCTGGAGGACATCAGGCGCGAGCGCCTCGCGAGTGTGGACCGGCGGCTGGCTGGTGCCCGGGAGGAGCTGGAGCAGGCCGGTCGTCGATGCGCGGCAGGCTTGGGCGCGGCCCAGGCGCAGGCGGGGATGGTCCAGGGTCCGCTGGTCGCGGCCGGTGACCTGAGGTCGTGGGTGCTGGCCGACCTGCAGACGGTCGCGCACGTCGAGCACCTACAGCGCCTGGCTGCCCACGCGGCGACGGCGCTGACGGCCCCGACCCTGACCGACGTGGGGCGGGTGCAGGTGCTCCGCCGCTATGCGCAGTGGGCCGGCGACCCGGTGTTCGCCACGATGCTGCTCCAGCAGCTGGGCCCCGAGCGCACCCTCGAGATGGCGTTCCCCGTGGCGCTGAGCGGCGCGTCCGACTCGCTCGAGACGCCCGGCGTCGACACCCTCGCGAAGCCGGGTGGCCCGGTCCGCGCGCGACTGCTCTGGGCGCGGCTGCTGCAGGCCGGCCTGTCCGACGCGGCCGTGTCGGTGCCGCCGGAGTGGGCCACCGCGCTCTTGGACAGGTTGAGGTCCAGCCCGGACACCCTCTTCCGGTTCGCGGCGCTCACCCGCGACCACGGGCCGTCCACCAAGGCTTTCGTGCTGCCGTATGCCGAGCTGGTCCTGGCTGCGGACCGGTCCGGCGCGTTCTACGCCACGCCGAAGCAGGTGCGCACCAGTGTGCTGGACGCGATCGACCCGATGGTGTCGGTGATGCGGGCCCTGCAGCGCAGCCCGGACGCCGCGCGGGACTTCTTCCACGCCGATGGTCACGCCGTCACGGCCGGGACCAGCGAGCGCTTGGCCTACCTGTTCCGCGACCGGGTCTGGGGCAGGGGCGCGGTTCAGCACGGGATGCGTGAGACGTTCGCTGCGGTCGCCTCGCTCGTCGAGGTGGCGCCGAGAGAGCCGCGGGCGGTGGCCCTGGCCCCGCTCGTGGTGCGCCTCCTCGGGACCAAGCACCCGCAGACAGGACAGCTGCCGCCGATCCGCGACGAGGTGAAGGAACCCATCGCCAGGATCCTGGCCCCCTACGTCTTCGACCTGGCTTTCTCGGTGCCACCGAAGGTCGGCAGCGAGCTGACCACCCCGGCACCGGGCGCCACCCCGGACGCGCCGGACACCGTGACAGCCCGGTTCGACGCGGTGGCCCGCACGGTGCTGCTCAACTCGCTCGGCCGGTCCCCGCAGGCCTATGAGGTGCTCTTCACGTCGGCGCGGGCGCTGCAGAACGAGCTCTACCTGAACATGATCACCGAGACGGGGACGGTGGCCGGGACCTCGCACGAGCCGATCCGGCTGCTGCAGGCGCTGCGGGTCGGCGCCGACGCCGAGATCGCGGAACGCAGCGACGAGGCCGACGCCGAGTACAACGACGCCATCGATGCCGCCACCGGCGCCGTCGCGTCCCTGCTCGGGACCGGCACCGCGCTCATCCCCGGCGGCAAGACCGCCGCCGACGCGGTCGCCGCCAGCCTGCTGCAGACCGCGCTCGGCGCCGGGATCGACGGCGCCACGGGCGCCGTGGCCGACATCCTGCACCGCGACACCAGCGCCATCGCCGGCCACGAGGCGATGACCAGCCGACAGGCCGAGTTCGAGGCCCTCAAGATGGACGCGCTCAGCATCGAGTGGGCGCTGGCGCAGCACGACCCCCAGGAGATCGAGGACGCCCGTTTCGGGGCGCTCTTCGTCGACGGCGACCCGACCCGACCGCGGCCTCTGGGCTGGATCCTCGACAACGAGCCCAGCGCCTGGGGTCAGTTCCAGTCCTCCAGGTTCGTGCCGCGGTACTCGACCATCCAGCGCGAGCTGGACCAGACCTACAACCGCGACCAGCCCACCCCGGTAGCCCACTGAACACCCCGTCACCCGGTCAGACGAAGGAGCCGCACCCGCCATGCCGGCGCGAACACCTATGAGAACCTCCCGTCTCGTCTCCGCGACCGCCGCGGTCATCGCTGCCGCGGCCACCGTCTCCTGCTCGACCCCAACAGAGCCCGCGCCGCCGCCGAAGCCGGTCGACGGGCGCATCCTGTGCCATGTCGTCCCCGCCGAGGCCGCCGCCAGGAACCTCGGCGCCGACAGCGGGGCCCTGCAGGTCGAGCGCCTCGTCGAGGAGCCCAATGATGTCGCCTGCAACATCTGGGGCCCTGGGAAGTTCCGCGGGCTCTCCATCGTCGTGTCCCTGCGTGGCGAGCTCGAGGGAGACATCGCAGCCACCTGGGGCGACCCCGAGCAGCGCAGTCCCAAACGGCTGCCGGCCCAGATTGGCGACGGCTCCTACGGGCCGCAGGTGTCGAACTACGTCATCACCTGTCCCGGTCACGAGGTCTACGTCACGCTGGCTCTCAAGTCGCCGGACGAGGCCCTGCTCCTCGACCTCGCCGTGAACACCACCGCCTGGGCCAAGCGGTCCATGCAGGCCTGCGTCGATCAGAAGCGCTAGCAGCCCGGTCGGTGGGCCTCAGGCATGCCCGCTCAGCTGCGCCATGCGAGCGGCGAGCGCGTCGAGCATGGCGTTGGCCCGCTTGGGCGGCATCGCAGACTTGCGGTCCCCGCTCTGGCTCGACACGGGCAGCACGTCGATGGAGAGCTTGGCACCGCCGGCCAGTGCACGCAGTGCGTCCACCTTGTCGCCGAACGGCGTGCCGCTGCCCGGCGAGTAGTAGTGCACCGCCTCCTCGACGTCGTCCGGGAAGAGGTCGGCCTTCGTCACGGCGATGACGAGCCAGATCGGCTTCTGCCGGCGCACGGCCATCGACGCGATCCGGTGCGACGTGATCGTCCAGTCCTCGAGCTCGGCGGCGAGCTGCTCCTCGCGCGTCGCGGTGGCGGCACCGGTCGTGCCCGCGGTGCGCCGTGGTGTGGCGTAGCCGTTGGCCACGACGTGGATCACGCCGTCGACCGGCTCGTCGTGGAACACCTCGTCGAGCGCGCCGAGCCGGGTGGCGGCGTTGTCGCCGGGGACGACGAGGAAGCGGAAGCCGTGCAGCCGGGCAGACCGGCGGGTGCGCCGCTCCATCACTGCGGAGCCGACCTCCATGACCCCGTCGGCGGAGGTCCGACGGGTCAGCCGGTCGACGAGCTGGCTCTTGCCGACGCCGGTCATGCCCGTCACGGCCACCATCGGGAAGCGCCGCCGCAGCAGCCGGTGCAGCCGCTCGGGCGCTGACGCGATCCCGGTCAGGAGCCCGCCGGCGACGGTCGCACCAAGGGCAGTGCGTCCGGAGGTCGGCAGGATCGTACGGATGCGCGAAGGTGGGTGGGACACGCAGTCTCCTCGGCGGGGGCAGGGGTCGGTGCTACTCCGAGCCTACGGTCCGCGGGCCGGGGATCGTGCACCCGGGCGCTACGGGCGGAGCCTCTCGTGATCCGGTCCCAGCCGGCGGTGGGCATCGACGACCCCATGTCTGACCGCGAGCCGGATCACCCAGTAGGCGATGAGGATCGGAAGGATCCACAGCAGAAGAAAGAAGAACTCGGCCCCCGTCACGTTCATCATGGGAGCCACCGTAGTCCCCATGCCGTATGCCGCTGAGCTCGCTCCCACAGGACCGCGCGGCCCCGCGGGAGCGAGCTGGGCGGCATACGGCTCAAGCGTTCTGGACGGGCGCGGGCGCGCGCGCGGGCGACGGGGCAGGCTGCGCGCCTTCGAGCTTGCGCGGCCACGCGCTGTGGCGACCGAGGAGCGCGAGCACGGCCGGGACGAGGATCGACCGGACGAGGATCGCGTCGATGAGGACGCCGAGGGCCATCACGAACGCCAGCTCGCGGAACTGGCGCAGCGGCACGAGGGCGAGCATCCCGAACGTCGCCGCGAGGGTGATCCCGGCGGCGGTGATCGCACCGGAGGTCTCCGGCATCCGCTCCTTGATCGCCTGACGCAGCGTCGTGTGCTTGGCCCGGGTCCAGATGTGGCCGACGCCGTAGATGTTGTAGTCCGAGCCGAGCGAGAGCAGCAGGACGGACGCTGCGAACGGCACGTAGAAGGTGATTCCGTCATGGCCCAGCCAGCCCTGGAAGACCATCGTCAGCGCGCCGAGCGAGGCAGTCAGGGCCAGGACGCTGCACGCCAGCAGGAGCACCGGCGCGGCGATGGCGCGGAGGAACACCATGAGCAGGACGAGGTTGACGACGAGCACGGCGATTGCGATGCGGCGCAGGTCGCCGGTCGTCGCCGCGACGAGCTCGCTCGCCACCGCGGTGTCACCCGCGACCCCCGCGGTGACGCCGTCCAGCCCCACCTTCTGCAGCAGGCCCGGCAGCGCCGCCGACAGCTGGTCGAGGTCACGGATGGCGACCGCGCCCAAGGGGTCGTGGTCGAGGATCACGACGAGCCGGGCAGCCTGGCCGCTCTCGCTGACCAGGGCCCCGCTGACGGCCTCCTGGGGCAGGCCACCGGGGCCCACGACACCGGCGACGCCGGGCTGCTGCTCGAGCTCGCGGGCCAGCTGGGTCAGCTTGTCCTGCTCCGTCGTGAAGTTGCCGCCCTGGAGCAGCACCTCCGTGGGGGAGATGATGCCGGCCGCAAAGCCCTGAGCCGCAGCGTCGGCGGCCCGTTGGGCCTCGGTGTCATCGGGAAGCGCCTCGACGAACGACACGCCGAGCCGCAGCTGCCCCATGCCGGCGCTCAGATACGCGAGGCCGGCGATGCTGGCCGCGCCGAGGAGCAGGGCCACGGCCTTGACCGTCACCACGCGGGCCGTGACCCGCGCGAGCCTGCGCGGGCGGGTGCGCGGCCGCCGGCTCGGCCAGAAGAGGCCGCGACCGAAGATCGCGAGCAGCGCGGGCAGCAGCGTGAGCGAGACGACCATCGCCGTGAGGACGGAGATCGAGAGGACGGGGCCGAACGCTCGGAAGAAGGGCGACTCGGCGACGAGCATGGCGGCGCTGCCCGCAGCGACCGCAATCCCGGCGACGAGCACGATCCGGTTGGTCTGCGCCGCCGCGGTCTGCGCGGCAGTGAGGCGGTCCATGCCGCCGCCGAGGGCGGTCCGCATGCTCGACAGGTAGAAGATCGCGTAGTCCGTCACGATGCCGAGGACGAGCGCGAGGACAAGGGGCTTGAGCTCCTCGGGCACGCCGCCCTGGATGTACTCGCCGATGTAGTTGGTGACCCGGACGGCGAGGAAGTACGAGGCGCCGGCCGTCACCAGGGCCACGAGCGGGGCGATGACGGAGCGGAACTTCAGGGCGACGATGACGATGACGACGACCAGCGTGGCGATCTCGAGCAGCGGCAGCCGGTCGTAGAGGATGTCGGTCTGCGTGAGCTGGGCCGGAATGGTCCCGGTCACCCCGACGAGATGGTCGTCCGGCTGGTTGATGTGCTTCTGTCCGAACGCTTCTGCAGCAGCGAGCTCCTCGCCAAAGCTGGTGCCCGGCTTGGTCATCACGTAGTTGAGCGCGGTGGTGTCCGGCTCGGTCGACGCCGGGAAGACGCCGCGGGCGTTGGCGATCGGCACGACGGCAGCGATCGGCCCGACATCACCGAGGGTGCCCTTGGCCACGCCGACCGCCCGCTGCACCATGCGCTCCTGCGCAGCCTGGGACAGCCCGGCCTCGTTGCGTTGCACGATCACGGTGCGGGAGAGCATCGGGTAGCCGAAGGCCTTGGCCGACGCCGTCTCGGTCGCGATCGCGCGGCTGTTGGGCGGCGCGAACCCGGTGAGGTCGCTGTTCGGCCTCGTGTCGGGCAGCGTCAGGGCCGCAGCAACAGTGGCTGCCGCCCATCCCACGACGATGACCCACCGCAGCTTGACAACCAACCAGGCATACGACCTGGCGAGGGAGCCCACCTCGGACTTGCGCCACGACCTCATTGACCGGCCTTCCTGAGTGAGGACGCAAGGTCCTGCTTCGCTGACACCCGTGACATACCCCGACAGCCGGGGCGCCACTCTCCGGGTGAGCTAGCCGGCCGCAGCAGCCACGGCCAAGCGGTCCACGAGGTCGTTCATCTGGTCGCCGGAGTGGCCCTTGACCCAGTGGAACGCCACATCGCCGCGCTCGTTCACCGCGTGGACCAGCGGCTCCCACAGGTCGCGGTTCGCGACGGGCTTCCGCTGGGAGTTGGTCCAGCCGCGCTGGAGCCAGCCCGCCCACCACCGGTCCCGGAAGCAGTTGACGACGTAGGTCGAGTCGCTCACCACGACGAGGGGGCCCTGCAGCGCCGTGACCGCCTCGAGGGCGGCGCGGATCTCCATCCGCTGGTTGGTGCTCGGCGCCTCTGCGCCGGAGGCGAAGGTGCGCTCGTCGATGGCCCAGGCCCACCCGCCCGGTCCCGGGTTGCCGGAGCAGGCACCGTCCGTGTAGACGCGGACCGCGCCGTCCGGGGCGGCCATGGGGGCCTTCGTGATCCGCGGCCTGGTGGTCGGCCTCCGTCGCGGTGCTGCACCTGGCACGGCACTCCTGTCGTCGATGTGTCTGGTGGTCCCGGCGTCACGCCTGAGGCGCGGGTGGACGTCTGGCGTCGTGGCCCCGCGCGCCGCCGGCGAAGGACGATATCTCACCGAGGAGCGGCAGGATGGCCGCTTGGTAGGCGTGGTAGACGTCGGGCTTGCCCTGCCACACGGTGGCCGAGGGTCGGTTCGACGGATCGAGCTCGTGCCGCCACGACCCCCGCTCGTGGTCGATGAAGAACCGGTCTGCGTGGTCCCACCAGGTGGCGGCCCACGCGGAGTACTGCGGGTCGTCGGTGGCCTGGGCGAGCGCCGTCGCGCCGTTCAGGGCTTCGGCGAGGACCCAGTGCATCCGGTGCCGGACGACGGGACGACCGGTGAAGTCGGTCGTGTAGACGAAGCCGGGAGCGCCGTCGACGGACCAGCCGTCTTCCACCGCGCGGTGGAAGAGCGCGGCTGCGTCCTCGAGCAGCCAGCGCGGGGCGGCCTGGCCGAGGGCGGTGCGGAGGTTGAGGGCGAGCCGGGACCACTCGAGCAGGTGCCCGATCGTCACGCCGTAGGGCCGGAACGGGTGCCCGGGGTCGTCGCGGTTGTAGTCGGGGCGGACCGACCAGTCGGCCGAGAAGTGCTCCGGCAGCCGCCAGTCGTGGTCGCGGGCGAAGCCGTGCACGACGCGCGTCGCGATCTGCAGGGCGCGTTCGAGCCAGCGGCCGTCACCGGTGATGTCGTGCACCGCGAGAAACGCCTCGAGCGTGTGCATGTTGGCGTTGACGCCTCGGTAGTCCTCGAGGTCGTGCCACGAGCGGTCCCAGACGTCCACGGCCAAGCCGTCCCCGGTCCGCCAGAAGCGCTCCTCGAAGACGGTGGCGGCATCGGCGAGCAGCCCGGGACCGTCCGGGTGTCCCGCCATCGTGGCCGTTGCGGCCGCGAGGAGGACGAAGGCGTGGGCGTAGGCGTGCTTGGAGTCGTCGACCGGACCATCGGGGCCGACCGACGCGAACCAGCCACCGTGGACGTCGTCGTGCAGCCAGCCCCCCAGCGCGCGGACGCCATGGTCGAGCAGGTCCGCCGCGTCTCGCCGGCCCAGGGTCGCGGACAGTCCGAAGACATGGGTCATCCGGCAGGTGATCCAGAGCTCGACGGGCCGGTCCAGCAGCGGCTTCCCGGCGTCGTCGAGCCAGGCGAAGCCGCCCTGCGGGTGCCGGGATCCGGTGGCGAAGTCGACGAGGGCGTCAGCGTGACGGGCGAACCAGTCGGAAGCCTTGGGCTGCATGGCTCCCATCATGGCGCCGACCGGCTCATTCAGCGGCCTGCGAGCAGCCGCTGGAGCCGGGCGGCCTCAGCGGCGACGGCGTCACGAGCAGCGCCGAGGTACTTCCGTGTGTCGACCGTGGGCGACTCCTGCAGCCGCCTCGTCAGGGCCTCGGTGAAGACGTGGTTGAGGTGGGTCGCGATGTTGACCTTGACCATGCCGGCGCGGACCGCGGCGACGATCCCGTCGTCGGGGACCCCCGAGGAGCCGTGCAGGACGAGCGGCACGGGCACCGCCGCACGGAGCCGCGCGATGAGGTCGGTGTCAAGGGACGCGGTCCGCTCGGTCATCGCGTGCGAGCTGCCGACCGCGACGGCGAGGGCGTCGACGCCGGTGTCGGCGACGAAGCGAGCGGCATCAGCCGGATCGGTCCGCACCCCCGGGGCGTGCACACCGTCCTTGCCGCCGACCTCGCCGAGCTCGGCCTCGACGCTGATGCCGGCGGCGTGGCACAGGGCCACGACCTGCTGCGTCGTCGAGCGGTTGGCGTCATCGGGCAGATGGGACCCGTCGTACATGACCGACGTCAGGCCGAGGCGCACCGCCTCGGCCACGAGGTCCGTGTCCTCGGCGTGGTCGAGGTGCACGACGACCGGCTGGGTGCAGGACTCCGCGATGGCCAGCGTGGCTGTGGCGATCGGTCGCAGGCTCCCGTGGTAGCGGACGCAGTTCTCGGAGATCTGCATGACGACGGGCAGCCCGGTCTCCTCGGCGGCCGCGGCGTAGGCCTCGGCGTGCTCGATCTGGATGACGTTGAAGGCCGCGACGGCGTGGCCTGCGGCGCGGGCCGCGGCAAGGACGGGGGCCAGGGCGGCGAGGGTCATGCTGTGGTCTCCTGGATCTGGACAGCGGGGAGCAGGCGGTCGACGTCGGTCGGGTCGATGGAACCGGCAACGGGCTGGAGCACGGCGGCTGCCGACCAAGCGACGGCCCGCGCGAGGGCCTCTCGCCAGGCGGTGGCGTCGGGCGCCGTCGTGCTCAAGGCGCCGCCTGAGTCCAGGTCGGCAGCGAGCGCAGCCGTCGCCGCGTCGCCAGCGCCCGTCGCGTTGCCCTGCAATGGACGTTCCAGCCACGCTCGGAGCGCGAGCGGGCCGGTGGCGAGTGCCAGCCCCGCGGCGCCGTCCGACACGATCGCGGCGCGGGCCCCGGAAGAGGCCAGGGCCCGGGCCAGGGCTGCGGCCGGCAGGTCGTCACCCTCGCCTCGGCCCAGGGTCGCCGCTGCCTCGGAGCGATTGGGCTTGACGATCTCGGGCCCGGCCTCGAGCGCCGAGAGCAGCTGGGGACCCGAGACGTCGAGCACGACCGCGAGCCCTGCACGGTGGGCCTCGGCGACGACGGTCCGCACGATGTCCGGCGGGGCCTGTGGGGGAAGGCTTCCCGAGACGGTGAGAACCCGAGCGAACGGTGCGGCCGCCGCGCCGCGGACGGCGGTGAGCAGGTCCGTCCAGACGTCGTCGGGCAGGGGTGAGCCGACCTCGTTGAGGAGCGTGGCCGCCCCGGAGTCGTCCACGACAGCGACGGACCGGCGAGTCGGTGTGCGAGTCGGCACGAGGACGTGCTCGATTCCCCGGGCTGAGAGGTCGGCCCCGAAGGCCTCGAGCGCCGGCGATCCCACCGGGGCGACTGCCAGCGCGGCGTGTCCCATGGTGGTGAGGACGCCAGCCGTGTTGAGACCCTTGCCACCGGCCCGCTCCACCACCTCGGTGATCCGGTGTGATTCGCCACGAACGAGGCCCGCCACCCGGTAGGTGATGTCGAGGGCCGGGTTGGGGGTGACCGTGACGATCATCGCGTCGGGTTGGTGTGGTGGAGGAGGTCCAGCGCCAGCGCAGCCGCGCCGAGTGCCCCTGCACGGTCGCCGAGCGCGGCCGCAGCGACGGACACCCCGTCACAGACCCCGAGCCGATCCGCCAGCTGAGCTCGCAGTGGAGCGAGGAGCAGGTCACCCGAACGCACCAGCCCGCCCCCGATGAGGACCAGCTCGGTGCCCGTGGCCGCCACGACGGGGGCGAGGGCGCCGGCCAGGGCGCTGACTGCTTCCTGCCACACGCCGGCTGCGACGAGATCACCAGCGGCGGTGAGGCGGGCGACCTCGGCTGCATCTCCCGACTCGCCGGACCGGGCCCGCCAGCGACGACCGATGCTGCCCGCACTGGCCACCGTCTCGAGACAGCCGCGCGCACCGCACCCGCAGACTTCCCCGTCAGGCTCGACGACGACATGGCCGATCTCCCCGGCCCAGTGTGTGCCGGCCACGGGTCGGCCGCCGATGATCAGGGCGCTCGCCAGACCGGTGCCGAGCGGGACGAAGAGGACGTTGTCCACGCCTCGCGCCGAGCCGAAGCGGTATTCACCCTGGAGGCCGGCGCGAACGTCCTGGCCCACGGCGACCGGACAGTCGAGGTGGCGGCGGACGTCGTTGCGCAGATCGAGGTCGCGCCACCCGAGGTTCGCGGACCAGCGACCCCGGCCGCTCGCCTCGTCGACCCAACCGGGGACGGCGATGCCGACGGCGCTCACCGTGGGGACACCGGCCTTCGCACCGGCCTCGCGGACCATGGTGGTCAGCTCGCTCACGATCTCGGCCACGACCGCCCCGATCTGGGAAGCGATGTCACGCGGGGTCGCTCGTGTCGTCTCGGCGAGCACCTCGGCCTCGGCCGACATGAGGGCCGCCTTGATGCGGGTGCCCCCGACATCGATCCCGACCACGGCCGTGTGCCCCACGGCCGCAAGTCTATTCACTGGGTCGCTGACAGCGGTCCGTCGAGGACGATGCTGCGCGTCAGGTGGCGCGGCTCGTCTGGGTCGAGGCCGGCGCGGCGGGCCTTCGCGAGGCAGAGGCGGTGCACCCGCACCAGCTCCGCGAGCGCGTCGCCTTCCCGATGCTCGAAGTGCGCCCCGGTCGCGCGGACCTGGTCGGCCAGGCCGTCCGGGACGTCACCGAGCGCCCAGACGGCGCGGCCGGGCGCGGCGATGCTGATCGGGCCGTGCCGGTACTCCATCGCGGGATAGCTCTCCGACCAGAACTGGGCGGACTCGCGGAGCTTCAGCGCGGCCTCGGTCGCGATGCCGTTGCTCCAGTCGCGTCCCAGGAAGGTGACCTGCTCGGCATCGGCGAGGCCGGCGAGAGCGGCCGTCTCGTCCTCGGCGAGGACGGCTCGGGCCTGTGCGATCGCGGGTGCGAGGTCCTCCCCGAGAGAGGCCCGCAGGAGCGCGAGGGTCGTCGTCGCGAAGCGGGTCTGCACGACGGACTGCTCGTCGACGTCCTCCATGAGCACCGTCGCGTGCGAGCGCTCGGCGATCGAGGTGCCGGCGGTCGCCACGAAGGAGACGTGGGGCGTGCCGGCGGCGAGGAGTCCCTCGAGGACCTCGACCACCTCGGTCGTCGTCCCGGAGCGGCTGATGAGCACAACGCGGTCGTAGCCGCGGGCCAGGCGATGCTCGGACGCGGCGAAGGCGTCGGTGGCTCCGAGACCGAGCGACTCGCGCCGCGCCGCGTAGGCCTGTCCCATGAACCACGAGGTGCCACACCCGATGGTGGCGACGCGCTCGCCCGGCTGGGGGAGCAGGTGGGCGACCTCGCCGGCGCGCTCGACGGCGCGCTGCCAGTCATCCGGTTGGGTGGCGATCTCGCGCTCGAGATGGCTGGCGGCCATGCACAACTCCTTGTGATTGTCTTTGCTCGAACCAAAGACTAAATGAGCAGAGTCATGCATGTCTAGCGGCGCCCGATGGCGGTAGGGTCAGGTCGTGAGCGCAGACAGCAAAGACCCCGTGCGCAATCGCGCAAGCCGTTGGTCCGTCATGCTGGACCGGCTGGCCACCACGGAGCGACTGGGCGTGACCGAGGCGGCCGAGCTGCTCGGGGTCAGCGAGGCGACGGTCCGCCGGGACTTCGCCGAGCTCGCCAAGCGCCAGCTCGTTGCGCGTAACCACGGCGGGGTCGTGGCGACCTCGGTCGCCTACGAGCTGCCCTACCGCTACCGCAGCAGCAAGGGGGACGACGGGCGCAGTCGGGTCGCGGCCGCGGCCGCCCAGCTCGTCCGGCCGGGCCAGGTCGTCGGGCTCAACGGGGGCACGACCACCACCGCGACCTCTCGCGCCATCACCGCCCGGGAGGACCTCGTCGACGGGGGTGGCATCACCATCGTCACGAATGCCCTCAACATCGCGGCCGAGGCGGTGCTGCGCCCGCACGTGCAGTGTGTGTCGCTCGGCGGGGTCGCCCGCCCCGAGTCCTACGAGGTCAGTGGACCCCTTGCAGCGCTCGTCCTCAACCAGCTCTGGCTCGACGTGGCGATCGTCGGGGTCAACGGGCTCACGGCCAAGGAGGGAGCAACCTGCCGCCATGAGGACGAGGCGGCGATCATCCGCACGATGATCGAGCGTTCGCGGGAGGTCCTCTGTGTGACGACCGGGGAGAAGCTCGGCCGCCGCGCCTTCGCCGCGATCTGCCCCCCTGAACGTCTCACCCACCTGGTGACGACGACGGACGCCGACCCTGACGAGGTCGACGCGCTGCGTGAGCTCGGGGTGGACGTCCACCTGGTCTGATCATGTTGCGCGATTGTGATCAGGTGAGTTGGTCGTCGCGCAAAACCGCTCTTGAACTCGGTCACCATGCGGCCTAGGTTGGGCGATGTCAGCGGCCGGCAGGGGCGGTGCGCCCGCAGGGAGCCGGCACCGAAGCAAGGAGTGACATGAGGTCGATGAAGACGTCAGGCATGATCGCCGGGATGGCGGTGGCCGCCATCGTGCTCGCCGCATGCGGTGGAGGGACCGGCGCCGGCAACGCAGGGGACGGCGGCACCCAAGGCGGCGCCGGGGGCGAGGCGAAGACGATCAAGCTCGTGGCCGCCGAGTACTCCAAGGACAACACCAAGGCGTTCTGGGACGCCTTCGCCAAGACCTACAAGGACAAGACGGGCTACACGCTCGAGGTCCAGATCATCAGCTGGGACAACCTGGACCAGCAGAGCTCGACGATGATCCAGAACAACCAGGCGCCGGACATCCTCAACCTCAACGCCTACGCGAGCTACGCCAAGGACGGGCTGCTCTACAACTCCGACGAGGTGCTCCCCGCGAGCGTCAAGAGCGACATCCTGCCCACCTTCGTCAAGTACGGCACCTACGACGGCAAGTTCTACGGCTTCCCCGACCTCAGCTCGGCGCGCGCCTTCTTCTACAACACGGACCTGTTCAAGGAGGCCGGCGTCGCGAGCCCGCCGAAGACGTGGGCCGAGCTGGAGGATGCGGCACGCAAGATCAGCGCGCTCGGCGACGGCAACGTCGGCTACGCCCTCCCGCTGGGCCCGGAGGAGGCCCAGGGCGAGTTCTCCATGTGGCTGTTCAACAACGGCGGCACCTGGAAGGACCAGGGCAAGTGGACGATCAACTCGGCGCAGAACGTCGAGACCCTGACCTTCCTCAAGAAGCTCACCGACGAGAAGCTGACCCAGAACAACCCGGCGCGGACCAACCGCGCTGACGCGTTCGACCTGTTCAAGTCGGGCAAGGCCGGCATGATCATCGGCTTCAGCCCGCTCGCCGCCGCCCTCGACGAGGACGGCAAGGTCAAGTACGCCGTCGCGCCGTTCCCGACGAACGACGGCTCCGAGAGCAAGACCTTCGGCGTCACCGACTACCTCATGGCGTTCAAGAAGCCGGGCAACAGCAACCAGGCCGCGGTCAAGGCCTTCTACGAGCTGTACTACCAGAAGGACCAGATCAACACCTGGATCAAGTCCGAGGGCTTCCTGCCGGTGACCCAGAGTGGCATCGAGGAGTTCCGCGGCGACGAGAAGCTCAAGGTCTACCTCGACACCCTGCCCAACGCCCAGCTGACGCCGACCGACGACCCGACGTGGGACCGCGTCAAGCTGGCGGTCCAGCAGAACCTCGGCCGGGCGCTGACCGGTGACCCCAAGGCGGTCCTCGACGAGCTGCAGCAGACCGCCGAGTCGGCGAGCTGAGCGACGGGCCGTTGGCACCCGCACGGAAGCTGCGCGGCGGGCGGGTGGGCTCGGTCCACCCGCTCGTCGCGCTGCTCTGGCTCGCACCGGCGCTCCTGCTCATCCTCGGCGTCGTGCTCTATCCGGCCATCAAGCTGTTCGACGCCTCCCGGAGCGAGTTCTCCATCACCGGGCTGCGCCGCGGCGACGCCGGCTGGGAGAACTACGCCAAGGTCCTCGATCACCCTTCGCTCGGCACCGTCCTCGTCAACACGCTGATCTGGGTCGTCGCGGTCGTCGCGGTCACGATCGTGCTCGGGCTCGCCCTCGCCCAGTTCCTCGTCAAGCAGTTCCCGGGCCGCCGCTACGTCCGCTGGGCGGTCATCGTCCCGTGGGCCGCGAGCCTCATCATCACGAGCCAGCTCTTCGTGCTCCTCTACGACTACAACTACGGGATCGTCAACCACCTGCTGCTCGGCGCAGGGGTCATCGACGCGCCGATCGACTTCCTCGGCGACGACAGCTGGACGATGTTCTCGATGGTCGTCGTCGGCGTCTTCGTCTCGTTGCCCTTCACGATCTTCGTCTTCATCGCCGGGCTCAACGCGATCCCCGACGACGTCCTCGAGGCCGCGACGGTCGACGGCGCGAGACCGCGGCAGCGCTACCGGAGCATCGTCCTGCCGCTGCTGCGGCCCGCCCTGATGATCGCCACGGTGCTCAACGTCATCTACGTCTTCAACAGCTTCCCGATCATCTACACCCTCAACGACCGGAACCCCGGCTACCTCCACGACACGACGATCACCTTCATGTACAAGCTGGCCTTCAAGAGCCAGGAGAAGGACGTCGGCATGTCCGCGGCAGCGGGGATCTTCAACGTCCTGCTCATCCTCGCGGTGGTCCTCATCTACCTCAAGATCATCAACTGGCGAGAGGAGACGAGTCGATGACGACAGGTGCAGCGCAAGCCGGCCCAGCGGCATACGGCCCCTCCTCCCGGCGGCGCAAGCGCGCCCTGATGGGTCTGGGTGGTGCCCTCGTCGCGTTCGCCTTCCTCGCGCCCTACCTGGTCATGGTGCTCGACTCCCTGCGGACGAGCAGCGACGTCAAGTCCACGCCGCCGTCGATCCTGCCGCGCGTCTGGCAGTGGGACACCTATGCCCAGGTGCTCGGCGACGAGCGGTTCCTCAACTGGTTGAAGACCTCCCTCATCGTGGCGAGCGGCTCCACCGTCATCGTCGTGCTCGTCGCCATCCCGGCGGCCTTCATGACGGCCCGGCACCGCTTCCCCGGCCGCGGCCTCTTCCTGCTTCTCGTCCTGGTGACGCAGATGTTCGCGCCGACCGCCCTGGTCGTCGGGCTCTACCGCCAGTTCTTCGAGCTCAACATGGTCAACACCTACGGGGCGCTCATCATCACCAACGCGGCGTTCAACCTCGCCTTCGCGATCTGGATCCTGCACGGCTTCTTCGCGTCGATCCCGCTCGAGGTCGAGGAGGCGGCCGCCCTCGATGGGGCGACGCGCTTCCAGGTGCTGCGGCGGGTGATGTTGCCGCTGACGCTCCCGGGCCTCGTGACGGCCACGATCTTCACCTTCATCGCGGCGTGGAACGAGTACGTCGTCGCCCTGACGCTGATGATCGACGACGACCGCAAGCCGCTCACCGTCGGGATGCGGGCCTACGTCACCGGCTACGAGCAGCACTGGGACCAGCTCTTCGCGGCCTCCGTCATCGCGGTCGTGCCGGTTGTCATCCTCTTCGCCGTCATCGAGAAGCATCTCGTCGGCGGCCTCACCGCCGGCAGCGTCAAGTAGTCCGCAGGGCGGGCGTCAGGCGGCGTCCGGGACGGCCTGCTCGGGCTCCCGGGGCGGGGCCGGCTGGGCAGCCACGGCGGTAGGCGCGGAGGACGCTCCGACGGGGGGTGCGGCGGCCGGCTCGGGGCGCGCTGCGGTCGCAGGAACGGCGGGGCGTGGCACGGGGACGGGGTCCCGGCTCGGCCGGGCCGCGATGCGCACGCTGAGCGCGACGGCGGTCGCGAAACCGAGCCCGAGCGGCACGACGACGGCCGTCACGGCCGTGACCGTGGCGACGGCGGTCGCCACTGCGGTGCCGACGAGCACCGCGCGGGCCACCATGGCGATGGCGCGCAGGCTGACGACGGTGCCGAAGACGGCCGTGGCCACGGTGACGACGAGGGCCGAGACGGTGAGCACGAGGACGAAGGCCGTGACCGCCACGGCCGTGATCAGCGTCAGGGCGATGAGGAAGGCGACGAGGGGCGGCGGTGTCGCCATGGCGTCGGCGAACGGGTCCGCGGAGGACGCGGGCAGCCCGAGGAGGTGGAGGGGGGAGGTGCTGGCTCCGAGTCGGGTCACTGCCTCATTCAAACGTGAACGACCTGCCGGTGGGGCCTTGGGGTGTCTCAAAAGTGGCTGAGGCATCCCACCTCTGTCGCTGTAGGCGGAGAACGCAGCTCCCCCAACAGGGGACGTTCGGGGACAAAGGTGCCCTCGAAGATCGGATGTTGTTGCCGCAGGCGGCCACTGGTTCGACCTCCACGAGCAGTCCCGATCACACCCCCATTCCTCCATCCATCGGAGGTCTGCTCCGCCGCGGGGCTCGCTCCCGGGGACCGCGCCCTCAGACCCCGACTTATCCTGAGGCGAGCACCCACCGAAAGGGAACCCACGATGGCCGTCACCGACGAGGCGATCATGAAGATCAAGGACATGATCGTCTCGGGGGACCTGGGCCCGGGTGACCGGCTGCCGCGCGAGGCGGATCTCGCGGAGCGGCTCGGCTTGTCTCGCAACAGCCTCAGGGAGGCGGTCAAGGCCCTCTCGCTCATCCACGTGCTCGACGTGCGGCAGGGCGACGGCACCTACGTGACGAGCCTCGAGCCGTCCCTGCTCATGGGGGCCATGGAGTTCGTCGTCGACCTGCACCGCGACGACACGGTGCTGCAGTTCGTCGAGGTGCGGCGCATCCTGGAGCCGGCGGCGACGGCCATGGCGGCGACCCGGATGAGTGAGGCCGACATCGCCGACCTGCGCGAGCACCTGCGGACGCTGGACGCGGCGCCGAGCGTCGACGATCTCGTCGCGACGGACCTGGAGTTCCACCGCAAGATCGCCCACGGCTCCGGCAACCCGGTGATCGGGTCGCTCCTCGACAGCCTGAGCGCCCCGACGCAGTGGGCGCGGGTCTGGCGCGGCCTGACGCAGACCAACGCGGTCGAGCGCACCATGGCCGAGCACCGTGCCATCGTCGACGCGATCGAGGCACGCCAGCCCGACGTCGCCCAGTCCTGGTCGACGATCCACATCGCGGGGATCGAGCTCTGGCTGCGCGAAGCCCTGTCCTGACGTCAGGCCGTGGGGCGCCCGAGGTCCGGGGCGTCCCGCAGCTCGACGAGCGACCCGGCGTGCTCCAGCTCGAGCACGACGACCTCGTTCGCCCCCGACCGCCACAGCGGCGCCGGGGCGTAGAGGGTCACCTGCGGCCCGACCTCCCAGTAGCGGCCCAGGAGCACGCCGTTGAGCCAGACGAACCCCTTGCCCCAGCCGGGCAGGGCCAGGAACCCGTCAGCTGCCGCCTCGACCTCGAGCACCGCCCGCCCGAAGACCGGCCCGGCCGACGCCGCGGCGACCCCGAAGGAGAGCCGGTCGGTCACCCCGTCATCGTCGAGCCGGATCGCGACCGACTCCCAGCCGTGCACGAACCGGTGTGCGATGCGGACCCCTGAGACCCCCTTGCGCTCGCCGATCGCCGGCCCGAAGTTGATCCGGCCCTGGTTCTCGACGAGCACGTCGATCCGGCTGGCACGACCGTCCGCCCGCGGCACCAACGGCAGCGCGTGCGGTGCCGAGTCATTGCGGTCGAGCACCCCGAGCACCGACCCGTCGACGAGCACGGTCGCTCGGTCGGCCAGCCCCTCGAGCACCAGCTCCCGTCCGTCCGGTGGCACGAGGGCGGCGCCCCGGTAGAGGACGAGGCCGTGGTCCTGGTCGAGCGCCTCCATCGGCAGCGGCAGCGGTGCCCGCCGCGGTGCATCGAACGTGTCGAGCGAGTCGAGCAGCGCGACCCAGCCCTCCATGGAAGCCGTCTGTGGAGCCAGCCGGGCCGGGAGGTCAGGGACGTCTGGAGCGGGCTCAGCGGCATACCTCCTGATGACCTCTCGGTAGGCGTGGAACTTCGCCCTCAGCTCGCCCGCCTCCCCGATGGGGGCGTCGTAGTCATAGCTGGTCACGGTCGGCTGGAGCGTGCCGTCGGCGAAGTTCGCGCCGTTCCACAGGCCGAAGTTCGTGCCGCCGTGGGCCATGTAGAAGTTGACGCTGGCCCCGGCGCGGAGCATCTCCTCGAGCACCCCGGCGGCGTCGTCGGCGTCGCGGACGTGGTGGCCCTCGCCCCAGTGGTCGAACCAGCCGTTCCAGAACTCCATGCACATGTCCGGGCCCTCCGGCTGGACCTTGCGCAGCTCGCCGAAGCCCTCGGCCACCCGCGACCCGAAGTTCACCGTCGCCAGCACCCCGGGGATGGTCCCCGAGGCGAGCCAGTCCGGTCCGGGCCCGTCGGACGTCAGCAGGAGGACGTCGATCCCCCTGTCCACCAGTGCAGCCCGGCAGTGCGAGAGGTAGGCTGCGTCGTCGCCGAAGGAGCCGTACTCGTTCTCCACCTGGACGGCCACGACCGGCCCGCCGTGAGTGGACAGCAGGGGCACGAGCACCGGGCACACCGCGTCGAACCACGCATCGAGCGCCTCGAGGAAGCGAGGGGCGCTCGTGCGCAGCGCCATCGCCTCGCCCTTCATGAGCCACGCGGGCAGCCCGCCGAAGTCCCACTCGGCGCAGATGTACGGGCCCGGCCGGACGATGACGTCGAGCCCGACGTCACCGGCCAGCCGGACGAACCGCGCCAGGTCGCGCGGCCCCGTGAAGTCCACCTCACCGCGACGACGCTCGTGGAAGTTCCACGCGACATACGTCTCGACCGTGTTGAGCCCCATGGCGGCCAACCGCCGCAACCGGTCCTCCCAGAGGTCCGGGTGGACTCGGAAGTAGTGGATCGCCCCGCTGATGATCTGGTGGGGGCGGCCGTCCCGGAGGAAGGTTCCGTCCGCCACGGTGAGGCGGGGAGCGGTGCTGGTCGTCACGAGGTTCCTGTCGGCGATGGGGTGCGGTGAGGGGGAGAGGCGCTACGTCACGGGGTCGGGACGAAGAACTGGAGCTCGGCGATCGCGGCGAAGGGTTGGCCGTTGATCGCGTTGAGCCCGACGACCTTGACGTAGCGGGCCGTCGTCGGCTGGGCGAAGCGCACGAGCTGCGGCGCCGTCGTCTCGGTGAAGACTCCGGTCGCCGCCGGCTGGCCCCACGCGGTGCCGTCGGTCGAGACGTAGACCTCGTAGTCCTTGATCCGGCCGTTGCTGCCGGTCGGGCGGCCCTGGACGGAGACGGCAGTGAGCTCGTGGCTCGCGCCGAGGTCGACCGCGATGTGGTGCGGGTAGTCGGTGACCTGCGCCAGCCACTCGGTGTGCCAGATCGTCGACGGGTCGTCGTCGATGGCGTTGCTGGCGCGCCCGTCCTCACCCTCGAGCTCCTGCGAGTCGAAGGAGTGGATGGTCATGCCGGCCTTGGGCAGCGCGGTCGGGGCCTCGTTGACTCGCGCGCCCCAGACGTTGAGCTCGCTCGCCCCGCCGAAGACGGCGCCGTTGATGGAGCTCAGCCCGACGAGCTTGACGTAACGTCCCCGCTTGGCGGCGAACTCGAGGTGCTGGACGTCGGCCGTGCTCGTGAACGCGCCCTTGGCGACCGGGTCGCCCCAGGTGCTGTTGTCGGCGCTGACGTAGACCTCGTAGTCCTTCATCGCGCCGTTGCCGACGCGCACTTGGTAGTCGAACCCGTCGACGTCGTAGTCCTCACCGAGGTCGAGCGTGATCCAGTGCGGGTAGGGCGTTGCGGGGCTGACCTGCGACCATGCGGAGTGCCACATCGTCGCCGCGTTGCCGTCGATGGCTGCCTGGGGCGAGCCGTCGCCCGAGCCGGGCTCGGTGTCGCTGACGCCGGCGATGGCGAGGCGCGACTGGGGGATCTTGCCGGCCGGGAGGGTGGCGAAGCTGCCCACGGCCTGTGCCGTCCGCGTGCCGCCGTCGATGCCGTATGCCGCTGAGCTCGTCAGCGTGTAGCTGCCGGGGGCCGTCGTGGCCGGGACCACGACCCGCCACGTCGTCTTGACCGTCGCGCCGGCGGCGACACTGGCGAACGTGGCAGCGGTCGTGGGGGAGACCGTCCAGCCGTCCGGTGCGGTCAGCGTGACGGTGACGTCGGACGCGGCGCCCCGCTCGTGGTTGGTGAAGGCGGTGGTGAAGGTGTTGGCCTCGCCCGGGACGAGACCGCTGGAGGGACCGGTGAGCTCGAGCCGGGCGCAGGCGCCGGGCTCGGCCGCTGCGCCGAGGTCGGTGACTCGCAGGTTGTCGAGGATGAAGTCGGCCTGGGAGCCGCCGACGGGGTGGCGGCGCAGTCCGATGAACGGGTCGCCGCAGGCCCCGGTGGTGATCTCCTGGGCGAAGTGCTGCGTCGTGCGCTGCTGGCCGAACGTCGTCGTACGCAGCTCGACGGCCTTGGACGTGCCTCCCGCGACCTGGTCGACGCCGGTGACGAAGGAGTAGGCGCCGGCCTGCGCATTCTGGTGGTCGAACTCCACCCGGTAGCGGCGGCCGGGCTCGAACGGGACGGTGCCGGCCCAGGTCCGGTAGACGAGGCCGCTCGCCTCCTCGTGCGCCTTGAGCGACCACTCGCCGTCGAGGACGTCGTCGACGAGCTTGCCGTTCCAGCCGCCCTGCGTGTACGGCGCGTTGATCCGGGCGAGGTGGGTGCGGGCGTCACCGCCGGCCTGGGCCGGACCGGAGACGAAGGGCAGCCACGCCTGGTCGACGCCCTCGAAGTCCTGCTGGGCGATGACGGTGCCGGTCGGCGGCGCCTCGGTGGTGGGGACGACGCGGACGTCGTCGACGCGCACGGGAGCGGTCCCGTCGGCCGCGGCCACCCGGAGCGTCGCACGTCCGTCGGCCGGGGCGGTGAAGATGACGCGGACCCGCTGGAAGCTCGTCGTCCGCAGCTCGTTGGAGGCCTCACTGTTGACCACGGTCGAGCGCTCGACGGTGTTGGCGGCCGTGACACCCGTGCCGGTGACCGACAGGGTCGTGGGGCGCGACTGGCCGGGCGCGACCTCGACCCAGGCCGACGCGGCATACCGCTGCCCCGGAGTTAGGCCGGTGAGCTGCTGGGAGATCGCTGCCGTGCCCGAGCCGAGGCCCAAGCCGAGCTGGGCGACGCGCTGCCCGCCGGTCGTGAGGCGCTGCTGGGTCACGGGGCCGGTGGGGTTCCACGGGGCGAGGGTCGGCGCGTTGAAGCCGGGGTCGTCGACGAGGGTGCCCTGGCCGTAGGCGGGGTCGACGGCGGCGGGCGCGGCGTCCGGGTAGAGGACGTAGGCCGTGCCGGCCTTGGCGGTGAGGGTGACCGAGCCCTTGCGCGGGGTCACGGTGCCGACCCTGGTCCGGCCGCTCTCGCCGAGCTCGTAGAGGGTGAAGGACGGGACGCCACGGAGTGCGGGCGTGAGGCGCCACGTGGTGCGGCCGCCGGCCTTGTTGTAGTGGTAGGCCTTGCTCGGGGTGAGCGGGGACTTCTCGCCCCAGGGCAGGAGATAGGCGTCGCCGTCGAGCACCGTGGAGTCGGCGATGAAGAGCTTGCGCGTGCCGCTCGTCGTCGTGCCGCGCACGGCCCCCTCGAAGGTGAGGTCGAAGGTGATGTCGGAGCCGGACTTCGTATCCGTCCACTTGGTGATCTCGAAGTGCTGGAGGAACTTCGTCGGCAGCTGGCCCTCCCAGACGTTCCTCATCAGGGCGTCCCAGTCGCGGTGACCGGTCCAGCCCTCGGCCTCGACGATCGTGGAGCCGCCGAGGACGGGGTGTGGGTTCCACACGTCCTTCTGGGTGTTGCGGATGAAGCGGACGATGGTGCTGTTGACGCCCTTGTTCGTCACGCCCCCGTAGTTGCGGTCGGTCGCCCAGTGCGACCAGATGTTGTCACGCTCGAGGGAGTAGGCCCACTCGGACCCCATCTGCCAACCCTGTTCGCGCAGTGCCCGGTTCATCGAGTCGGGGATCCAGCCGAAGCCGTAGTAGACGTCCCAGTAGAGGACATCGAGGTTGCCCTTGGTCTCGTCGCGCAGCTGCTGGGTGCGCCGGAGCAGGTCGCCGGAGTTCAGGTCCCGGCGCTGGTTGATGTAGTAGCTCTGGTTGAGCCAGTTCCAGCCGCGGGCGTTCTTGTCGACGAGGGTCTCGCTGAAGGCGCGCGCCTCCGGATAGGACTCGGTCGCGTTGACGTGGACGCCGAAGTCGGCGCCCCACTTCTCCCCCTCGACGAGGAGGGTGTTGAGGTCCTTCAGGCCGCCGGCCCGCTCGTTGTAGTTGCCGCCGTAGTCGGGGTGGGCGCTGTCATGGCCCTCGGCGCCGTAGCCCTTGAGCAGGGCGAACTGACCGAGTCCGTCGGTGGCGACAGAGATGCGCTTCGTGTCGTCGAGGGTGCGCAGGAAGGGGTGGGTGGCCAGGCTGCTGAAGTTGAACGGGATGCGCTGGACGACGCGGTCGCGGACCTGGTCGGCGCCCGCGGGCACGTAGGCGATGTCGCGGAAGGCGATCGCGCCGTCCTGCCAGTCGACCCTGGCGTCCTCGTTGCGGTCCACGGTGACGACGACCTTGGCCCAGGGCAGCTCGCTCTGCGCGGGGGCGCCCTCGCCGCGGACGGTCCACTGGCCGGGGGCGATCCCGACGCGCTTGGTGCCGCCGGTGCCGGCGCGGACCTGGTGCCACAGGCGACCGTTGTCCATCCGGGTGCCGCCGACCGGTTTGTCGTAGGTGCCGTTCGTCTCGACGCTCGCGGCGAGCTGCGCGGTGTTGACGATGCCGTAGGCCGCGCCCACGGGCGCCGACTCGACGACGTCCGCGGCGGTGACAGCGGCGAAGACGTCCGCGTTGCGCGTGGAGTTGGTGTCGATCGTCGTGAACGCGGTGCTCGCTCCGGACTGGTCGCTCGCGACGGAGACGAGGTCGAGACCGGGGACGTCGAAGGTCCCGACCGTGACGGTGGGGGAGTCGGTGACCTTGGTGACGCGCCAGGTGAGGACGTTGCCCTCGACCGAGACGGTGAGCTCGACGGCGACGCCCGGCAGGTCGGAGAAGGTGAGTCCGTATGCTGCTGAGCTCGCTCCCGGGGTCACCGTGACCGTCGCGGTGTGCGGGGTGCCGTTGATCGTGACGGACCGGACGGGATCCGGCTGGCCGCCGAGCGTCGCCCCGGAGGGCAGGGCACGGTAGCCGAGGACCTGGGGGAACTGGGGGTCGAGGGTGGCCTCGAGGGAGCCGGAGGCGATGACGAGCGGGGTGTTCGCCGCGGCGTGGAGGGCCGCGGGAACCGGGATGGGACTGGCGTGTGCAGCGGGTGCGAGCGCGGTGCCGGCGAGTCCGACGACGCCCGCCCCGAGAGCTGCAACGACCCGCCACGACAGTGTGGTGCTGGATCCGTGCATGAGGAGATGCCTTCCAGTCAAATATATTCGTACAGTGAACGAAGTATTTGAGTGGAGGGAGGCGAGTGTCAACCCCTAGTGGGTGTCGATGAGCGTGGGGTTGTCGAAGACGTCCTCGAGAGCGACGATCGCCCCGCCTCGCGCCGTGGAGCTGATGCCCAGGCGGGAGACGACGAGCCGCGCGCCGCTGCCCTCGTCCATGCGGCGCTCGGCGAGGGCTGCGCCGAGGGGCTCGAGGAGGTAGTCGCCGAAGAAGGCGAAGTAGCCCCCCAGGACGATGACCTCCGGGTTGAGGACGTCCACCAGGACCGACAGGCCGCGGGCGAGGTCGTCGGTGATCTGCCGCAGGGCTGCCAGGGTGCGCTCGTCGCCGGCGTCGGCGCGCGTGTGCAGGGTGTGCAGGCGGTCCTCGAGCGGGCGCGTCGGGTCCTGCACCTCGTCGTCCTCGGGTGCTGCCAGCCGCAGCAGGGCCGACAGGCCGACGATGGTCTCCCAGCACCCGGTGCGACCACAGCCGCACTGGCGGCCCTCGGGGTCGAGCGGCAGGTGGCCCACCTCGCCCGAGAAGCCGGACCATCCGCGGATGAGCCGGCCTTCGGCGATGATGCCGGCCCCGACGCCGACGTCGCCCGAGAGATAGAGCAGGTCGCTGACGCCCTCAGGGGCCCAGGCTGCGTACTCGGCGACGGCGCCCAGCTTTGCGTCGTTCTCGAGGTGGATCGGTGGCACGTCCGGGCCGATCCGATCGGCCAGCTCGGCGACGATCGGCACGTTGCGCCAGCCGAGGTTCGGGGCGAAGCGCACCGACCCCGCTGCGTAGTCGATGACTCCGGGTGGGGAGACCGTCAGCCCGGCGACGATCAGGCCGGCTTCGCGGATCGAGTCGAGCATCCGGTTGACGAGAGTTGCGACGCGGTCGAGGACGGCGTCGACAGGCAGCCGTGGGACGTCCACCGGCGTGGACGACTCCCGGATCACGGTCCCCGAGAGGTCGACCGCTGCGAGGGCGACGTAGTCGACGTTGATCTCGATGCCGAGCCCGCAGACGCGTCGGCCGTCGAGCTCGACGGTCAGCCCGGGGCGGCCGACCGTGCCGGCGCGGTGGAGCTGGCCCTCCCGGACCAGCCCCCGCTCGGCCAGATCGCTGATCAGGCTCGACATCGTCGCCTTGGAGAGGCCGGTCTCCGCGGCCAGACGCGCTCGCGACCGGCCGCCGTGGGCGCGCAGGTGCCGGAGGATGAGGGCCATGTTGGCGGCACGCATCTGGGCCTGGTCGACCCGGCCGGCCGCTGCGGACGGGCGGCGCGGGGTGTGGCTCGTCGATGTCATCGTTCTCCCTCCTGGCCGGATCCTCCCACGGGGCTCGGAATCCCGGTCCGATGACGATGACATTGGGGCATTGACTTTGGCAAACTTAGTTAGGACACTGGCCGAACGAATCGGGATCAGTGCCGTCCCGCCAGGGCCGGCGTCGCAGAAAGCAGAGTCGCTCATGTCCTCACGCACGGCTCGGACCACGGGTTCCCTCGCCGCCGCCGTCTCGCTCTCCCTCGTCGCAGCGTGCTCGTCCGGGACCCCGGCCGGCCCCAGCTCGGCACCGGCGAGCTCGGCGGCCCCGGCCACCCCGGTCTCCATCGAGTACCTCCACCGGCTGCCCGACGGGGAGGGGATGACCAAGGTCGCCGACATCGTCGCGAAGTGGAACGCCGAACACCCCGACGTCCAGGTCACCGCGACGAAGTTCGACGGCAAGGCGGCCGAGATGGTCACCAAGCTCGAGGCCGACATCAAGGCGGGGACCGCTCCCTGCCTGGCCCAGGCCGGCTACGCCGAGGTGCCGTCCCTGTTCACCAGGGGCCTGCTCGAAGATGTCACGACCGACGCCGAGAAGTACCGGTCGAACTTCTCCGAGGGTGCCTTCACGCTCATGACCGTGGGTGGCACGGCCGTCGGCCTGCCGCAGGACGGTGGGCCCCTCGTCTACTACTACAACAAGGCAGAGTTCGATCAGCTCGGCCTGCAGGTGCCCACCACGGCGGAGGAGTTCACTGCTGCGGCGGCCAAGGCAGCCGAGAAGGGCAAGTACATCGCCGCCTTCCAGCCCGACGAGGCGCAGTACTCCTTGTCCGCCCAGGCCGCGGCGGCCGGGGCGACCTGGTACTCGGCAGACAACGACCAGTGGAAGGTCGATGCCTCCGGAGCCGCGACCCAGAAGGTCGCTGCGTTCTGGCAGACGCTGCTCGACTCGAAGTCGGCCATCGTCGAGAACCGGTGGGGCGACGGGTTCAAGAAGGCACTGACCGACCAGAAGCTCATCGGCACGATCGGTGCGGCCTGGGAGGCCCCGCTCCTTGCCGGAGACATGGCAGGCAGCCCCAACGAGGGCCAGTGGGCCGTCGCCCAGCTCCCGCAGCTCGGTGACGCACCGATGTCCGGCCCCGACGGTGGCTCCGGCGTCGTCGTCCTCAAGGGCTGCCCGGCGCCGGCCCAGGCGATGGAGTTCAACAACTGGTTCAACACCCAGATCGACGGGCTCGTCTCACAGGGCCTCGTCGTCGCGGCGAAGGGCGCGATGACGACACCGGAGCCGGTCAAGGCCTTCTACGGCGGGCAGGATGTCTTCGCCGAGCTGGCCAAGGCCAACGAGGCGCTCAATCCGAACTTCCCCTACATCCCGACCTTCCCGGCGATCGGCGCCGACATGGCGCAGGCCGCGGACCGGGCCGGCAAGGGCGAGGGCAAGGTCGCCGACATCTTCACGGCCGCGCAGCAGGCCTCGGTGGCGTCGCTCAAGGACGCCGGCCTGCCCGTGGCGGGATGACGATCACTCACGAGGGGCACAACCGTGCCCGGCGGCGGCGCGAGGCCAGGACCGGCCTCGCGTTCGTCGCGCCCTTCGCCCTGCTCTTCCTCGTCACCTTCGTCATCCCCATCGCCGTCAGCATCCGCTCCTCCTTCTACCGGGCCAAGCCCTCGGGGGGCGGCCTCTACGGCGGTGGGGAGCTCGTCGACACCTTCGTCGGCGCGGAGAACTACGCCCAGGTCCTCGGCAACCGGCTCTTCTGGGACGGGATGGGCCGCGTGCTGCTCTTCGGGGCGGTCCAGATCCCCGTCATGATCGGCGCGGCGCTCGCCCTCGCGCTGCTCCTCGACTCGCTCCTCGTGCGGCGGGTCACGATCTTCCGGCTCGGCTACTTCCTGCCCTATGCGATCCCCGGGGTCGTTGCGGCGCTGGTGTGGACCTACATCTACAGCCCGCGGATGTCACCCATCAACCAGGCGCTCGAGGCCGTCGGCGGGGGGATCGACTTCTTCGCCCCCGGCACGATCCTCGGCTCGATGGCCAACATGACGACGTGGACCTTCACCGGCTACAACATGCTCATCTTCCTGGCGGCGCTGCAGGCCATCCCGGGAGACCTCTACGAGGCCGCCCGCATCGACGGAGCCAGCGAGTGGGCGGTCGTGCGGCGCATCAAGGTGCCGCTCGTCGGCCGCGCCGCGATGCTCGCCGTCCTGCTGTCGATCATCGGCACCATCCAGCTCTTCAACGAGCCGACCGTGCTCGCGGCCGTCAACCCGTGGATGGGCAAGGCGTACACGCCGATGATGATGGCCTACAACTCGATGACCGGCGGGGTCTCGCCGTCAGGCGCCGGCCCGGCCTCGGCCATCTCGATCGTCATGGCGATCGGCGCTGGTCTCCTCGCCGCCGGCTACGCCTTCCTCCAGCGAAAGACCGTCTGACATGTCGAACCGCGCGGACGTCCCGCCGTCGTTGCAGCCCTCCCGGGCGGCTCGCGTCCTGACCTGGCTCGTGCTCGCCCTCGCGCTGGCCTACTTCCTCGGCCCGGTCTACTGGCTCGTCGTCTCGTCGACGAAGAGCAATGCCGACCTCTTCTCGACGAGCGGCCTGCTGCCGGCGGCCAACAATGCCGCGGCGAACTACTCCGCGCTGATGTCGTGGACGCAGGGCAACTTCTGGCGGTGGGTGGCCAACTCGATCCTCTACTCCACCATCGCCGGCGCGCTGGGCACGCTCCTGTCCGTCAGCGCCGGCTACGGGCTCGCCAAGTTCCGCATCCCCGGCAAGGGGGCCATGCAGGTCGCCCTGCTCGCCGGCCTGCTCCTGCCGATCTCCCTGCTCACCGTGCCGCTCTATCTCGTCTTCCACGGGGTGGGTCTCGTCAACACCCCGTGGGCCGTCATCATCCCGTCGTGCGTCAGCCCGTTCGGGGTGTTCCTCGGCCGGATCTACGTCGAGTCGTCGGTGCCGGACGAGATCATCGAGGCGGCCCGGCTCGATGGCGCGAGCGAGGCCCGGACCTTCTTCACGGTCGTGCTCCGGCTCCTCGCGCCGGCCATGGTGACGATCTTCCTCTTCATCTTCGTCGCGACGTGGAACAACTTCCTCCTCCCGCTGATGATGATCACCTCGCCTGAGCTGAAGCCGGTCACCCTCGGCCTCTACGGGATGATGAGCTACTTCAACCCGCAGTACGGCGCGGTCCTGCAAGGCGCCCTGCTCGGCGTCCTGCCGCTCGTCGCGCTCTTCCTCGGCCTCCAGCGCTACTGGCGAGCCGGCCTCGCCAGCGGCTCCGTCAAGTAGCGCCTCCCGGACCGCACGTCAGATCTCGCCGCCCTTGAGGTAGGCCGGGAGCGGGACGAAACCGCTGGCGCAGCCGGACTCGTCGAGCAGGCGTCCCATCAGCTTGACCGTCCGCAGCACCAGCGAGCGGTCCGCGATGTGCACACCGGGCATGCGCTCCTCGATGGTCGCCTCGAGCCGCTGCACGTCGTCGAGCGTGCGGGTCCACACGTCGACGGCGAGGTCGTACTGGCCGACCATCGCGACCACGGCGCGGGCCTGCTGCAGCGCTGCGATCCGGGAGGCCACGTTGGCGCGCTGGGAGGCGGGCGTCTTGAGGAAGTACCACGTACAGAGCGGGTAGCCCGAGTAGCGCCGGGCCAGCTCCGTGCGAAACCGTAGACGACGCGTGCCGACGACATCGGCGATGAGGTCCCGGGCCCGGCGCGGGCGCAGGTCCAGACGCTCGGCGAGCTCGGCGGCGGAGATCCGCCCGTCCCGGGCCAGCTCGCGGGCCACCGCCTCGAAGAGCGGCGAGATGCGGGCCCGGTTCGGTGGTGCGAGGTGCGGAGTGAGGCGGTTGCGCTCGCCCTCGGCGAGCCCGGGCAGACGCCAGCTGCTCCCGTCGACGTAGGTGCGCGTCACGGGGTGGGAGTGGACCGAGAGCACGAGGCCGAGCGGATGGAGCCGCTCCAGGAGGAGCTGCGCGAGGGCGTCCTCGTCGCCGGCGATGATCGTCAGGACGAGCTCCCGACCACCCGCCGTGAGGTCGATGGTGGCCACCTCCGGCACCGTCGCCAGCTCGTCCGCGATGGCCAGGACCTGGCCCGGTGGGACCCGGAGCTCGACGAGGGCCACGCCGAGTCCGAGGGTGCCCGTGCCCGGCCCGAGGTTGGGGGCGACGGTGATCCATGCGGCGCCCGCCTCGGAGAGCCGGGCCCACCGCCGCGCGAGCGTCACGGCGCTCGGCCCGAGGATGGCCGCGAGCTCGGTCCACGACGCACGCGGCCGCACCTGCAGGGCGGCGATCAGGCGCCGATCGTCGGTGTCGAGGTCCAGATCCGTCATGACAGGCCTGACTTTCAGCCATCTTCTTCGTCGGTCGCCGCGATCGTAGCGCCGTTTCTAGCCTTCAAGAGCCGGGATCACCCAGATCCGTCGCGGCGCAGCCCGGTGAGATCCGCCGCCCTTCGAAAGGAAACCGCATGTCAGTGGTCGAACAGGTGCTGGGACACCTGCCCGCGACCCGGGACTGGCAGGAGGAGCTGTACCGCGACCTGCACGCCCATCCCGAGCTCAGTCTGCACGAGACCCGGACCCGCTCGATCATCGCCGAGAGGCTCTGCGCCCTGGGGTGCGAGGTGATCGAGGTCGGCGGTGGCGTCGTCGGCGTCCTGTCGAACGGCCCCGGCCCGGTCGTCCTCCACCGCGCCGACATGGACGGCCTTCCCGTGACCGAGGAGACCGGGCTGCCCTATGCCTCGACCGACACCACCGTCGACGACAGCGGCGCCACGGTCGGCCTCATGCACGCGTGTGGCCACGACGCCCACATCACCTGTCTCCTCGGCGCCGTCGAGCTGCTCGCCTCCGAGCCCGGCCCCTGGGCCGGCACGTTCATCGCGGTGTTCCAGCCGGCCGAGGAGAACGCCGAGGGCGCGCAGGCGATGGTCGACGCCGGACTGACCTCGCTCGTCCCCCGCCCGGACGTCGCCTTCGGCCAGCACGTCCTCGCGCACGAGGCGGGGGTCATCGGGACCCAGTCCGGCCCGGTCCTCTCCGCGGGCGACAGCATCCGGATCACCGTCTTCGGCAAGGGCTCACACGGCTCGATGCCCCACCTCGGCGTCGACCCGGTCGTGCTCGCGGCCTCGATCGTCCTGCGGCTCCAGACCGTGGTGGCGCGCGAGGTCGCCCCGACCGACTTCGCCGTCCTCACCGTCGGGTCGAGCATCGCGGGCTCGAAGAGCAACGTCATCCCCGACCGAGCGACCCTGCTCGTCAACCTGCGCGCCTACGACACCGAGGTGCGCGCGAAGGTCATCGAGGCGGTCGAGCGCATCGTCCGCGGGGAGTGCGCCGCGGCCGGGTCCCCCGAACCGCCCACCTTCGAGTACTACGACCAGTTCCCCCTGACGGACAACCACGCCGACGTCACCTCGACCGTCACCACCGCCTTCCGGGAGCACTTCGGCCCCGAGCGGGTCGTGCCGCTCGGCCGGATCCCCGCGAGCGAGGACTTCAGCCGGCTGCCCGACGCGTTCGGCACGCCCTACACCTACTGGGGCGTGGGTGGCTTCCCATCCGGCCAGGGCGTCCCGAACCACTCCCCGTTCTTCGCACCCCTCATTCAACCCACGCTCGACACAGGCACCGAGGCGATCGTCGTCGCGGCGCTCTCGTACCTTGGAAAGGACCACCAGTGAGCACGACCCAGGCTGTGGCAGCCCCCGCAGCGAAACGCACGTTCCAGGGCAACGACAAGCTCCTCACCGGCATCGTCCTGGGGGTGCTCACCTTCTGGCTCTTCGCCGGGACGGTCGGCACCATCGCCCGGGCGATCCTCACGGACATCAACGGCGGCCCGATCGACGACATCGCGACACCGCTCGTCAGTCTCAACCAGATGAACCTCGCCGTGTCCATCACGGCCCTCTTCTCCGGCCTGTTCATCGTCGTGTTCGGCGGTCTCGCCGACCGGATCGGCCGGGTCAAGATCGCCATGGCCGGCAACGTCCTCAACATCGTCGGCTCCCTGCTCCTTGCCCTGGCCAGCGGGTCGGCCGCGCTGCCCATGCTCCTCACCGGTCGCGCGCTGCAGGGTCTCTCGGCCGCCTGCATCATGCCCGCGACGATGGCGCTGGTGAAGACCTACTGGGACGGGCCCCAGCGGCAGCGCGCCGTCTCGATGTGGTCGATCGGGTCCTGGGGCGGTTCGGGGATCGCGGCGCTCTTCGGCGGCTTCGTCGCCTCTGCCTACGACTGGCGCGTCATCTTCTACGTGTCGATCGTGGTCTCGCTCGTCGCGATCTGGCTGATGCGCGGCACGCCGGAGAGCAAGGCGGACGCCGGCTCGCACCGACGCCTCGACCTGCCCGGCCTCGCCGTCTTCATGGTCACCGTGCTCGCCCTGATGATCGTGCTCATCTTCGGCCGGCAGATCGGCTGGGGCAGCCCGTTGACGCTCGCCCTGGGAATCGTGGCCGTGGTCGGGGCCGTCGTCTTCGTCCGGATCGAGCGGTCTCGTGAGGTCCCCTTCATCGACTTCGCCCTCTTCAAGAACACCACCTTCACGGGTGCCACGCTCTCGAACTTCCTGCTCAACGGGACGATCGGCCTGCTCATCGTGAGCCAGCAGATGCTCCAGATCGCTCGGCCCGAGATGTTCGACCCGTGGCGAGCCGGCCTGCTCACCATCGGTTACGCGGTGGCGATCATCGCCTTCATCCGGGTCGGCGAGAAGCTGCTGCGCCGCTTCGGCCCCCGCAAGCCGATGCTCTGGGGCTCCGGCATCGTCGGCCTCGCCTGCCTCGCCCTGATCCCGACGAACGTCCTGGTCGGTCAGTACCAGGTCCTCGCGATCGTCTCGTACACCCTCTTCGGGATCGGCCTGGCCTTCTACGCGACGCCGTCCACCGACGCGGCCCTGTCGAACCTGCCGCCGGCCCAGGCCGGTGCCGGTGCCGGCATCTACAAGATGGCCTCCTCGCTCGGTGGCGCGATCGGCGCCGCCATCTCCCTGACGATCTTCACGTCGTTCCTCGGCCCGGGCGTCTCCATCGTCGGCGACCTCCTCGTCACGCAGGGCATCCACACCAACGAGGCCGTCCGTCAGGCCGGCGCCGTCACCTTCCTGTTCAACCTCGTGATCGTCGTCGTCTCGATCGTGTCGATCCTCGTCACCGTGCCCAAGGGCCGGAAGTACAACGAGGACTGAGCGCGCGACGCGCGATCCTGCGCGCTGGGTGGGAGGGGGTCGTGGCCGGATCAGGGCATGATCAGGCCATGACCCCCTCTCTCACTGATGCGGAGAGCCGACCGGACCTCCACCGTGAGCCGTTCGTCCACCTCGTCGACGTGGCGCACGACCGCGCCCTCGTGGCCTGGGGGGCGTTCTTCTTCGAGCGGACGCCGCAGGGCCGCTGGGACATCATCGACGACGAGGAGCTGCCGGGCCGGGTGGGCCGGCACACCTGCATCGGCGCCAGCGCAGAACCGTTCGGCCGCAGCACCGTCCAGGTGCTGTCGACCGACGGAGACGTCGTCGCCGAGGCCTCGACGCAGGACCGGGCCTGGGTGTGGGTCGAGGGCCTGGAGCCGGACACGGACTACCGCTACCGGGTCGTCGTTGACGATCAGGAGTGGGCCGCGGGGGAGCTGTGGGACTGGGTCCCGGTGAGCCGGGGTGGCTATGACCTCGCACCGGCGGGCCGCCGTTACGACCTGCGCTTCCGCACCTGGCCGGCGCCTGACGCCCCGACACCGTCGCTGCGGTTCGTCGCCATGGGTGACTACGGCGTGGGCATGCGCGCCGACGCCGAGTCGAGCCGGCGACAGCAGCGCATCGCCGATGTCCTGGACCGGCTGGTCACCGAGCACGACGTGCGCTTCGCTCTCTCCCTCGGCGACAACGTCTACCAGGGCGAGCAGGGACGCGTGGACCAGGAGGGCGGCGGGGAGGACGACGACTGGTACTCGAGCTTCTTCCAGCCGTACCGCCTGGCCATCGCCAGGATCCCGATCTTCCCCGCGATCGGCAACCACGACAGCGCCGACTCCGAGAGCAGCGACGACCGGGCCCAGATGGAGGACAACTTCCACATCGTCGAGCGGTTCCACCACGGGCTGGAAACGGCCTCGGTGCAACCCGGGCTGTTCTACCGCCTGCGCTACGGCGCCGACCTGGAGCTGGTGTGCCTCGACACCTCGCTCGACAGCGAGGACGAGGAGGTCCACCGCTACTTCCAAGCTCCCCAGCATCAGGAGTGGCTGCGAGAGACCTTCCGAGAGGGACGGCGGCGGTGGGTCATCCCCTTCTCGCACCACCCGGTCTACACGGCCGGCCCCGACCACGAGAACGACGAGGAGATGCGTGCGGCCTTCGAGCCCCTCTTCGATGCTGCGGGGGTGCGGCTCGTGCTGGCGGGACACGAGCACAACTTCCAGGTCAGCGAGGTGCACGGTCGCACCTACGTCGTCTCCGGGGCCTCGGGGCAGCTCGACGAGCGGGTCCCGGAGGGCTTCGAGCGGGCTCACACGGCTGCCTGGTCTGGTCAGGCCCACCTGCTCCTCGTCGATCTCGACGAGCGGGAGGCGCGGGTGACGCCGGTCGCCGGCCTCCTCGGCGAGGGGCTGCACCCGATGACCGCACTGTCGCCGTCGAACGATCTCGTGGAGCCGCCGTTCGTGATCCGCAGCGCCAACAGCTGAGAAGTGTGCAGAGAAAGTTCTGGATTCAACCGGATTTCGTGTCATGATGAGCGCCACTACTCGTCTTACGAGTAGTGGCCGTCTCTTCGGAGACGGTTGCCAGGGCGTCGACGCGCATTCGTGGAGGGGTGCGCGCCGAGGCCCGACCCGGTGGAAGCGGGGCGACCTGCACCACTCGGGAGGCCCGGGGCCAGCCCTCGGAGCCAATGGTGCCGCCCCGTCGGTTCCGGCGTTCCCCCCTGTCGCCGGCTGACGGGGCGGCCCTCGCTCTTTCCGGGCCCGCCCGCCGACTTGGGCGAGTGCTCAGGGGAGGATCTGCCAGACCGGCGAGCTCACTCCCGACGCGGTCTTCGTGTCGAGGGGCTCCGGTGCGCCGACGACTGTGCACCCGGAGCCGTCGAGGGCGCATTCGACCAGCCCCTCCTCGAGGTCGGCGTTCTGAGCCACGACCGTGATGGACTCGTCCCGGTCGCTGACCGCCCGGCCGTTGAGCATCAGGCCGCTGGGGTTGCCGTCGACCCGGAGGACCCGTTTGCCGTCGCTCGACCGCATCACCCAGAGGTCGTAGGGCGCCCCGCCGTCGATCCGGAGGCCGCCGACGAGGAACCCACCTGAGGAGGAGAAGGCGTCGGGAGAGAAGTCGCCGCAGCCCGTCCAGCGAACGGCCAGCTGGGCCGTGGCGTCGAGGATGCGGAAGCACGCGTCGTCCCCGGCGTCGGTGGGCCGGAAGACGACGAGGCCCGCCCCCGAGTGAGCCGGCCCGAACCGTCCGTCGAACCGCTTGAGCGCGCCGGTCGCCAGGTTCCACGTGTAGCCCTGTCGCTGCTCGCTGCGGATGTCGTTGGCGAAGACGACGTCGCCGATGATGCCCGAGGCCAGCAGGCCTGCCCGGGGGGCCGTGGCCACGACGTCGCCGGTCGAGTCGATGACGTGGAGTCGCTCGGAGCTGTCGGAGTAGGCGGCCCTGGTGCGGTCCGAGTCGAACGCGAGGACCGTGCCGGTGGACAGGCGAGTTCGTTCGGCGCCGGTCACCCCGTCCCAGATGACCACCGCCCAGTCCCCATCGGACAGGACCGTGCCCAGCACGGAGCCGTCTGCGAAGAGCCCGTTGACTGCGCCGATCTGCGAGTCCGCGGGGACCTCCAGCGTGGCCTGGTGGTCCCGCAGGACGTCGTGCACCGTCGTGCCGTGCGCGTAGGAGACCGCGGGGGAGCGGGCAGCGGCACCGAAGCTCGGACGAACCGTGGCGAGCGGTGCGGCGTCGGCGTCGACGGTGGGCGCCGGAGTCGTCGGCGGCACCGAGGTCGTGGAGGGCGCGGGCGTGGTCGTGGAGGGCGCGGGCGTGGTCGTGCCGGAGGAGCTCAGCGCCGCGATCGTCGAGCGTGCGGGTCCCGGGCCGGTGAGGCCGCTCTCGCGCAGCCCGTTGACGACGAACGGCGCAGCCACGACGAGCGCCGCCACGGCGGACGCGGCGCCGGCCAGCCGCGCGCGGTTGCGTCGCAGGCGTCGGGAGCGCTTGATGGCGGGCGCGGTGAGGTCCGAGCTGGCGTTGAGTCCGTCGAGCTGGCCGTGGAGCGTCTCGGCGAGTCGCCGCTCGACCTCGTCGCGCCCGCCCTGCTGGTCCGGAGATCTCTCGGTCATGCCGGCACCTCGGCAAGGCGGCTGCGCAGGGTGGCCAGGGCTCGATGGGTCTGGGACTTCACGGTGCCGATGGAGCAGCCGAGGACCTCGGCGGTCTGGGCCTCGGACAGGTCTTCGTAGTAGCGCAGCGCGACCGCGGCTCGTTGCCTGGGCGGCAGCCTGAGGACGTGCTGCCAGAGGCTGTCGTCCGGGGAGACCGGGCCCGGGTCCGTGGAAGCCGTGCGGTCGGCGAGGTGGGTCGCGTCGAAGTCGACGGTCTCGCGCCGGCGCCACGCGCGGCGCCACCAGGACGTGTGCTCGTTGACCATGACTCTGCGCACCCATGCCTCCATCGCCCCGGCCTGCCGGATCGTGTCCCACTTGAGGTAGAGCCGGGCGAGCGCCGTCTGCGTCAGGTCCTCCGCGGCCATGCGGTCGCCCGTGAGCAGGTAGCCGAAGCGGACCAGGGCGTGCTGTCGTGCGCGGACGAACTCCGCGAACTCCTCCTCGGCGTCACTCCTCATCACACCCCCTGTGGCACCTTTCTCCTCTGGAAGACGCAGGTGGCCCCTTCCATGGTTGCAGCGCTCGCAAGCCAACCTGCAGCCGTATGCCGCTGGGCTCACCACCAATCGAAAGAGCAGTTCGCGACGTGTCGCGAACTGCTCTTTCGATTGGGTGGGTTGTCGCGAACTGCTCTTTCGATTGCGGTCAGTTGAGGGAGAGCATGATCGGGTAGCGCATCATCGCTGAGTCCTCGGAGCTGACCGACACGGCCTCGAGGTCCGTCGAGCAGGTGCCCGTCGACACACTGCACGAGGCGATGGTCTGCTCGGTGTCTCGCTTGCTCACCGGGACCACGACGATCGCGTCGGCGGACCCGGCCCCTCGCCAGCTGGGCGACCAGGCGCCGTCCGGCGCGGCGACCGTCATGAGGATGGCGCCGTCGTCGGCGCTCGCGACCTTGAAGTTGCTCGAGCCGGGGCCGTCTGCAACGTTCGGACCGACCACCATCGAGCCGTCGGCAGTGAAGTGGGTTGGTGCGAACTCCCCGCAGGACCAATGGTTCACCGCCCCGGCCTTGAGGTCGAAGATGCCGTAGCAGGTGTTGCCCGGGTCGTAGTCCTGGTTGGGCCACAGGATGGCCAGCGAACGACCCTCGTGCAGCTCGGCGAAGCTGCCCGCGACGACTGCCGCCGTGGACGTGCCGGTGGTGTCCCACGAGCGGGTTGAGGTGCGGCCCTTCTCGTCGACCGTCACGTAGTAGAGGATGTCGCCCCACTGCCCCGACGGGCGGGCGTTCTCGTCACCGGTTCGCAGGGCGTTGCGCTGGTCACCCTGGGCGTCATAGATCCGGATGGTCCCCTTCGAGTCGGTGGCCGCGACCCGGGAGCCGTCCGCATTCACCGCCAGCCCCTGGGCGGCCGCCCTGGCGACCTCGACACCGGACGCATCGAGGAAGCGCATCGTGGAGACTCCCTCGTCGGTGGCGGTGTGGACGAGGACACCCCCATTGGCGAGTCGGGCCACCCCCCGCAGTCCGGTCGAGACCGGGAGGCGGACTCGCCGGTCCCCGTCGTGGAAGACGCCGTCGAGGACATAGGCCACCCGGGGGGTCCCGGTCACGGGACCGCTCTCGAGGGTGACGGCCACCTGCGGCTCGGCATCCGAGTCGGCAGTGGGTGCCGGCCCGGGCTTGCGCGTGTCGGCCGGAGTCGGTTCGGTCGTCGGCGGGGGAGTGCCGGTGTCGCTGGCCGACGGGGTCGGCGAGACCGGCGCGGTGGACGACGTCGCCGGAGTCGGCGGTGCGTCCGTGCCGAGGTTCGACCACGCGATGGGGGTGGCGACGGCCAGGGCGGTGACGGCGGCAGCGGCAGCCATGGTGTTGCGACGACGGGCGCGACGTCGCTCGAGTCCGATCGCCGCGACGGCGAAGTCGCCGGTCGCGTCGATGCGCTCCGCGTCGTGGTGCAGGGTCCGGCGCAGGTCCAGCTCGTTGGGGCTCATGCCGTGACCTCCTTCATGGTGACGCGCAGGGCGTTGAGCGCCCGGCTGGTGTGGCTCTTGACGGTGCCGACGGAGATCCCGAGGACCTCGGCGGTCTGCGCCTCGGTCAGGTCCTCGTAGTAGCGCAGGATGATCGCTGCGCGCTGCTGCGCCGGCAGGTTGCGGATGTGGTTGCGCAGGTCGTCGTCGGCGTACTGGTCGGCCGGGGCGGCGGGGTCGGCGTAGGTGATCAGGTCGCTGCCCGTGACCTCCTTGTGCCGCCAGGTCCGGCGCCACCAGCTGTGGTGCTCGTTGATCATCGTCTGGCGTACGTACGCATCGGGCGAGCCGTGGATGCTTCCCCACTTGCGGTAGACCTTGGCAAAGGCGCTCTGGACCAGGTCCTCGGCGCTGTGCGGATCACCGGTCAGCAGGTAGGCGAAGCGAACGAAGTGGCGTTGCCTCGCCCGGACGTAGGCCGTGAAGTCGGCCTCGCGATCGGCGGTTTCCATGTGGTTCCCCTGTCGAAGGAGTGGACCTCATCCATACGCTCCCACCGCCACTGATGGTTGTCCGCGGATCCGAGTCGACGTGACCAACCGGGGGAGCGGTGCCCACCGATGTGGTCGTTCGAACCGCTGCAGCGCCGGACGAGACCTACGGGCCGGCAACGGCGGCGGCGACCCTGACGGTCTCCTGAGGTCGCTCACGGCATCGTCGCGTCGGGCTGGGACTTCGAGATGTCCTGGCGACCCCAGTTGTCCGGCAGCGAGAGGCGCTCGGTCGACGGGTCGTCGAGGCCGTCCGAGACGACACGGCACTGCCCGGTGAGGACCGTGCACGAGACGGGCACTGTCCTGCTGTCCGCCTCCGTCATGACCACCACGAGCTCGGTGCCGTCGGCGGTGGGGGCCGGGAACTCACCCGCGAACGTGGTCCCGGCCTCCGCCCGGATCTCGAGCAGCCGGCCACCGTCGTCGGTCCGTTCCACCCAGACGTTCGCGCTGTTGAGGTACTCGCCGTACATCCACGTGCCGTCGGGGGAGAAGCCGAGGGGGTGCCTGTCGTCGCACCAGGACCGCAGCTCCTCGCCGGTGACGTAGTTGACCAGCACCTTGCAGCGGAAGTCCCGAGACGTCGGATGGAACAGGCCCTGGACCACGAGGGAGCGGCCCTCGTGCAGGGCCAGTCCGATGGCCCAGTGCCGGACGTCCGCGACGCGGTACCAGCCGGCGACGAGGGCCGACCGGCCCGTAGTGAGGCTGCCCACCCAGAGGCCGGTCTCGACCCCGGCGAGCCCGGCGACCAGGTCTCCGCCCAGCGAAGCGACCTGCTTGACCGTGGGTTCCTCGACCGGCGCCAGGCGGCGGATCAGGTTTCCGGAGGCGTCGAGGACGAGCCGTTCGCCGTCCGGTTCGACCCCGACGACGACGTTTCCGGGGCCGTCGGTGTCGGTGTGCAGCACGTCGTACTGAGCGATCAGCTGGCCGCGTGCGTCGAGGAAGGTCAGCGGGCCGGCGTCGAACTCGGGTGCCGCCGGGTCCGGGCCGGCGGCCTGGTAGGCCACGCCACCCGTGCTCAACGTGGCGAACATCAGCAGCCGGGCATCCGGGCCGAGCTTTAGCGGCACCGTGGTGCCGTTGAGGTGCAGCTGGCCGGCTTGGACGTAGGGCAGGGGCATCGGCGCGTCCGGCGCACCGCCGTGGACGACCGCCGTGATCAGGGTGGGAGCCGGCAAGGCGGTGGCGGAGACGCGCGGTGAGGACGCCGCGGGGTTCGCGTGCTCTGCGACGGACCCACGCAGGGCCACGCCGAACGGGACGGCCACGGCCAGCGCAGCGGCCACGGTGCCGAGGGCCAGGCGCCGCGTTCGGACTCGGCGCGCCCCGCTGACGGCCGAAGCCGTGAAGTCGCCGTGGACGTGGACGCGTTCGGCCCGGTCGAGGAGCAGCACCTTCACCTCCCTCGGATCCATGGCCGGATCTTCCCGTTCGACGGGGTTCATGCGGTCGCCTCCCTGAGGGTTGATCGGAGTCGGTCCATGGCGCGGCTCGTGTGGGTCTTCACCGAGCCGATCGAGCAGCCGAGGAACTCTGCGGTCTGGGCCTCGGACAGGTCCTCGTAGTAGCGCAGCACGAGGGCAGCACGCTGCATCGGCGGGAGCCGGGCGATGTGCGCCCAGAGCTCTGCGTCGTGGGAGGGCGGGTCGGTGGCGGCCAGGTCGGAGATCTCGACCAGCGGGCTGCTCGTCACCTCGCGCCGGCGCCAGGCCTTGCGCCACCACGAGAGGTGCTCGTTGATGATGATCCGGCGAATGTAGGCGTCGGGCGCCTCGAGCTCGCAGATGCGGTCCCAGCGCAGGTAGGCCTTGGTCAAGGCGATCTGGACCAGGTCCTTGGCGCTCTCGGCGTCGGCCGAGACGAGGTAGGCGAAGCGGGTCAGCCCGTCCTGCCTCGCCCGCACGTAGGCGGTGAAGTCCGTCTCACGCCCGTCCTCGCCCGGGCCTTTCACCTTCCCCATTGTCGGCCTTCCCGGCGTTCCTTCCCCCTGATCCGTCAAACGCGGGCGACACCGTCACGGGTTGACACCGAGCGGGTGGCCGGCATACGGCTGGGTTGCGGGTCCGAAGCGCGGTTACGCGGGGGCCCCGGCAGCGTGGCGGCGGTGCTGGACGCTGTAGGCCAGGCCGACGACGGCGATGAGTGCGACGCTGAGGGCGAGCGCACCCTGCCAGGCCATGCCGAACACCTCGAACGGCACCGGCGTCGGTGGTGCAGGAGGCGGCGCGGCGCCGGAGCCGGCGCCCAGGCCCGGATCCACGGCGGCCAGGGCCCGCGTGGTGCTGAGGATGATGAAGCCGCCGACTGCGGCCAGAGTGGCTGCTACGCGCAGCACGAAGTGCGTGGACATGAAACCTCCCTGTAGTGATCTCCCCGTGGTGAGAGGCCGATCGCCTCTCACCACGTAAAGTCGCTGAGCCGTCCGAAAAGTTGACAGGCGGCGCACTCGGTCAGCGGGCGACGGTGTAGTGGCCGAGCCAGGTCCGGGGCCCCTGCTGCTCGGGTGCGACCTCGTCGCACTGAGCATCGAACGTGCAGCGGGCCAGAGTGTTGTTCGGCACACGCTCGTCGCTGAGGGGTGTCGTTCTCCGGGAGACCAGGAAGGACGTCTCGTCGGCGCTGACCTGCAGCGACCAGCCGAGCAGCTGGTCGTCGCCGGATTCGGCGCCGACCACGACGCTGCCGTCGCTGACCCGCACGACGGCCAGGTTCTTGACACCGTTGCCCAGGCCGCCGCGCCCGTCGTCGAAGGAGCTCCCGCCGATCAGGTACGTGCCCTGCTCCGAGAAGCGCATCGGGAAGAACCAGCCGACGCAGTGCTCGTCGCGGTCCTCGGGGCTCGCGAGCTGGTAGGTGACCCAGCACCCCTTCGCGCCGTCCTTGGTGGGCGGGATCTGGTAGCCCGCTGCCCGCTGTCCGTCCTGTGTGACGGCCCGCAGGCCTGGGGGCAGCTCGCGCACCTCGTCAGTCAGGTAGTTCCACTCGAGCGATGGCTCCGTCGACGATGCGGCAGGGGCCGAGGCGTAGGCGAGTCCGCCCACGATGGCCTGTGCGGCTCGGGCGTCAGGACGGGTGGCGAGCTTGCGACCGTCGGTTGCGTAGATCGTCAGGGATGCCCCGTCGGACACCAGCAGCTTGGCACCGTCTGGCGATGCGGACCACGCGAACCCCGGACCCCGTTCCCACGGCTCGATCGACGTCAGGGTGCGACCGGTGGGGTCGAGGACCTCCAGCTCGGCGGGGCCGTCGACCCCCACCGACGAGTCCAGGATGATGCGACCGCCGTCGACGACCGCGAAGGACGCCACCACGGTCCCGGGCTCGAGCTGGATGGTGCGATCGCCGACGTGCAGCCGGTCGCCTGCAGCCCACGAGCTCGCGGAGCTGGCCTGCTTCTGAGCGGACTTCGTTGACTCGGCGGCCGCGGTGGCGGTGGTCGTCGCGGTGGTCGTCGGTGGGGTCGTGGGCGGGGTCGAGGGGGTGGGGTCCGTCGTCACGCTCCCGGTGGCACCAGACGTGGACGCCGGGAGAACGGGCACCTCGCGGTCGCCGGAGGCGAGGGCCGGCACGGCGAGGGCGAGGACGGCGGTGAAGGCGACGGCCCCGATGGCGCCCTTGGCACGCTGGTCGCGGCGCCGTCGGGCGATGGCCAGGGGTGCGAAGTCACCGGGCGCCGCAACACCGGCGGCGCGGCCCTTCAGGGCTGTGCGGAAGGCGGACTCCAGGTCTGCATCGGACCCGGTCTGGGGGTTGTGGTTCAGGTCGCTCATGCGACGACCTCCTTCATCTTCAGGCGCAGGGAAGCGATGGCACGACTGGTGTGGCTCTTCACGGTTCCGACCGAGCAGCCAAGGATCTCGGCGGTCTGGGCCTCGGAGAGGTCCTCGTAGTAGCGCAGGACGACCGCGGCGCGCTGTCGCGGCGTCAACGTCTGGATGTGGGCCCAGAGGTCACCGTCGTGCTCGGCGCGCACGGCAGCCGCCGGGTCCATCACGGTGATGAGGTCGCTGTCGACCCGCTCGCGGTGGCGCCAGGCTCGCCGCCACCACGAGGTGTGCTCATTGACAATGAGGCGCCGGATGTAGGCCTCAGGCGCCTCGATCTGGCCGATCCGGTCCCATGCGCCGTAGACCTTGGCCAGCGCTGCCTGGACGAGGTCCTCGGCGCTGTGCGGGTCTCCGGTCAGCAGGTAGGCGAAACGGGACAAGGCATGTTGCCGGGCCCGCACGTAGGCGGTGAAGTCGGCGTCGCGATCGGTATCAGCCACGTCTGTGGATTCCCCTTGACTCGAGCGGTGTGGTTTGGTTCACCCCTCCAACGCGGTGACTGCATGGAGAGGTTTACCTGCCTTTGGGAAGATTCTCCGGCCGCGGGCGCCACTGACGCGCGAGCCCCGCGACCTCCACGACGCTGCGGGAGGAGCGGGGCTCGGCGGGCACTGGGAGCGAGCCCAGCGGCATACGGGACAGGTCAGCGCGGCGGCATCCGCAGCGCGCCGTCGAGGCGGATGACCTCGCCGTTGAGCATCGGGTTGTCCACGATGTAGCGCACGAGGGAGGCGTACTCGGTCGGGTTGCCGAGCCGCGACGGGTGCGGGACCTGCTGCTCGAGGACGTGGCGGGTCTCCTCGGGCAGGCCGGCCAGCATCGGCGTCTCGAAGGTGCCGGGGGCGATGGTCATGACGCGGATCGCCTTGTCCGCCAAGTCCCTCGCCGCGGAGAGCGTCAGCCCGACGATGCCGCCCTTGCTCGCGGCGTAGGCGGCCTGCCCGACCTGGCCGTCGAACGCGGCGATGCTCGCCGTGTTGACGATGACGCCGCGGTCCCCGTCGACCGGCTCGTTGTCGAGCATCGCGGCAGCGGCGAGGCGCAGCACGTTGAAGGAGCCGACGAGGTTGATGTCGATGACGGTGCGGAACGTCTCGAGCGCGAGCGGGCCCTTGCGACCGATGACGCGGCCGGGGGTGGCGACCCCCGCGCAGTTGACCGCGACGCGCAGCTCGCCCAGCTCGCGGGCGCGGTCGATCGCGGCCTCCACCTGGGCCTCGTCACGCACGTCCGCTGCGACGAAGGCAGCGTGGTCGGCGCCGAGCTCCGCGACAAGAGCCGGGGCCGTGGACGTCTCCAGGTCGATGATGACGACCTTGGCGCCGTCCGCGACGAAGCGGCGGGCCGTCGCGCCGCCGAGGCCGGAGCCGCCACCCGTGACGACCGCGACCGAGGACGAGTTCAGCTGCATGGGGAGCCTTTCGAAAGGTGGGGAGCTCAGCCGGCCAGGACGTGCCGGGAGATGACGAGCCGCTGGATCTGGTTGGTGCCCTCGAAGATCTGGGTCACCTTGGCCTCGCGCATGTAGCGCTCGAGCGGGAAGTCCTCGGTGTAGCCGGCGCCACCGAGCACCTGGACCGCGTCGGTCGTCACCTGCATCGCCGCGTCGGTGGCGACGAGCTTGGCGACGGCGGCCTCCTTGCTGAAGGCCCGACCCGCGTCCTTCAGGCGCGCCGCGTGCAGGTAGGTGGCCCGGGCCGACGTGACGGCGGCCTCCATGTCGGCGATGAGGAAGGCGAGGCCCTGGTTGCTCGCGATCGGCCGACCGAACTGGTGCCGGTCGGTGGCGTAGGCAGCCGCCCGGTCCAGCGCCGCCTGGGCGAGGCCCGTCGCGGCGGCGGCGATCCCGAGACGCCCGGAGTCGAGCGCGGACAGGGCCATCATCATGCCCTGCCCCTCCTCGCCGATCCGCCGGGCGCCGTCCACGACGACCCCGTCGAACATGACCTGGGCGACGGGGTCGCAGTGCAGCCCCATCTTCTTCTCCGGCTCGGCGAACGTCAGGCCGGCCGCATCGGCGGGGACGATGAACGTGGACAGGCCCTTGCCGCCGGTGTCGGCCGTGCGCGCGAAGGTCGTGTAGTAGTCCGCGTGGCCGGCGTGCGAGATCCAGGCCTTGGTGCCCTTGAGCGAGTACTGGCCGTCGCCCGTGGGGGTCGCCCGGGTCGTCATCGACGCGATGTCCGAACCGGCGAGCGGCTCGGACAGGCAGTAGGCGCCGAGCTGCGCGCCCGAGAGCATGCCGGGGAGCAGTGCCTGCTTCTGCTCGTCCGTGCCGTAGGTCGCCACGGGGTAGGCCGTGAGGCTGTGGACGCTGACGCCGACGGCGACGCTCATCCAGACCGAGGCGATCTCCTCGACGACCTGGAGGTAGACCTCGTAGGGCTGGCCGGCCCCGCCGAACTCCTCGGGGTAGGGCAGCGACAGCAGGCCCGCAGCCCCCAGCGTCCGGAACGTCTCCTCGGGGAAGAGGTGCTGGCGCTCCGCGTCGTCGACCTTCGGGGCGAGCTCCTTGCGGCAGATCTCGCGGGTGAGCTCGAGGAGCTCGGTGGCTTCGTCCGTGGGCATCAGCCTCGTCGCTGGCATGACCCGAATACTAGGACGTCAAACTAAAGTGTCCAAAATGTGGTCGGGCGGCGGGGATCAACGCGGATAGGTGCGCACCTCGGTCGCCTTGACGGCGGCCCACACCGGCAGCCCGACGCGGAGCCCGAGCGCAGCGATGGACTCGAGCGTCACCTCGGCCGTGAGCCGGATCGGCCCGGCCAGTCCGACCCGCGCGGACTGCCCGTGCAGGGTGATGTCGGTGATCCGCAGCTCCCAGCTGTTGCGGGGCGACCCCTCCGGCGGCCGTCGGTGCAGCGACACGGCGCTGGGGGAGAAGGCCACCCAGACCGGGCCCGCCGTGGGGTTCGTGGTGACCAGCACGGTGCCGGTGTCCGTGGTGGCATGACCCCGCGTGTCGCCCTCCGCTGCATAGAGGTTGAGCCCGACCACCGTGGCCGCATAGGGACTGCGTGGCTCGCGGAGCACCTCGCCCGGCGTGCCTGCCTGGGTGACCCGCCCGGCCTCGATGAAGACGAGGCGGTCCGCGAGCGTGAGTGCGTCGAGGGGGTCGTGGGTCACGAGCACGGTGGTCCCGTCGTAGTCGGCGAGCCGGTGCGCCAGGTCGCTCCGGGTGCGCGCGCGGGTATCCGGGTCGAGCGCGGACAGGGGCTCGTCGAGGAGGAGGAGCGCGGGGTCCGGCGCGAGCGCCCGGGCCAGCGCCACGCGGGCGGCCTGCCCGGACGAGAGCTCGCGTGGGCGCGCATCCGCCTGGTCCCCGAGCCCGACCCGGGCCAGCTCGGCGAGGGCCCGCTCCCGGGCGGCCGCCCGCCCCACGCCGCGGCTGCGCAGCCCGAACGCGACGTTGTCGAGGGCCCGCAGGTTCGGGAAGAGCAGCGGGTCCGCCAGCATCAGGCCCACGTGGCGCTGCTCCGGCGGTCGCGCCGTCCCCGGCTCGTCCCAGCTCTCGCCGCCGACCCGGAGCCGCCCGGCGGCGTTGGGGACCACCCCGGCCAGCGCCAGCACGGTCGTCGTCTTGCCGCCCCCGTTGGGCCCGAGCACCCCGACGACCTCACCGGGCTCGGCTGCCAGCTCGACGTCGAGGTCCAGGGAGCCGCGCGTCAGTCGGACGTGCGCCGCCAGGCCGCCTCTCATCGCAGCCACCGGCCCCGGAGCAGGGCGAGCACGAGGACGCTGACGACGAGCAGCACGATGCTGACCGAGATCGCCACGGCAGGGTCCTGCTCGAGGAGCGCATAGACCGCGAGGGGGGCGGTCTGGGTCCGTCCGGGGTAGCTGCCGGCGAAGGTCAGCGTCGCCCCGAACTCCCCGAGCGCCCTCGCCCAGGCCAGCGCCAGCCCACTGGCCACGCCGGGGAGCACGAGCGGCAGGGCGACCGTCCGCAGGTAGCGCAGGTCGGACGCGCCGAGGGTGCGGGCCACGGACTCGAGCCGAGGGTCCAGTCCGCGCATCGCCCCCTCGACCGCGAGGACGTAGAAGGGCATGGCGACGAAGGTCTCGGCCAGCACCACCGCGACCGTCGTGAAGGTGATCTGCACCCCGAACGGCGACAGGTGCTGGCCGATGAGACCCAGCCGGCCCCAGGCCATGAGCAGGGCCACGCCGCCGACCACCGGAGGCAGCACGAGCGGCACGGTGAGCAGTGCCCGCACCCATCGCGTCGCCGCGTGGTCCGAGCGGGCCAGGAACCAGGCGAGCGGCGTCCCGAGCAGGAGGCACAGCACCGCGGTCGTCGACGTCGTGAGCAGCGACAGCCGCAGCGCCGGGAGGACGGTCGGCGTCGCGAGATCCGCCGGCACGCGTGCCCAGTCCGCCCGCGTCAGCAGTGCGACGAGCGGGACGACGAGGAGCAGGAGGGCCAGCCCCGCCGGAATGCCGAGGGTGAGTCGGGAACGGAGCCCAGCGGCATACCTCATGGGGTGCCGAACCCCAGCGATCGGAGGGTGGCCGCGCCGCGGTCGCTCACGACGAACTCGACGAAGGACCGCGCCGTGGGGTCGTCCGAGAGCGTGATGATCGGGTAGCGCAACGTCGTGTTGACCGCCGCGGGGATCGCCACCCCGCGGACCACGTCGCCGGCGGCCACGACGTCCGAGTGGTAGACGACCGCCGCGTCCGCCTCCCCGAGCCGAACCTTCGAGAGGGTCGCCTTGACGTCGACCTCGCGTGAGACGACCGACGGGCTGACCCCGGCGCTCGCGAAGGTCGCGTCGGCCGCTTGGCCGCACGGCACGCTCGGGGCGCACAGGACGACTTTGAGACCCGGACGATCCAGGTCGTCGATGCTCGCCACACCCGCCGGGTTGTCGGGCGGGACCGCGATCTCCAGCACGTTGGTCGCGAACGTCGTCGACGCCTTGACGGCGGCGCGGTCGAGCGGCTTCGCGGCGGACTCACCCGCGAGCGCGATGACCTCCGCCGGCGCGCCCTGGTTGACCTGCTGCACGAGGGTGGCGCTCGACCCGAAGGAGACCTCCACCGACGTGCCCGGGTGCGTCGCCTCGAAGTCAGTGGCCAGCTGCTCGAACGCCTCGGTCAGTGACGCTGCCGCGAGCACCGTCACGTGGTCGCCGGCCGGGGCGGGGGTGGTGCCACAGGCGGCCAGCGCGAGGACGACGAGCCCGTATGCCGCTGAGCTCGCTCCGCGCCCACGCCTCCTCACGCGGGGACCTCCACGACGACATGGGTGGACTTGACCGAGGCGACCGCGACCGAGCCGACCTCGAGACCCAGCTCGTCGACCGAGTCGCGGGAGAGGAGGGAGGTGATGCGGAACGGCCCGCACTGCATCTCCACCTTCGCCATGACGGTGTCCTTGGTGATCGACGTGACGATGCCGCGCATCCGGTTGCGGGCGGAGGCCGCTCCGATCGTGCCGACGGCGGCCGGGTGGGCGACGTCCTGGGCGACGGCGGCGAGCTCGGCTCCGTCGACGGTGCGGCGGCCGGCCTCGTCGATGCCGCCGGAGAGTCGACCCGAGTCGACCATGCGACGGACGGTGTCGTCGCTGACGCCGAGGAGAGCGGCGGCCTCACTGATACGCAGATGCGGCATGAAAAGCAGTCTATCCCCGCATTCGCGGACCCCGCCCAATCGAAAGAGCAGTTCGCGACACCCCACCCCGATCGAAAGAGCACTTCGCGACACGCGCGTTGTCGCAAACTGCTCTTTCGATTGAGGTGGGTTGACGGGCGGCTTCCTCTGGGTTGTAATCAATCAATTGGTTGATCAAGGGGCTGGTTGGACGATGATGGACGGCGGAGCGGCGGAGGAGCGTCTGGACCGTGCGTTCGCGGCCCTGGCCGATCCCGTCCGCCGGGCGATCATCGCTCGGCTCAGTCGCGGCCCGGCCACGGTCAACGAGCTCGCCGAGCCCTTCCAGATCAGCAAGCAGGCCGTCTCGAAGCACATCCAGGTGCTCGAGCACGCCGACCTCGTCACGCGGACCCGCGACGCCCAACGCCGCCCGGTCCACCTCAACCCGGGGCGGCTCGAGGCCATGACGGCCTGGATCGACCGTTACCGGCTCGTCCACGAGCAGCAGTTCCGCAGGCTGGACGCCCTGCTCGGGGACCCGAAGAACGCAGCACCCTCCACCGCCACAGAGGAGCAGACATGAGCAACGAGCTGACCATCAACGCGCCCGCCGGAGTGGCCTGGATCGACTTCACCCGCGAGTTCGACGCACCCGTCGAGGCCGTCTTCAACGCCCACCGGGACCCCGAGCTCGTCAAGCAGTGGCTCGGTCCGCGCGGCTACGAGATGGACGTCGACCGGTGGGACTTCCGCTCGGGTGGCGGCTACCGCTACATCCACAGGACACCCCACGGAGACTTCGGCTTCCACGGCACCTTCCACACCGTGCGAGACAACGAGATCGTCGTGCAGACCTTCGAGTTCGAGGGGGCTCCCGACGAGGTCGCCCTGGAGTTCATGACGTTCGTCGACCTGGGGGGCGGGCGCTGCCGTCTCGAGGGGCACAGCGTCGGGCGCACCGTCGAGGGCCGCGACGCCATGGTGGCGAGCGGCATGGAGAAGGGCATGCGGGAGGGCTACGAGCGCCTCGACGAGCTCGTGACCGCACCGGCCCAGTCCTGAGGGGAGCAGCCATGACGGCGAGCACCCCGATGGACTGGACCCTCGAGGTCGTCATCGTCCCGGTGTCTGACCTGTCGCGGTCGATCGCGTTCTACCGTGACCAGGTCGGCTTCACGCTGGATCACGAGACGCAGCACGGCTCGATGCACTTCGCCCAGCTGACGCCTCGCGGCTCGGGGTGCTCGATCGTCATGGGCAACCTGCCCGCGCAGGTCGAGATGGCCCCGGGCTCGCTCAAGGGCCTCCAGCTCTGCGTGGCCGACGCCGAGACGGCCCGGGCCGAGCTGGTCGGCCCGGACGGCAACAGCTGGGCCGTCCAGCAGCTGAAGGCCCGCGGCGAGGTCCCGCTGATCCCGCACGAGCACCGGAGCAGGTTCGACGCCGGCTGACCGAGCCGACCAACTCGAGTGGCCCCGATGTCCACAGCTCGCACCCGGCTCGGGCTGTGGATCGCGGGGCCACTCGAGCTGACGCGGGGGCGGGAGGGCTGGGGGCCGGCATTCCTCGGGGAGCGAGCCCAGCGGCATACGGGCGGCTCTAGAGTGCCCCCATGACCAACGTCGCTCAGCAGCGTGTCCTCAGGACCGCCATCCCCGGCCCCCGCTCCACCGAGCTGCACGCCCGCAAGGCGGCGGCCGTCTCAGCCGGGGTCGGAGTCGGCCTGCCGGTCTACGTCGAGCGTGCCGAGGGCGGGATCCTCGTCGACGTCGACGGCAACCAGCTCATCGACTTCGGAGCCGGGATCGCCGTCACGTCCGTGGGCCATGCAGCGCCCCGCGTCGTCGAGCGCGTGCAGGCGCAGGTCGCCGACTTCACGCACACCTGCTTCATGGTGACGCCCTACGAGGAGTACCTCGAGGTGTGCGAGGCGCTCGCCGAGGTCACCCCCGGCGACCACGAGAAGCGCTCGGCGCTCTTCAACTCCGGGGCCGAGGCCGTCGAGAACGCCGTCAAGATCGCCCGCAGCTACACCGGCCGCGACGCCGTGATCGCGTTCGACCACGCCTACCACGGGCGCACCAACCTCACCATGGCGCTGACCGCGAAGAACATGCCCTACAAGCACCGGTTCGGGCCGTTCGCCGGTGAGGTCTACCGGGCCCCGATGTCCTACCCCTTCCGCTGGCCAGGTGGGCCGGCCGACTGCGCGAAGGAGTCGTTCGAGGCGTTCACCTCGATGGTCCACGCCCAGGTCGGCGAGGACAACACCGCCGCCGTCATCCTCGAGCCGATCCAGGGCGAGGGCGGCTTCATCGTGCCGGCGCCGGGCTTCGTCAAGCAGGTCGCCGACTGGTGCGCCGAGCACGGCATCCTCTTCATCGCCGACGAGGTGCAGACCGGCTTCTGCCGCACCGGCGACTGGTTCGCGAGCGAGCACGAGGGCGTCGTGCCCGACCTCATCACCACGGCGAAGGGCATGGCCGGCGGGCTGCCGCTCGCCGCGGTCACCGGGCGCGCCGACGTCATGGACTCGATCCACGCCGGCGGGCTCGGCGGAACCTATGGCGGCAATCCCGTGGCCTGCGCCGCGGCTCTCGGTGCCATCGAGACGATGCGCTCGGACGACCTCTGCACTCGCGCGAAGCAGGTGGAGTCGATCTTCCTGCCGCGGCTCCGGGCGCTCGCCGAGCGGTTCCCGCAGATCGGCGACATCCGCGGGCGCGGGGCGATGCTCGCGATCGAGCTCGTCAACGGGGCTGGGGACATCACGCCGAACCCCGCGCTCACCGCCGCGGTCAACAAGGCCTGCCACGCGGAGGGGCTCGTGACGCTGACCTGCGGTACCTACGGCAACGTGTTCCGCTTCCTGCCGCCGCTCGTCGCGTCCGAGGAGCTGCTCTCCGAGGGGCTCGACATCTTCGAGGCGGCCTTCGCCGCAGCCGCCGGCTGACTTGTCGCGACCCCAATCGGGACGGATGACGGAGCTACCGCCAGTAGATCGTGGATGTCGTGCTCAGGCGACGCCGGTGGCAGGCGGAAGGTGCGTCATCTGTCCCGGGGCGGCAGCCCCACCCCGTGCTGCCGAGCGCCGGAGCTGCACCGCGCGGGTGATGACACCGCCAACCCACTCCGGACGGAACATCACCTGCTCCCAGGAGAACCGCAGGACGAGCCAGTTGCGGCACACCAGCTCGTCATAGCGCTCGCAGTCGCGGTCCAGGGCAGCACGCCGCCCGTGGAACTCGAAGCTGTCCGCCTCGAGGACGATCTGGAGTTCCTCGCACGCGAGGTCGACCTTCGCGAAGAAGTCGTTGTCACGGATTCGGTGCTGGGGCTCCCACGTCGTGTCAGGCACGGCGAGGGCGATGGCCCGCAGGACCGACTCGAACGGGTTGTCGGCTCGGCCGCTGGCGACCCGGGCCACCGCCAGCACCTTGGCTCGGTGCCGGGGCCCGAGTGAACCAGCCGCGGCGACGAGAGACCCGTGCCGCATGCCGCCTCGGAGCGCCGAGTCGAAGACCGCGAGCGCCTCGTCGAACGGTAGGTCCAGGCAGCAGTCGACGACGGTGCGCTCGCGTGAGGTCACCCAGCCGTCCGTGATGTCGCGGGCGGCGAGGTCTCGCTGGTGCGTCGTGGACAGCCCGGTCACACTGCTGCGGACCTTGCGCCCGCGGGGGACGGTCACGTCAGGCAGATCCGGCGTCTGCTTGACCTTCCATCCCCAGTGGAGGGCCGCACTCCGGTGCGAGACGACGCCCGTCATCCGCGCGGCAATGACGCGGGCCTCATCCGTCGCCGGCAACGAGTAGACGCGGTTGCTCGACCGGGCGATGAGACCAGCGGCAACGGCCGGGCCGATGTGGCGCCAAGGGACCGCACGGCGCAGCTCGCTCCAGCCGCAGGTGCCGCCGAGGGCGTGCACGGCTGTGACCACATCCTGGCTGGTGCCGCGGCGGCGCCGGGCTGCGCCGGCGGACGGCAGGGGAGAGGGCGGCACCACTCGAGCCTGCCAAGCAGCCGCGTCTGCACCGGCCCGTCATCCACAGCACGGGGACGGATGACGGACCTTCAGTCGTGGGCAGCGCCTGGTCGTGCGGGAACAGGGGCCAGAACCAGTGGAAGGTGCGTCATCTGTCCCGCAGGTGCAGGGCGGTCAGGAGAGGGGGCCGATCTCGGGGCGCTTGGCCGACCGTTCGTCTCCCGACGAGCGACCGGTGAGGCGGCGGTGCACCCAAGGCCCGACGTACTCGCGCGCCCACTGCGCGTTGGCCTGCAGGGCCTCCCGGCGGGAGAGCGGCGGCGCCGGGTCGAGCGGCGTCTCCCAGTCGGCGTCGGCGGGGGCATGTCCCAAAGCCTGCAGTGCCGCCAGGGCGACGCGGCGATGGCCTTCGCTCGTCATGTGAATCCGGTCCTCGGCCCACATCCGCCAGTCCCGCAGCGCATGCAGCCCCCACTGGTCGATGACGTGGGCACCCTGGCGACGGGCGATCGACCAGATGTTGGCCGTGTGGATGGCCGCCCGCGCCCGGGTCGCCTTGACCAGCGGAGCGTCCGCAGGGTCGACCGGCGTGGCCATCAGCACGTCGGCCCCCGTCGAGCGGATCCGGGCCACCGCGGCCTCGAGCCGGGCAGCGAGCGCCTCGAGGTCCGCCCGAGGTCGCAGGATGTCGTTGCCGCCGCCGACGATGCTCACCAGGTCGGGCTCGAGGGCCAGCGCGGCCTCGAGCTGCGGCCCCACTACGTCGGCGAGCTTGCGGCCGCGCACGGCGAGGTTGGCGTAGCCGAACGGCAACCCGGCGTCCTGAGCCATCTCGGACAGGTGCGCGGCCAGCCGGTCCGCCCACCCGGCGAACTCACCGTCCGAGCCGTCGCCCACGAGGAGCGGGTCGTCGTCGCACATGCCCTCGGTGAACGAGTCCCCGATGGCCACGTAACGGCTCCACAGGTGGGGGCCCTGATCGGTCGGCGATGTCATGGCAGCCTCCAGTCGATCGGTGCGGCGCCCTGCTGGGCGAGCAGGTCGTTGGCCCGGCTGAACGGCCGGGACCCGAAGAAGCCGGACCGCGCCGACAAGGGCGACGGGTGGGCGCTCTCGATGCGCGGCACCTGCCCGAGCATCGGTGCGAGCGACTGCGCCTGGCGGCCCCAGAGGATCGCCACGAGCGGCCCACCGCGAGCCACGAGTCCGGAGATCGCCTGCGCGGTCACCGTCTCCCAGCCCTTCCCCTGGTGGCTGGCCGGCCGCCCGGGGCTCACGGTCAGGACCCGGTTGAGCAGCATGACCCCGCGCTCGAACCATGGGCTCAGGTCGCCGTTGGTGGGCAGCGGCAGACCCAGGTCCGACCCGAGCTCCTGATAGATGTTCTGCAGCGAGCGCGGCACGGGGCGCACGTCCGGAGCGACCGAGAAGGACAGCCCGACAGGGTGCCCAGGCGTCGGATAGGGATCCTGACCGACGACGAGGACGCGGACCGAGTCGAGCGGCACGGTGAACGCACGCAGGATCGCAGGCCCCGCCGGCAGGTAGCCACGGCCCGCCGCCACCTCGGCCCGGAGGAAGTCCCCGAGCGAACCGATCGTGTCGGCGACCGGCTCGAGAACCGGCAGCCAGGACGGGTGGACGAGGTCGGTCAGGGGTCGGGCGGGCACGGGCTCACGCTACCCAATGCCTGCACGGCAGAATCGACCCCGATGACCACCACACTGCACGGACCAGCCCTGGTGGACGGCGTCGTCGTCACCGCCGAGATCGCCATCGACGGCGACCGGATCGCCGCCGTCCGACCCGTCCCCCCCGCGGACCCAGCCACCCCGGGAAGCGAGCCGATCCTCGGGACGATGTCAGCGGCATACGTCGACCTGCACTGCCACGGCGGCGGGGGCACGGCCTTCACCGATCTCGACCCCGAGGCGGCGGCGGCTGCCGCCCGGCACCACCACGCCCGCGGTTCCACGAGCCTGCTCGCCAGCCTCGTCACGATGGCCCCGGCCGACCTCCTGCGCGGCGTCGAGATCCTCGCCGACCTCGCGGACGACGGGCTGGTCGACGGCATCCACCTCGAGGGGCCGTGGCTCGCCGAGGCCCGCTGCGGCGCCCACGACCCGCTCCTGCTGCGCGACGCCGACCTCCACGAGGTCGACCGACTGCTCGCGGCCGGTCGCGGGCACATCCGCCAGGTCACCGTGGCGCCCGAGCGGGACCACGGCATGGATCTCGTCCGCCACCTCCACCAATCTGGCGTGCACGCGGCCGTCGGGCACACGACGGCGACGTTTGCGCAGGTCAGGCAGGCTGTGGACGCAGGAGCGGACCTCGCCACGCACCTCTTCAACGGGATGGACCCGTGGCACCACCGCACCCCGGGGGCGGTCCCAGCGCTGCTCCGGGCCGCCGTCCACGACGGGCTGACGCTCGAGCTCATCGCAGACGGCGTCCACCTCTCCGACGACACGGTGCGCGCCGTGATCGACATCGTCGGCCCGTCCCGCGTCGCCTTCGTCTCCGACGCGATGGCGGCGGCGGGCATCGGCGACGGGCCCTACGTCCTCGGCGGGCTGTCCGTCGTCGTCTCCGGCGGCACCGCGCGCCTCGCGACCCGCCCCGGGGAGCCCGAGGGCTCCATCGCCGGGGGCACGAGCCACGTCGCCGACCTCGTCGCCCGCCAGGTCGCGGCCGGACTCTCCCTGCCGTATGCCGCTGAGCCGGCTACCAGCGCACCCGCCCGCCTGCTGGGGCTGGCTGACCGGGGGGCCCTGCGCGCGGGAGCCAGGGCCGACCTGGTCGTGCTCGATCCCGCGGCGCGGGTCACGCGGGTGATGCGCGCCGGCCGCTGGCTCCACTCGTCCTGACCGGGCCCGAACGGCGCCTAGGGTAGGGGGGTGACAGATTCCCTGAGGCCGCGCTGGCCCGTCGTCATCTTCGACCTCGACGGCACGCTCGCGGACACCGTCAACCTCATCGTCGAGTCCTACCAGCACGCCTTCCGCACCGTGATGGGCCGCGAGGAGGACCCCGAGGTCATCCGCTCCTGGATCGGGCGCCCGCTGGTCAGCGCCTTCCGTGACCACGCGCCGGAGCACGCCGACCAGCTCTACGCCACCTACCTCAGCTGGAACGCCGACAACACCGAGCGGCTCATCCGCAGATATGAGGGCGCCCGCGAGGTGCTCGTCGCGCTCGGTGAGGCCGGCGCCCAGGTCGCGGTGGCGACGTCCAAGCGCCGCGACTCGGCGCAGCAGGCGATGGACCTGCTCGGCCTCTCGCCGCACGTGGCCGCGCTCGTCGCCCTCGAGGACACCGAGATCCACAAGCCGGAGCCGGCCCCGCTGCTGCTCGCGCTCGAGCGGCTCGGCCAGTCCGACCCGTCCAAGGCGGCCTACGTCGGTGACGCGGTCGTCGACGTGCTCGCCGGCAAGGCGGCCGGGATGGCCACCGTCGCCGTGACGTGGGGCGCCGGGGTCCGCGCCAACCTCGACAAGGTCCGACCCGACGGCATCGCCACGACGACCGCCGAGCTGCGCGACCTCCTGCTGACACGCGACTGACACGCGCCTGAGGTCAGGGCAGTCGGGGAGCGAGCCCAGCGGCATACGGGAGGGGGTCTGCGGGGCCCTAGAGTTCCTCCGTGCACAGCTTCGACAAGGACCCCGACCACATCGCCGTGGAGCAGGTCCTGCGCTACGCGCGGGAACGCCTCCTGATGGACCCGATCCCGCTCGACGGGCCGCAGACGGAGGAGTACCTCCGCAACGCGGCCGGCCAGACGATCACGGCGGCCGGCCTCGGCGCGCCCCGCGCCATGGAGCTGTTCGAGCACACCCTGGCCCCGGCCTGCCTGTCGACGGACCACCCGCGCTACCTCTCGTTCATCCCGTGCGCCCCGACCCGTGAGGCCGCGGCCTTCGACGTCGTCGTCGGCGCCTCCTCCGTCTACGGCGGCTCGTGGCTCGAGGGCGCCGGTGCCGTCTACGCGGAGAACCAGGCGCTGCGCTGGATCGCGGACCTCGCCGGGCTGCCGGAGGAGGCCGGCGGCGTCTTCGTCCCCGGAGGCACCGTCGGCAACCTCTCCGCGCTCGTCGTCGCCCGGCACACCGCCCGCAACCGCGCCAAGGAGGCCGGCACCGGCGCTCGCCCCTGGCGGATCGCCGCGACCGACAACGCCCACTCGTCGGTCGTCTCGATGGCCGCCGTCATGGACGCGGAGGTGTGCGGCGTCCACGTCGACGAGAAGCTGCGCCTCACCGGGCCCGAGCTGCGCAAGACCCTCGAGGAGCACGGCCCGGAGACCTTCTTCGCCGTCGTCGCGACGTCCGGCACGACGAACTTCGGCGTCGTCGACGACCTCGAGTCCGTCGCCGACGTGTGCGAGGAGTTCGGGCTGTGGCTGCACGTCGACGGCGCCTACGGTGGAGCGGGCCTGGCCGCCCCATCCGTGCGGCACCTGTTCAACGGGATCGAGCGCGCTGACTCGTTCATCGTCGACCCGCACAAGTGGCTGTTCGCGCCGTTCGACTGCTGTGCCCTGCTCTATCGGGACCCTGAGCTGGCCCGGGTCGCCCACACCCAGGAGGCGGGCTACCTCGACGTCCTCACCAAGGCCACCGAGTGGAACCCCACGGACTACTCGATCGGCCTGACCCGACGCGCCCGGGGGCTGCCGCTCTGGTACTCCCTCGCGGTGCACGGCACGGACGCCTACGTCGAGGCCATCGAGGGCACGCTCGACGTCGTGCGGCACGCCGCCCACGAGATCGAGCAGCGCCCGCACCTCGAGCTCGTCCGGGAGCCGGACCTGTCGGTCGTCGTCTTCCGCCGCCTCGGCTGGGGGCCGGAGGACTACCAGGCGTGGACCGACCGGATGCTCGCCGCGGAGTTCGCCTTCGTCGTGCCGACGACCTTCCGCGGGGAGACCCTCACGCGGTTCGCGGTGGTCAACCCGCACACGACCAAGGAGGACGTGACGGCGATCCTCGACACGATGGGATGACGAGCCCGAGTGAATGACACTCGTGTGATTCAGCGACTAAGGTTGGGTACGGAGCCAACGCGGATCGCGTTCACGGGATGGACATCTTCGCGACTGGAAGTGCCGGACCGGGAGTCGCTACCGTTTCGCACGACCAGTCGGCAGCCGCCGCAGACCAGAGACTAAGGGACCATGAGCACAGAACACGCCACGGAGCACACGCACCACTCCGAGAGCGAGCTCAGTGACCGGGACCACGAGATCCTGGCGTTCGAGCGTCAGTGGTGGAAGTACTCCGGCTCGAAGGAGCAAGCCATCAAGGAGCTCTTCGACATGAGCTCCACGCGCTACTACCAGGTGCTCAACGCGCTGCTCGACAACCCCGCGGCCCTCGAGGCCGACCCGATGCTCGTCAAGCGACTGCGCCGGATGCGCGCCAGCCGGCAGCGCGCTCGCACGAGCCGTCGCCTCGGCTTCAACGCCTGACGACCCGCCGCGCCGCACGTCGCACTTCGCTGGGCGGCGTGGTTCACTTCCCCCATGGCCGACGTCGTGGTTCGCCGTGCGGGAGCCGATGACGCCTTCATCGTCGCCGCCCTGCACCTGCAGTTCGCGCGCGAGCTGGGCCTGCCGTCGGAGCCCGGCTACCTCGACCGGTTCGTCGACGCGTGGTTGGGTGAGCGGCCGGACCGCCCGACCTGGATCGCGGAGGCCCGCAGCCTGCATGCCGGCATCCTCGAGACCCGCCGGATCAGGGCGCTGCCGTGGCCCGGGCGCAAGGACGTCAGCTGGCTCCACGTCGGTGGGCTCTACGTCATCCCCGACTGCCGCGACCTCGGCGTGGCCCGGGCACTGACCGAGACGATGATCGAGTGGTCCCGCTCCACGGACGTCAAGTGGATCCGGGTCAATGCGCCCGACGAGCAGGAGCAGCAGTTCTACGAGCGGCTGGGGTTCGACTCACCCGGGCGGCTCATGGAGTTCGACCTGAGGGACCCCGAGTGACGGACTCCGCCGCGGTCCTGCCGGGCCCGACCAACTCGATCGCCGACGTCGCCGGGGTGCGCGTCGGGCACTGCACGCGGGACGAGCCCGGCTGGCTCACCGGGGTCACCGTCGTCGTCGCGCCTCCCGGGGGTGCGGTGGCCGGCGTCGACGTGCGCGGTGGTGGCCCGGGCACCCGGGAGACCGACCTGCTCGACCCCCGCAACCTCGTCGACCGCGTCGACGCGGTGGTCCTCGGGGGCGGCAGCGCACCGGGGCTCGGCGCGGTGGACGGCGTCGTCGATGGCCTCTTCGACGACGGCCGCGGTTGGCCGATGCGCGAGCCGGGCCAGGTGGTGCCGATCGTGCCGGCCGCCATCCTCTTCGACCTCGGCCGCGCCGGCACGTGGCGCCACTACCCGCGGGCCGCGGACGGCCGGGCTGCCTACTCCGCCGCCGGCGCCTCGGTGGCGCAGGGGTGCGTCGGCGCGGGCACTGGGGCGCGGGTCGGCGGGCTCAAGGGAGGCGTGGGGACGGCGAGCGTCGTCCTGCCCTCCGGGGTGACGGTGGGCGCGATCGTGGCGCTCAACGCGGTCGGCTCCGCGGTCGACCCCACCACCGGCAGGCCGTATGCCGCTGGGCTCGGTCTCGCGGACGAGTTCGCTCACGTCGGGGTCGCGTCCGCGGCCGAGGTGGCCGAGGCTCGTGCTCGGGCCGAGTCGCTGCCGGACCGCGCCGCCGGGATGCCGGCGATGGCCACGACCATTGGCGTCGTCGCCACCGATGCCACGCTGACCAAGGCGCAGTGCCAGAAGCTCGCCGGCGTCGCGCACGACGGGTTTGCTCGGGCGGTCAAGCCGGTGCACACGCTGTTCGACGGCGACACGATCTTCGCCCTGGCGACCGGTGGCCGGGAGGCGCCCGAGGCCCTCGACCTGCTGGTCCTGATGGAGGCAGGGGCGGACTGTGTGGCCCGGGCGATCGTGCACGCGCTGCTGGCGGCCACCTCGGTCGACCGGACGGGGGACGGTGGCATCGCCCTCCGGTCGTGGTCCGAGGCCTTCCCGTCCGCGCGCCGCTGACGTGGGTTGGCTCGAGCCGTCGCGGTCGGGCAGGCGGTCCGGTCGGGCAGGCGGTCCGGTCGGTCAGACGGCCCGGTCGGTCAGGCGGGGGCCAGCGGGCCGGCGGCGTCGGCCTCGAGGGCTGCGTGCTCCCAGCCGCGCCGGAACGCCGCATCGAGGCTGCCGAGCTCGTAGGGGAGCCTCGAGTCGGGCTCGACCACTGCTGCCTCGACGGACCAGCCCGCGTCGTGGCGCTCGCGGATGACCTGGCCGACGAGGGCCACGTCGTCGCGCTGACGTCGGACGAAGTCGGTGTCGACGGGCTTGCCGTGACCCGGCACGACGACGGCGCCGGGGTCGAGCAGGCCGAGGTGCTCGGTCAGCGTGTCAGCCCAGTGGAGCGGCCAGCAGTCACCACCGAACGCGGGGGGCGCCGACTCCTCGACGAGGTCGCCGAGGAACATCGCGCCGGCATCGGCGACGTGGACGCTGATGTCCCCATCCGTGTGGCCGCGCCCTGCCCAGCTCATCGTCACCGCCCGGTCGCCGAGGTCGATGGTGGCGCTGTGCTCGAAGGTCCGGTCCGGGTGCCGGACCGCCGTCGCGCACACCTCGACCACGTCCCGTGAGGTGTAGCCGGCCTCGGGGCCGTCGCCGGGGTCGGCCCGGAAGAGCCCCTTGATCCGCGCCGCGTCCGCTTCCACGGAGCGTGCGACGTTGGCGTGGGCGTGGACCGTCGCTGCGGTGAACGCTCCATTGCCGAACGTGTGGTCGAAGTGCACGTGGGTGTTGACGACGTGGCGCACGGCGATGTCGGAACCGAGCCGCCGGATGTCGTCGAGGACCTCGAAGCCCTGCAGCAGGCTCGCCCTCGAGTCGACGACGACCGCGCCGTCACGTCCCAGCACGAGGCCGACGTTGACGTCCCATTGGGGGTAGCGGGCGACGAACACCTGATCTGCCACCTCGCGGAAACCCGACCCCATCACCGCGACCTCCTCGTTCGTTTCGCCGTCTCGGTGCCCGTCACCGTATCGGGACCGCCCGGACTGCGCACCAGGTGCCCGTTTCGTCTACCTTGGTGTGTCATGCGTGCCGAGATGAAAGCCAGAGAGCGAGCAGCCAGACGGCGTCGAAACGCCGTCGTCGCCGCCGGCTCCGCGGTCGTCGCGCTGCTCGGGGGCCTGGTCCTGTGGTGGCCGGACGACAGTCAGTGGCGGGACCAGCCGCTGTCCTCCGGGCTCATCCCGACGACGTCGATGAAGGTGGAGTGGACCCAGGACCCGGTGAGCAGCGACTGGCGCACGGTCGCCGGTGAGGGCGGCTCCACGCCCGCCTCGGCGTCATCCTCCGCCCCGAGCTCGACCGCCGGAAGCCCCACGTCCGGATCGCCCGGCGGCACGGTGAGCGCGACGACCGAGCCGGAGCCGACCGTGGGCCCGACCGAGCCACCGGCGCCGAGCTCCACCGCGACGACGACCGATCCCGAGCCGTCCACCTCGTCCGGCCCGCCCGGCAAGAGCAATACGAACAAGCCGACCAAGACCCCCAAGGCGGCCGGCAGCACCGCCGACACGGCCTGCTCGGTGGAGCTCTTCGGGGTCTGTCTCTGAGACGTGGCACGCTGGCGCCATGGACTGCACGTTCTGTGCGATCGCGGCAGGCGACGTTCCGGCTGACCTCGTCCTGGACGAGCCCGGGTTCGTGGCGTTCCTCGACCGCAGGCCCGTCTTCAAGGGGCACGTGCTCCTCGTCCCCAGGGCGCACGTGCCCACCCTGCTGGACCTGCCGGAGGGCCTCGACGCGGGTCTGACCGGCGCTGTCCGACGCCTCGCGGCGGCGGTGGTCGCGGGGCTCGGCGCGCAGGGCACGTTCGTCGCCATGAACAACGTCGTCAGCCAGTCAGTCCCGCACCTGCATGTCCACGTCGTCCCTCGGACCAAGGGTGACGGGCTGCGCGGGTTCTTCTGGCCCCGGACCACGTACTCCAGTGCGGAGGAGTCCGCTGCCTACGCAGCCAGGCTGTCGGCTGCGCTCGCCGCCAGGTCCTGAGCGGAGAAGGTTTGCACTCTCCCGGTGAGAGTGCCAATAATGGCGTTAGCACTCTCCCCCGGGGAGTGACAGAAATGGGCCGCACCACGAGGGGCCGTTTTCCCAGCGACGTGAGCTGTGGGAGTCGGCCTCGTCCGTCGCGGGCGTCGTGCGGACCACAAACCAACGTTTCGTGTGGGAGGAACCACCCGAATGGCCAAGACCATTGCGTTTGACGAAGAGGCGCGTCGCGGCCTCGAGCGCGGCATGAACACCCTTGCCGACGCCGTCCGCGTCACGCTGGGCCCGAAGGGCCGCAACGTCGTCCTGGAGAAGAAGTGGGGCGCACCCACGATCACCAACGACGGTGTCTCGATCGCCAAGGAGATCGAGCTCGACGACCCGTACGAGAAGATCGGCGCCGAGCTCGTCAAGGAAGTTGCCAAGAAGACCGACGACGTCGCCGGTGACGGCACGACGACGGCGACCGTGCTCGCCCAGGCCATGGTGAAGGAAGGCCTGCGCAACGTTGCCGCCGGCGCCAACCCGATGGCCCTCAAGCGCGGTATCGAGAAGGCCGTCGAGGCCGTCTCCGCCTCGCTGCTCGAGTCCGCCAAGGAGATCGAGACCAAGGAGGAGATCGCCTCCACCGCCTCCATCTCCGCGGCTGACGAGGAGATCGGCGGTCTCATCGCCGAGGCGATGGACAAGGTCGGCAAGGAAGGCGTCATCACCGTCGAGGACTCCAACACCATGGGCCTCGAGCTGGAGATGACCGAGGGCATGCGCTTCGACAAGGGCTACATCTCGGCCTACTTCGTCACCGACACCGAGCGCATGGAGACCGTCCTCGACGACGCCTACGTCCTCGTCGCGAACTCCAAGATCGGCTCGGTCAAGGACCTGCTGCCCCTCCTCGAGAAGGTCATGCAGTCCGGCAAGCCGCTGCTCATCATCGCCGAGGACGTTGAGGGCGAGGCCCTCGCGACGCTCGTCGTGAACAAGATCCGGGGCACCTTCAAGTCCGTCGCCGTCAAGGCTCCGGGCTTCGGTGACCGCCGCAAGGCCATGCTCACCGACATCGCCATCCTCACCGGTGGCCAGGTCATCTCCGAGGAGGTCGGTCTCAAGCTCGAGAACGCCACCCTCGACCTGCTCGGCAAGGCTCGCAAGGTCGTCGTCACCAAGGACGAGACGACCATCGTCGAGGACGCCGAGGACCGCAGCGCGATCGAGGGCCGGATCGCCCAGATCAAGGCCGAGATCGAGAAGTCGGACTCCGACTACGACCGCGAGAAGCTCCAGGAGCGCCTCGCCAAGCTCGCCGGCGGCGTCGCCGTCATCAAGGCGGGCGCGGCCACCGAGGTCGAGCTCAAGGAGCGCAAGCACCGCATCGAGGACGCCGTGCGCAACGCCAAGGCTGCCGTCGAGGAGGGCATCGTCGCCGGTGGCGGCGTCGCTCTCATCCAGGCCGCCAAGGCCGTCGACGCCCTCCAGCTCGAGGGTGACGAGGCGACCGGCGCCAACATCGTCCGCGTGGCCGCGGAGGCACCGCTCAAGCAGATCGCGATCAACGCGGGTCTCGAGGGCGGCGTCGTGGCGGAGAAGGTGCGCCACCTCGACGCCGGTCACGGCCTCAACGCCGCGACGGGCGAGTACGGCGACCTGCTCGCCGCCGGCATCATCGACCCGGTCAAGGTGACCCGCTCCGCGCTGCAGAACGCAGCGTCGATCGCGGCGCTCTTCCTGACGACCGAGGCCGTCATCGCCGACAAGCCGGAGAAGGCCTCGGCTGCCGTCGGCGCCCCCGACATGGGCGACATGGGCGGCATGGGCTTCTGATTCCAGCCCCTGCGGTACCCCTTTGAGTGGTGCCGGGCGCACAGCCACTGTGCGCTCGGCACCACTTTTTTGTCCCTGGTTTCGGGGCGCGGAAGAGTTGTGGACGTGCTGTTCCGAACGGTGACCGTTCCGGAGAAATCGTGTGGAGAGGCGGTGGAAGACGCCTCCGTAGCGTTTCTGGTGTCGCAACAACCACCCTTCGCAAGCAGCGCGAAGCCACCCCAGGAGCAACGCATGAACAGCAAGAAGATCCTCGTCCCCCTCGCCACGCTCGTCGTCGCCGGCGCCATCGCCGTCGGGTCCGGCGCGACCTTCTCGTCGACGAGCGAGAACACCATCAGCTCGGTCACGGCCGGCACGCTCACGCAGTCCAACAGCAAGGACGGCCTCGCCGTCTTCAACGTCGCCAACATCAAGCCCGGCGACACGGTCAACGGCACCGTGACGATCAAGAACACCGGTTCGCTGCCGGCGAACTTCACCCTCACCGAGGTCTCCTCGTCCAACGGCTTCTCCGGCAACAACCTCACCCTCGTCATCAAGAACCAGGCCACCAACGCCGAGGTCTACAACGGCACCTTCGGCGGCCTCAAGTCCGCGGGCGCCAAGGGCCTCGGCGACACGTGGGCGGCGGGCGCCTCCAACACCTACGTCTTCACCGTCAAGCTGGCCCTCGACACGCCCAACGCCGACCAGGGCGCAAGCGCCTCCGCCACGTACAAGTGGGACGCGACTCAGGTCCTCGCAGGTGACACCTACAACCAGTGAGCCTGCTGTGG
>NZ_JAPFQL010000027.1 GCF_028446585.1 Intrasporangium calvum
GAGCCGGAGCCGGGGGCGGCCCCGGCCCGCCGGGACGTCGGTGGCCGCGTCCCGGCGGGTCGAGCGGGCGGTGTCGAGCATCAGCCGAGGGCCTGGACGTCGGCGACGAACTTCTCCCAGGACTGCTCAGGGGTGGTGGAGCCGTCCTCGATGCGGGTCAGGGCCTGCTGCATCGCGTCGTTGATGGGGAAGTACTTCGGTCCCTTGAACGGGCTGACGGTCACGGCCTTGGCGCGGTCGGCGAAGATCTTGCCGGTCGGGGCGTCGTTGAAGAACGGGACGGTGACGGAGGCCAGCTCCGGGCTGTCGAGCGCGGCCTGCTGGCTCGGGAACGCCCCGACCTTCTTGAAGGCCTTGATCTGCTGCTCGGGTGCGGTCAGCCAGGCGGCGAACGCCTTGGCCTCGGCCTGGTGCTGCGACTGGGTGGGCACGGTGAGGTAGGAGCCGCCCCAGTTGCCGCCGCCACCGGGGAAGGTGTTGGCGACGTCCCAGCCGTTGACGCCCTTGGCGTTGCCCTCGATGACGCCGACCATCCAGCCGGGGCAGAGCATGGTGGCGAACCCGTCGTCCTGGAAGCTCGCGACCCAGTCGTCGCCCCACTGCTGGAGCTTCGCGGAGAGCCCGTCGGTGATGCCGGCCTTGACGACGGCGTCGTAGGTCGCCTTCACCTGGGGGTTGGTCGTCGCGATGACGTCGCCCTCCGGGGTCTCGTAGGCGGCCTCGATCTGGTTGACCATGCCCTGCCACGTCGCGCCGAGGCTGTCGAACCATGGGACGTCGGACTTGGCCGCGAACTGGCGGCCCGCCGCGAAGTAGCTCTCCCAGGTGTCGCCGAGGAGGTCCGCGACGGCGTCCCGGTCGGACGGCAGGCCGGCCTTCTCGAAGAGGTCCCCCCGGTAGCAGATGGCCTCGGGGCCGACGTCCGTGCCGTAGCCGATGAGGCGACCCTCGTCGTCGGTGGCGGCCTTGGCCTTCCAGTCGAGCCACCGGCCGTTCGTGTCGGCGGAGCTGAGGTCGACGAACTTGTCCGAGTACTGCATCAGCTCGGGCAGCCAGTCGACCTCGACGGCCTCGATGTCGGCCAGGCCCGATCCCGCAGCGAGGCGGGTGTTGAGGTTGTCGCGAGCCTCGTTCGAGGTGGCCGCCTTCTTGTGCTCGATCTTGATGTTCGGGTTGGCGGCCATGTACTCGGTGATGAGGTCCTCGTAGCCGAACTGGTTGAACGTCGCCAGCTTGAGGGTGACCGGACCGGAGGCGGCTCCGGTGGAGCCTGAGCCGGTGTCGTCGGCGTCGGCGCTGGACCCGCAGGCGCTCAGGGCCAGGAGTCCGACGGTGATGAGGGCAAGCGCGCGGGTGCGGGTGTGGCGGGTTGTCATGTGGAGAGCTCCTTCGGTCTCAACCCGGGCGAGGAGGGTGCGAGCGCTCCCGTGGAGGTTGTGAGAGCGCTCTCACAGGTGAGGATGGAGAGGGTGTTCGGCTGTCGTCAACCCCTCGTTACCATTTCGTGACCCAACTCGAGTGGCCCCATCGTCCACATCCCGTATGCCGCTGGGCTGGCTCCCGCGCGCAACTCACCTCGAGTGGCCCCACCGTCCACATCCCGTATGCCGCTGGGCCGGCTCAGGCGCGCAACTCACCTCGAGTGGCCCCGCCGTCCACATCCCCCAGACGGCGGGAGCCGGGTCCACAGCCGGCGTCGCGGGCCCTGCCGTCCTGCCGTCTATCGGATGAGGTTGCCCGCATGACCGCTGCCGAGGATCTCCATGTTGACTCCCATCACCCTCCTCAAGATCTGTTGGGGAGGTGTCGGGCCCTCGCAGAGGAACTGCCTGCTGACCACGCCTTTTCCCACACGACGGCGATGCGCATTCATGGCTTGCCGATGTCGTATGCCATGGAGGAGGACGATCGCATCCACGTGGTGCGACCCATCACCAGGTCGCGCATCAAGCAGCCGGGCGTGGTCGGTCACCGGGCGCTGCACCCGCGACAGATCACGACGGCGTCCGGGGTCAGGGTGGTGGATCTGGCCGACACGTGGGCGGACTTGGGGGAGATGATCGGTCGCGGCAGACCGGTCGGGCTCGACGACACGATCGTGGCAGGGGACGCGATCGCGACTCGGCTTGGTTCGCGGACCCCGCTGGCGCTCGCAGTTGCGGCACGCAACCGGCCTCGCGGCAAGCGCACCCTCATTGAGGGACTGGAGGAGGTCCGAGTCGGCTCCGCCTCTCCGGGTGAGACGCTCTCGCGCATCATGCTCGTGCGTTGCGGCCTGCCCGAGCCCCAGCTCAATGTGCCCATCTGGTCGAGCACGGACCCCTGCAGGCTGCTCGGCGTCGGAGACCTTGTGTGGCACCTGCGGCGACAGCCACCGCTGAAGGACATCAAGGTCATTGGTGAGTACCAGGGCGCGGCCTTCCATTCGAGTCCGGCGCAGCGCCGGCACGATCGGGTCCGGCTGCGCGGTTTCCAGCGTGATGGATGGCAGGTGGAGTTCATCTGGAACGCCGATCTACACACGCCCGAAGCGCGCCAGCTGACAGTCGCGCGCTTCGCGAGCGCCTTGGAACTCGAGCGAGATTCGCTGAGTCTGGCTGCCTGCGAGCCTCGCTTCTTCTCCACCTACGCCATGCAGCTCGCGGAGCAGCGGGCATCGTTCCGACTGGCGCGCTCCTCGTGAGCCTGTGGACGGCGGGGCCACTCGAGGGGAGGGGGCGCGGGAGCGAGCTCAGCGGCATACGGCTGTGGACGGCGGGGCCACTCGAGGGGAGGGGGCGCGGGAGCGAGCTCAGCGGCATACGGCTGTGGACGGCGGGGCCACTCGAGTTGGGGGTGGGGGTGTGGAGGGCCGGGCCACTCGAGTTGGGGGGTGCGCGCATGAGGAAGCCCGCCCCCTCGGTCTCGTCGCCGAACTGTGACCGAAGGAGCGGGCCTGCCCTCAAGCCCGGTGACCGACAGGGGAGGAGATCACCGAGCCACTCAGGAGCAACTCACGAGAACGACTATGCGCCGGGCACCTTAAAGAACGCTGGGAATGCCTCCTGGACCGCGCCCATCGTCCACCACGCGAGACGGCGCGCGCCCGCGGCGGAACGTTCGCGGGGAGGCGTCGTGGACCCGACGGAAGGCGGCCGAGAAGGCGAAGGCGCTCTGGTAGCCGACGCGATGCGCGATCTGCTCCACGGTCGCATCCGTCTCGACGAGCAGCTCAGCCGCGAGCATCAGCCGCCACCTCGTGAGATACGCGATGGGCGGCTCGCCCGCGACCTCGGTGAACCGGCGGGCCAGGGTGGCACGGGAGACGTTCGCCTGGCGGGCCAAGGAGTCGAGGGTCCACGCTCGGCCCGGGTCGGCGTGCATCGCCCGTAGGGCGGGGCCTGCGACGGGGTCGGCCTCGGCGAGCCACCATCGCGGCGGCGCGGCGTCCGGTCGGGCGAACCAGGCCCGAAGGGTGCCGATGAGGATGAGGTCGACGAGCCGGTCGATGACGACGTCCTGCCCGGGGAGGTCCCGCTCGAGCTCGTCGACCAGCGCCTCGACGAGCGTGTGCCCTCCGGCAGACCGGTCCTGCGCGCGGACGACGACGACGTCGGGCAGGCTCTCGAGGAGGCGACCGGTGACCTGGCCGGGCAGCCCGTAGGTGGCGGTCACGAAGGCATCCTCGCCGTGCTCGGCCGTGCCCCACCGTCGCAGTCCCGTGCTCAGCTCCACGCAGAGCTCCCGGCCGACGAGGTCGCGGCTCGTCTCCTCCGGCCCGATGACGATCGTCGGTGGCACGCCGGGTGCGTGGGCGAAGGTGTAGGCCAGGCCGGCTGTCGTGATCGCCGCGTCACCGGGCCGGAGCATGACGGGCGGGTGGCCGTCGCGCTCGAGCCACCCCTCCCCGCGCACGACCAGGACCAGGCCCAGCGTGGCCTCGTCAGCGACCGCGATGGACCACGGCGCCTCCATCTCCACGTGCAGCACATGGGCCCCACGTGCGCGGTGACCGTCGAGAGCCGCAGCGAGGAGGTCCATACCGCCACCTTAAGACGATCACGTAGGTAGACGAGCAGATACCCCATGGAGATCCTCGCCGTATGCCGCTGTGCTGGGTCCCATGAACATCTCACCTGAGTCTCCCCTCCCCCTCTCACCCGTTGCCGTCGTCGGTGTCACCGGCAAGACCGGTCGGCGCGTCGCGGCGGGGCTGGACGCCCTCGGCCTCCCCGTGCGCGGTCTCTCCCGGACCTCCACCACTCCGTTCCGCTGGGAGGACGAGGGGACCTGGGGGCCGACGCTGGCGGCGAGCCGAGCGGCCTACGTCAGCTTCTATCCCGACCTGGCGATGCCGGGCGCGGCCGACCTCGTCGGCGCGTTGGCCAAACACGCCCGGCAGGTCGGTGTCGAGCGCCTGGTGCTGCTCTCCGGTCGAGGTGAGCCGGGTGCCCAGGACGCGGAGGCGGCGGTGCTCGCCGAGCTCCCGGCCTCGAGTGTGGTGCGCTGCTCGTGGTTCATGCAGAACTTCACTGAGGGCCTGCTCCGCGACGCGGTCCTCGGTGGCACGATCGGCCTGCCCGGACCAGGCAGCGCCGTCGAGCCCTTCCTCGACGTCGACGACCTCGCCGCCGTGGCCGTCGCCGCTCTCGTCGAGGAGGGCCACGCGGGCGTCGTCCACGAGCTGACCGGCCCCGAGTCGATCAGCCTCGACGCGGCCGCGGCGGTGCTGTCTGACGTGACGGGCCGCCGGGTCGTGCATGAGCACGTGAGCGTCGACCGGTTCGCGGACCAGCTCGCTGGACTCGGCATCCCGCGCGAGGACGGCCTGTGGCTCGGGGACCTCTTCGAGGGCCTGCTCGACGGTCGCAACGCGCAGCCGACCGACGGTGTGGAGCAGGTCCTGGGCCGACCGGCGACGAGCTTTGCGACGTGGGCCGCCCGGGCTGCCGACCAGGGAGCGTGGACGCGATGAACGCGCTCCGAGCAGCGGGCCTCCTCAGCGCGACCGCGTCCGGGGTCATGGGTGGGGTCTTGTTCGCGTTCTCCAGCTTCGTCATGCCGGCCCTGCGCCGGCTCCCCGTGACCGAGGCGGTGGCCGCGATGCAGGCCGTCAACGAGGCGGCGCCACGCGCCCTGATGCTGCCGCTCGTGCTGTCGGGCCCCGGGGCGGTTCTCGTTGCCGCCTGGGCCCTGACCCGCAGCGGCGTTCCAAGTCTGGCGAAGGGCCTCCTGGTCGCGGGTGCCGTGGCCGGCGTTGCCGCATTCGCGATCACAGCGGCTTACCACGTCCCTCGCAACGACCGTCTCGCCCGCGTCGAGGCAGGATCCGAGGCAGCGGCGGCGGCCTGGGAGTCGTACGTGCCGGGGTGGGTCGCGCTCAACCATGCCCGCACGGTGCTTTCCCTGGTGTCGGCCGGCCTCGTCATCGCGGCTGCCACCCACCTCCCCTGACCCGCAACACGCCCGGATCCACGCAACTCACTGCGTTGCAGCAGCGGTGAGCTCTGAGGCGCCGGGCGTGTTGCAGGGGAGGGCGGAGTCAGACGCCCGTGACCATCCAGGCGTCCTGCCTGGCCCGCCAGCCGAGCACGGCACCACGCACGATCATCCAGGCGGTGAAGGCGAGCCACAGCACCACGATGTCGCGCGCTGCGGAGCCGCTCGGCCCGCCCGCTCGGAGCACGAGGATCAGGGGAAGGTAGGCAAGCAGGCTGACGACCTGACCCCACGCGAGCCACCGCCCGTCACCGGCGCCGATGAGCACCCCGTCGAGCACGAAGACGTAGCCGGCGACCGCTTGGCCGAGCCCGACGACGACCAAGGCAGCTGCCAGGGCCCCGCGGACCGGTTCGTCGCTGGTGAAGAGGGGTGGCAGGACCCGGTGCAGCGCCACGACGACGAGGCCGATGGCGAGACCACCCCAGACGCCCCACCGAATCATCGTGCGCATCGCCAGGCGCACGCCTTCGCGGTCGCCAGCGCCCAGGGAGCGCCCCACGATGGCCTGGGCGGCGATGGCGAGGGCGTCGAGGGCGAAGGCGAGGAACGACCACACCGTGAGCGCGACCTGGTGCGCGGCCAGCGGCACGTCTCCGAGGGACGCCGCTGCCCAGGTGGTCACGAGGAGTGTGGCCCGCAGCGCGAGGGTGCGGATGAGCAGGGGGACGCCGGTGCGTGCCGCGGCCAGGATGCGTCCCGGATGCGGGTGCAACGAGGCCTCGCGGGAACGCGCCTGGCGCAGCAGCACCGCGACCAGCCCGGCGGCCATGCCGGTCTGGGCGATGACCGTGCCCCAGGCGGATCCGCCGATCCCCCAGTCGAGCCCGTAGACCAGGACGACGTTGAGGGCGATGTTGGCGCCGAAGCCGAGCACGGAGGCGATGAGCGGGGTGCGGGTGTCCTGCAGCCCGCGCAGCACACCGGTGACCGCCAGGATGGCCAGCATGGCCGGCAGGCCCGCGGCGGAGATCCGCAGGTAGGTCGTGGCCTGTGTGACCACTGCGTCCGAGGCCCCGAAGAGGGTGACGATGGGCTCCGCGAGAACGCCGATCACTGCGGCCGTGATCACTCCCAGCCCGGCCGCGAGCCACAGCCCGTCCACCCCGGCGGTGATCGCAGCGCGGACGTCTCCGGCGCCCAGGTGTCGGGCGACCACGCTCGTGGTCCCGTAGGCGAGGAAGACGAAGATGCCGGCCGCGGTCAGCAGTGCGGTGCTCGCCACACCGAGGCCGGCGAGCTCTGCGGTGCCGAGGTGCCCGACGATGGCGCTGTCGGCGAGCAGGAAGAGCGGCTCCGCGATCAGGGCCAGGAAGGCGGGAACGGCCAGTCGGAGGATCTCCCGCCGGTGGCCCTGGACGTCCTTCATGAGCCGGTGCCGAGGTGCTTGAGGGCCTCACGCCGCGACAGGCCGGACCGCCCTGGATGGTGCTTGACGAAGCGACGCACCCAGTCCGGGTCCCAACGGGCCTGGTCGCGCAGCGCCCAGCCGATGGCCTTGCGGCTGAGGAAGGCCCGATCCTCGATGTTCGGCTCGAGCACGTCGGCGAGGAGCGCCTGGTCGACGCGCTCCCGCGCGCCGACCTGGCTCAGCATGGCAGCCCGCCGCACCCAGACGGAGTCCACCCATGTTCGATGTGGCCGGTGCTTGGCGAGAGCCAGCGCGGAGTACATCTCCTCGCGGTAGGCCGCGCCGCTCCACAGCTCAGAGATCGCCGCCTGCCACTGCTCCCGCGATGCGCTCCGGTCCCGGCCATGACCGCCAACTTAGCCGGGGTCGCCGACCGGCTTCGGAACTGACCGCGACGCGCGTCCGCACACCCTCAGGAGGGTGGGCGTGCGACCGCGCGCCGCGGGGCTCAGCAGGGCTCAGCCGGCCCGGTAGGCCGTCCACATCGAGGAGATCCGGCTCGACTGGTCCGGCGTGAACTGGTTGTAACAGGCGTCGTAGCTGTAGTCCATGTAGTTGTGGATCGGGTCGAGACCAGGCAGCGCGCACGAGTCGCGGCCCTCCGGGCAGCCACTCGTGGAGGAACCCTGCGCGGGCGTGTCCGCGACCCCGTCGTTCTCGGCCGTGCAGCCGCCCTGGAAGGTGTGGTAGAGCCCGAACCAGTGGCCCGCCTCGTGGGTGGCGGTCTTGCCCTGGTTGTAGTTGGCGATGGTGCCGCCGGGCAGGGAGTCCCAGTGGACCCGGATGCCGTCGATGGACGGGTTCCTGGCGTAGTCCCACGGGAAGGTGGCGATGCCGAGGTAGCTGAAGTCGACGAGCCAGATGTTGAGCGCGTTGGCGCCGCCCTGGCGGGTCTTGGCGCGGTAGGTCGTCGACTGGCGGTCCTTGTGCCACTGGTTGTTGTAGTAGCGGTCGACCCCGGCGAGGGTGAAGGTGAATCCGGTGTCGGCCGCCGCTGTCGACTCCCGCCCGGCGAAGTTCTCGTTGAGCTCGGCCATCTGGGCCTGGATCTGCGCGTCGGTGACGTCGCCCTCGCCGGTGGCGGAGGCCATCACGTGGAAGTACACCGGCACGGTGCCGGAGGCGAGGGTGGTCTCGGCACCCAGGGCTGGCTCGCCCTTGGCCTTGAGGATGGCGTTGGTCCGCGCCTCGATCGCGCGCTGCTCATCGACGGTGATGTCGCGGTGGTCCTTGCCGTAACCGCCACGGGCAGCGTCGGACTCGTCGGAGTGGGTCTCGGGCACATAGCACTCGGTCGCTGCGTCAGACGTGGCGAGCGGGCGGGCCTGGGCGGGTGCAGTCAGGCCGAGGGTGGTCAGGGCGAGGGCACCGACGGCCGTGGCCGAGGCGACGCGAAGGCTGCGGGTCATGCGCATCTGGGGGTTCCTTCCGTCCGGGCCGCGGGGTCAGCGGCCGACGTCGGTCATCCTGACGGAAGGTGAACGAATGCGCGCGTTGAAATGAATTCAGCGGGTGCGCAGGGTGATGACGGGGATCTCCGGGGGAGCGAGCACACGGACCGGCGGACCCCAGGCGCCCGCGCCCCGGGAGGTCAGGACCGGCACGTCGCCGACCGGTTCGAGACCGTCGAGTGTCGGCTGCTGGAGACGCACGAGCCAGTTGAAGGGCCAGAGCTGCCCGCCGTGCGTGTGCCCGGACAGCTGGAGGTTGACTCCGCGGCCCTTGACGAGCTCGGCCATCCGCGGCTGGTGGGCGAGGAGCAGGGTGAAGACGGCCGGGTCGACGCCCCTGAGTGCCGCATCCGGATCGGGACCGCTGCCCCCGGTGCGCCCCCCGGAGGAGTCGGGCATCCCCGCGAGGCTGAGGACGCCGCCCCCCGCCTCGATGGTGACGTTCTCGTTGTGGAGCACCTCGATCCCGAGGTCGTGCCACTGGTGGGCCCACTTCTCCGGCTCGCCGGAGATGACCTCGTGATTCCCGTCGACGCCGTAGACGCCCAGCTCCGCGTCGAGCCGCCGCAGCGCCTCGATCTCCGAACCGACTTGAGCCACTTTGCCATCCGCGATGTCGCCGGCGATGACGACGAGGTCAGGCTGCTCCGCGTTGACGAGGTCGACGACCCGCTCGGTGAAGCCGGCGTCACGGATCGGGCCGACGTGCAGGTCGGTGATGAGCGCGATCCGCAGGCCGTCCAGCCCCTCCGGCACCAGGTCGTTGGTGATCGTCACGGGAGTGATCGACGGGTCGCCCGCCTCGCCGAGGCCGTAGGCCGTCGTCCCCAGTGCCACCACCACTATGACGGGTGCGCCGATCCGCAGCACCGGGCGCCGCAGGTCCCCGCGCCCCGCGAGTCGCATCGGCAGGACGATGAGGCCGAGCACGAGTGTCCCGACGATGAGGTACCAGAAGACGGCCAGCCACGTCATGCCGATCCAGGCGAGCCAGCGCATCCCGTCCGGGTCGATGACGCCGCCCTGGATGAGGAAGCCGAGCATGATGCCCACCCACCCGAGAGCGAGCACGACAGCGGCAGCGAGCTGAGCGGCATACGGCCACTGGGGGGTGACGAAGAGGCGGCGGTGGAGGGACCACGTCACCAGCGCGAGCAGCACCGCGACGACGGCGACGAACAGGGACACAAGGAGAAGGGTCTCAAACGGGCGTGACCCGCGACCGCGCGGCCCCGAGCGAGGCTAGGCGGGGGTGCCGAAGCGCTCGGCGTTGCGGGCGCGCGCCCTGGCCCGCTCGATGTCGCGGTCCTTGGGCGGGGCGCTCGTGGTGAGGTGGTCCAGCAGGTGCTGGGTGGCGTGGGCGACGGCCTCCACCGCCTCGTCGAAGGCGGCCTGATTGGCCAGGCTCGGCTTGGTGCTGCCGCTGACCTTGCGGACGTACTGGAGGGCCGCGGCGCGCACCTCGTCGCTCGTGGCGGGCGGCTCGAAGTTGTGGAGCTGGCGGATGTTCCGGCACATGTTTCGAGACTAACCGCACGTCGTATGCCGCTGGGCTGGGTCACGTGCGGCGGGCTCGGTGGGCTCCGGCGGGGTCTGTGGACAACGCACAGGGCTGCAGCGGTTTCTGTCCACAGGGGGTGGACGGACGTTTGCGCAGGTCGTTTCCCTGGAAGCCAGCCAGATCCACAACCGTCGTCACCACGGTCCACACACCTTGTCCACAGGAAACAACGGCGTGTCGCACCTGTCCGTCCACACGTTGTCCACAGGCCGGGGAGGGGATGGCGGCGTTCGCGTTGTGAGGTTCGGCCGGGTGGCTCTAGCGTGGGGCCTGCTCCGCTGGAGATGCCGAGACGAGGGCCCTCCCCTCAGCCCGGTCCCGGCTCCCGGCGCGGTGTCGGCGTGCCGGTTGGGTGGGATGTCGGTGGCGCGTGGTGCAGTTGTGGTCAGGGGTAGAACGTCGTCACGGAAGGGGAGCGAGTGTCGCTCGATGAGCTGAGCACGAGTGCGTTCGCCACGAAGGCCCGTGGGGACGGACCTCCGGACGACCGGCTGCCGCCCCAGGACGTGGGCGCCGAGCAGTCCGTCCTCGGCGGCATGCTGCTCTCGAAGGACGCCATCGCCGACTGCGTCGAGCAGCTCAAGGGCACCGACTTCTACCGCCCGGCGCACGAGCTCATCTATGACGCGATCCTCGACCTCTACGGCCGCGGCGAGCCCGCTGACGCCATCACGGTCGCCGACGAGCTGACCAAGCGCGGGGACCTGACTCGGGTCGGCGGCCAGGCCTACCTGCACCAGCTGATCGCGTCGGTGCCCACGGCGGCCAACGCCGGCTACTACGCCCAGATCGTCGCCGAGCGTGCCGTCCTGCGCCGGCTCGTCGAGGCCGGCACCCGCATCGTGCAGCTCGGCTACGCCCAGGGGGGCGGCGACGTCGAGGACATCGTCAACGCAGCCCAGGCCGAGGTCTACGCCGTGGCCGACAAGCGCGGCGGCGAGGACTACCACGCGATCGGCGACGTCCTCGAGGCGACGGTCGACGAGATCGAGGTGGCCTCCGGGCGATCCGGTGAGATGACCGGTGTGCCAACCGGATTCACCGACCTCGATGCCCTGACCAACGGTCTGCACCCCGGCCAGATGATCGTCATCGCCGCCCGTCCCGCGATGGGCAAGGCGCTCGCCCTCGACACCCCGCTCGCGACGCCCGGCGGGTGGACGACGATGGGCGAGGTCGCGGTCGGCGACCACGTGCTCGGCGCTGACGGCCGACCGACCAGGGTCGTCGCGGCGACCGAGGTGATGCACGAGCGGCCCTGCTACGAGGTGTCCTTCTCCGACGGGGCCGTCCTCGTCGCCGACGAGCAGCACCAGTGGTCGGTCCGCCTCGACGGAGAGGCGACCAGGGTGCTGACGACTGCAGCGGTGCTCGTCGCCGTCCGTGAGGGGCACGTCGTCACCATCGAGCGCATGCCGAGCGGCGGCGACCCCCGAGTCACCCTGGGGCTGTGGAAGATTGACCGGGTCCAGCCGGTGGCCTCCGTGCCGGTCCGGTGCATCGAGGTCGAGGCGGCCGACCACCTCTACCTCGCCGGTAGCGCGATGATCCCGACGCACAACTCCACGATCGGCCTCGACATCGTCCGTTCCGCGGCGATCAAGCACAAGATGGCCGCCGTCGTCTTCTCGCTCGAGATGAGCCGCACCGAGATCACCATGCGTCTCCTGTCCGCCGAGGCCGGCATCCAGCTCCAGCACATGCGCAAGGGCACGATGCGTGAGGAGGACTGGACCCGGCTTGCCTCGACGATGGGCAAGGTGTCGGATGCGCCTCTGTTCATTGACGACTCGCCCAACATGTCGCTCATGGAGATCCGCGCCAAGTGCCGCCGGCTCAAGCAGCGGCACAACCTGCGGATCGTCGTCATCGACTACCTCCAGCTGATGACCTCCGGCAAGCGCGTCGAGTCCCGTCAGCAGGAGGTGTCCGAGTTCTCCCGAGCGCTGAAGCTGCTCGCCAAGGAGCTCGAGGTGCCGGTCATCGCGATCTCGCAGCTCAACCGTGGCCCCGAGCAGCGCACCGACAAGAAGCCGGCCATGAGCGACCTCCGCGAGTCGGGCTGCCTGACAGCCGAGACGCGCGTCCTGCGTGCCGACACTGGCGCAGAGGTGACGCTCGGACAGCTCCACGCCGAGGGGGCCAAGGATGTCCCCGTGTGGGCGTTGGACGAGAAACTTCGCTACGTCACGCGCCACCTGACCCATGTGTTCCCGACCGGCACGAAGCCGGTGTTCAAGCTCACTCTTGCCTCCGGCAAGACGGTCCGTGCGACGGAGAACCATCCGTTCCTGGCCTACGAGGGTTGGACTCCTCTGGGAGACTTGCGGACCGGCCATCGGATCGCTGTCCCACGTCACGTGCCTGCCCCCGAGCTGCACGAGCCCTGGGAGGACGATGCCGAGATCGTCTCGGCGGCAGCGGTGCTCAGCACCCCTGATCGCCTCTTCCATGCATCCAAGCGGCAGATCGCTCTCTACCTACGGGCTGTCGCGGCGTCGCGCGGCGTGATCTCGCTGACTGACGAGAACATCACTGTGGCTCATGCCGGCAAGGCTGAGGTGCCTTCTCTCGCACGGCTCCTGCTCCGGTTCGGCATCTCGACGGAGGAGCGGCAGGTCGGCACGCGGATCGCGCTCCTGATCGAGGACCGCGACAGCAGGCGCCGCTTCCTGCAGGAGATCGGTTTCGGTGACCGTGCTCCGCAAGCCGCCGCCGCGGACGTGATGCTCGATGAGATGCGCCGCGCCGCCAGTGCGAGGCGGGGTGCGACCGAGCCGATGAGCTTGCGCGAGAGCTTGGCCGAAGTCGCGTCCCACGACCTGGCCCCGGAGAAGGGGACTCTGGCCACCTTGGCCAGCACCCTCGACGACCTCGATCTGGATCTGCACGCGGTCAACGATGTCCTGTGGGACACCGTCGTCAGCATCGAGCCGGATGGCATCGAGGCGGTTTTCGACGCGACGGTGCTCGGCGGCCACAACTTCATCGCCAACGGCATCGCCGTGCACAACTCGATCGAGCAGGACGCGGACATGGTGATCCTGCTCCACCGCGAGGCGGCCTACGAGAAGGACTCGCCCCGCGAGGGGGAGGCGGATCTCATCGTGGCCAAGCACCGAAACGGCCCGACCGACACGATCGTCGTGGCCTTCCAGGGCCACTTCAGCCGTTTCACCAACATGGCCACCAACTTCTGAGTGGCTGGCTCGCCGCGGGGCGAGCTCAGCAGCATACGAGCGCTTCTCACGCGCAGGGGGCGCCATGAGCGCTTCGCGCCACACTGGGGGCATGAGTGACGACGCTGCGCAGGCCGCCAAGGACCATCTCCACCAGTGCCTGCGCTGGGCGCGCGAGGACGTGCTGCGCAAGCTGGACGGGCTCGACGAGTACGACGTGCGCCGGCCCATGACGGCCACCGGCACCAACCTGCTCGGACTGGTCAAGCACTTGGCCTTCTATGAGGCGTCGTACTTCGGGTTCGTCTTCGGCCGGCCCTATCCGGAGCCGATTCCCAGCGTTGACGAGGACTTCCGCAACGAGGACCTGATGTGGGTTCCGGCGGCGGAGTCCCGCGAACAGGTGGTCGCGGGCTACCGCCGGGCCTGCCGCCATGCCGACGACACCATCGAGGCGCTGCCCTTCGATGCCACGGGGCGCGTGCCGTGGTGGGGCGCCAACGACGTGTCCCTCTGTGCGGTGATGGCCCACATGCTCGGCGAGACCCGCCAGCACCTGGGCCACCTGGACGTCATTCGAGAGCAGCTGGACGGCCGCGTGGGCGGGGACGTCGAGCAGCTGTCACCGGCCCAGGAAGCTGACTTCGCCCGGCGCTGGCGCCGCGCCGAGAGGGCAGCCAGGGTGGCCGGGAACCGTTTCGTCCCAGCGGGGTTCACGGCTCCGACCCAACTGGTGGCGGACCGGTTCAGATTGGAGCCGCTCGGCCCCCAGCACAACGAGGCCGACCACGCCGCCTGGATGTCGAGCATCGAGCACATCCGCCAGACTGCGGGCTACCCCGATGGGGACTGGCCCCCCGCGGACGGCATGTCCCTGGAGGAGAACCTGGCCGACCTGACCCGGCATGCACAGGACTTCGAGACCGGTCGCGGCTTCACGTTCACCGTCCTTGATCCCGCGGACGGGGACGTCATCGGCTGTGTCTATCTCTACCCGGCGGCGGACGAGCACGATGTCGTCGTGCAGTCCTGGGTGCGGGCCGACCGGGCCGAGCTCGACACTCCGCTGGCGGACGCCGTGGCGCAGTGGATCGTCCGCGACTGGCCGTGGCGTCACCCTGACCGGTGCGGGCGGTGACTGGCCCGGAGCGGACCGATCACGTCACGAGGTCTGACCGGTCAGCTGGTGCAGCAGGAAGGTGAAGCCGGCCCGGAGGCGTGTCTCGTCGTCCGGGCGGGGGTCGGCGAGGTGGTGCAGGAGGAAGCCGTCGACGTAGTCGACGAGGAAGTCGGCGTGCCGTTCCGCGTCCGGGAGGCCAGCGATGGCGAGCGCCCGCGTTGCGGTCCGGGTGAAGGACGCGCGCACCGCTGCTGCTGCGGGTCGCAGCGCGGGGTCGCGCGCCGCGTGCAGGTAGGCCTCGACCTGGGCGAGCTCGATGGTGCGGTCCGAGCCGAGGAGTGCCGCCGCAAAGTGCGTGATGAACTCGTCCGCAGGCAGGTGCTCGAGCTGCTGCGCGAGGGCGTCGTACGCCGTGGCCTGCTCTGCCGCGAAATGCCGGGTCGCTTCCGCGAGCAGGTCGTCGATGGAGGCGAAGAAGTAGGACGGCGTCGCCGGTGGGAGACCTGCGCGGGCGGCGATCGCCCGGTGGGTCGCCGCGCCGGGCCCGGCCTCGGCGACGATCTCCACCGCAGCCCGCAGCAAGGCATCTCGCCGTTGCAGGGCCGAGTCTCGATGCGAACGTCGAACCATGTACTTCTCTCAGGTGGAGGCGGAGTTGAGCCGCCGGAACATCGACTTCTGGGCGCGGTAGAGGCGTGGGAACTCGGCGTAGAGCCGAGCGTACGTGGCCTGCACCGCCGGGTCCGGCTCGAGCACGGCATCGACCTCCACCAGCTCCCGCACCTCGTGCGGCCGCAGCATCCCACGGGCCAGCCCGGCCGCCAGAGCCATGCCGCGGGCCTGCGCGAAGTGGGGCTCGGCCACCCGCTCGATGGTGCGTCCGAGGACGTCGGCGTGAATCTGGCACCACAGCAGTGAGTTCGCCCCACCGCCGAGCATCCGGATGTGGTCGAGCCGCCGCCCGGCGAACCGCTCAACGGCCTCGTGCAGCCAGCGGTTGTTGTAGGCGACACCCTCGAGGAGGGCCCGGACCAGGTCGCTGCGGCCGGTGGCGAGCCCGATGTTGTGGAACCCGCCGCGGGCGAAGGGATCGAGCACTGGCGTCCGGCTGCCCTTGAGCCACGGGGTGAAGACCACACCATTGCTGCCCGGTGGTGCGAGCTCGGCCGCCTCGAGGAAGGTCGAGAACCCGGGCGGTTCAGCATCAGCGGCGGCGAACACCTTGTCCCGCAGCCATTCCAAGCAGGCTCCGCCGGTGTCGTGGTTGTCGGCGACGAGGTACTGACCCGGCCAGAGCCCCGGCACACTGGTGATCTGACGCAGCACGTCAGTCTTCTTGAACGGCACAGGAGCACTGATCCAGGCCGACGTGCTCAGGGCGAGATGCGCCTCGAAGTCGTTCACTGCGCCACTGCCCAGGGCGGCGGCGTGCAGGTCAGTCATGCCGGTCACCACCTCGACGCCGCGGGGCAGGCCCAGGTCGGCGGCGACGTCGTCGCGGACCGTTCCGATGATCGAGGCCGTCGGGCGCAGCGGCGGCAGCTTCTCGAGGGGCACGCCGGCTCGGGCCGCCAACCCCGCGTCGTACTCGAGGAGCGTCGGGTCGCGATTGTCCGTCAGCCAGGCGGCCGTCATCGAGGCGTGCGACGCCGTGGCGACTCCGGTGAACCGCATGGTGATGTAGTCGACGGGCTCGAGGTACCACCGCGTTCGGTTGGCGATGTCGGGCCGCCGCTCCTCGAGGTGGAGCACGTGCGCGATGACGTCCTTCTCGCCGGGGACACCGCCGGTCTTGCGGATCCACTCGGCCAGGCGCAAGGGGTGATAGCCAGCCACGGGTCCGCCAAGGCGAGCGTTCACGAGGTCGGCGCCACGGCGGTCGAGCCACAGGATGCACGGCCCGACGGGGTGGCCCTCGGCATCGACGGGGACCGTGCTGTCCCACTGGCCCGTCACGGCGATGGCGACGACGGCGTCGGCTCGCACCAAGGGATCGGCGAGGCCCTCCCGGACCGCGTCGCGGATGAGGTCCCACCACAGCCGGGCGTCCTGCTCGAAGCCGCCGTCGCCGACCATGGTGGTCGGCACGGCGCGAAGGGTGTGCCAGACGAGCCGGCCGGTCAGCGTGACGAAGGCGACCTTCGGTCCTCCGGTGCCCAGGTCGATGGTGAGGGCGAGGTCCTCGTAGAGCGTGTTCACGGCGCGGGAGGCAGACTCTGCTGCTGGTCGAGCATCTGCGCCATCACCTCGCGGATGACCGGATCGGCCTGGTCGAGCAGCGCCTCGGGGACGCTGCCGTAGATCCCGCTCGAGGCGGCGACCTCCCCGGCGGCGTGCTTGCCCTCGGCGATCTCGACTGCATCGGAGAGATCGGCGGCGAAGGCCTCGACGACCCCGGGCTGCGTCTGCGGCCGCGTCGTCGCCATGTGGATGGCGTTGGGGTACTGCTGCCCGTTGAAGCGCCAGCCCCGCGCGCGCATGGCGTCATACACGTGATAGATGTCGAAGACGTCGGAGGTGAAGCTGAAGCAGAACGTCGGCGAGCCCATGAGGCGCAGCTGCGGGTGGGATCGGACCGCTTCCTTCATCGCGTCGGCCGCCGTGAAGATCTCCCGGGCGTACTCCCGGTAGCCCGCCCGCCCGAGGTGGACCATGGAGGCCCAGGTCGCCGCGAGCAGCCCGCCCGAGCGGGAGCCCTCCATGCCGGGGGAGTGGTACTTGCCGCCGCTCCATCGCGTGTGCGCGAAGTACTGGCTGTTGCGGACGGCCTTGTCGCGGAACAGGAGCGTCGAGGTGCCCTTGAGGGCGTAGCCGTACTTGTGCGTGTCGGCGGAGATCGTCGTGACGCCGGGCACGCGGAAGTCGAAGTCGGGGATGTCCTGCCCGAGCTCCTGCCCGAACGGCAGGATGAAACCGCCGAGGCAGCCGTCGACGTGCAGCCCGATGCCCTGCTCCAGGGCGAGGGCACCGAGGTCCGCGATCGGGTCGATGGTGCCGTAGGGGTAGTTGCCGGCCGAGCCGACGAGCGCAATGGTGTCCGCGTCGATCGCCCCGGCCATCGCCTCAGCGGTGACGGTTGTCGTCACCGGGTCGACCGGCACCGTGCGCACCTCGACACCGAAGAGGTGCCCCGCCTTGTCGAACGCGGGGTGCGCGGTCTCGGGCTTGACGATGTTGAAGCCGCCGCTGCCCACACCTCGCGTCTGCGTCGCGTGGTCGCGGTAGGCGAGCACCGCGTGGAGAATGCTGCCGGTGCCCCCACCTGTCACCATGCCGACGGGCTCATGGCCCGACCCACGGGCCGCCTCCGCATGCATGAGGTCGAGGGCCATGGCGATGATCTCGCCCTCGAAGCGGGTCGCGCTCGGGCAGATGTCCCGCTGCAGCACGTTGACGTGTGCGTAGCGCCCGAACGCCTCGTTGAGGAACTCGTAGTGCTCGTGGTCGCCGCTGTACATCGTCCCGGAGACCCGCCCGCTCTCCCACGTGCGGTCCTCGAGCTCGGCCATCTCGCGCAGCTCGGCGAGGATCTCCTCACGCGGCCGGCCGTGCTCCGGCAGCACCCGGTTGACGGGGTAACGCTCGGCGTAGGGGAAGTCAGCGCTGACCATGAGGGTGATCCGACCAAAAGTCTGGACGTTTGTCCAGACTAAAGACGCGGCCGTATGCCGCTGGGCTGGCTCGAGCGCTCCGGCTCAGGCGCGCAGGGCCTCGCGGAGCAGTGCTCCCATCGCACTCACGCCGGAGACGATCCGGTCGTCCGGGACGCCGGAGAAGCTCATCCGGGCGTGGTTGCTCTCCGGCTCCACGGCGAAGAACGGAGCCCCTGGCACGACGATGACGCCGGCCCGGGGGATGAGCAGATCCCGTTGGACGGCGGCGATGTCGAGCCGCTTCGGGAAGGTCACCCAGGTGAACAGCCCGCCCTGCGCACGCGTCCAGCTGGTCCCTTCCGGGAAGTGTTCCTCGAGCATGCTGAGCATGAGGTCACGCTTGTGCCGGTAGGTGGGCAGCATCGACGCGATGTGGGCCTCGATGTCGAAGCTCGTGAGGTAGGCCGCTGCCGCCCGCATGTTGAGCGTGCCGTTCTGGGTGTCGGCGGCAAGCTTGAGGAGCGAGAGCTTCTCGCGAACGTCGGCGGGCGCGAGCGCCCAGCCAAGGCGCAGGCCGGGGGCGAGGATCTTCGAGAAGCTGCCCAGGTGCACGACCCGTCCCGTCCGGTCCAGGCTCTTGATCGTGGGGAGCCGCTCGCCTTCGTAACGCAGCTCGCGATACGGCGTGTCCTCGAGGATGACGACGTCGAACTCCTCGGCCAGCTCGACCAGCCGCCGCCGGCGCGCCAGGCTCATGGTCTGTCCCGTGGGGTTCTGGTAGTCGGGCACCGTGTAGATGAGCTTGACGCGGTCAGTCGTGCGCAGGACGGACTCGAGCGCCTCCATGTCCATGCCCTCTTCATCGATCGGGACCGACCGATAATCGGGCTCGCAGGGGTTGAAGGCGATCAGGGCGCCGAGGAAGGTCGGCCGCTCGGTGACGATGACGTCGCCGGCGTCGATGAAGAGCTTGGCGGTCAGGTCGAGGCCCTGCTGCCCACCCTGGGTGATGAGGACGTCGTCGGCGGTGCACGGCATGCCGTCAGCCGTGAGCCGGGCGGCCACCTGGGCCCGCAGCTCGGGCAGGCCCTCGGACGCGGTGTACTGCAGCGCGCCAGCACTCCCCGGCGTGAGCAGGTCGTCATAGATCTTGTGCAGCTCGTCGATGGGGAAGAGCGTCGCGTCGGGGTAGCCGCCCGCGAACGACGTGATCGCCGGGTCTCCCGCCAAGGCCAGGAACTCGCGAATCGCGGAAGGCTGGATGCGCTCGGCTCGGCGCGCGAAGGCGGTCATGGGTGGCCTCCCGTTCGGTGGTCAGGTCCCGGCGCAGGGACCTACCAGCAGCGTGCGGCTCACCGCTCCGCAGCCGCAACGGGCCTGCACAGACCGGGTTGAACTCGCAGTCGACCATGCCTGCAGGGGTGAATCCGTGCACGAGTCATGCACCTCGTGCACGATCGGCGCTAACGTGCATCGCGTGACGGACTCCGCCGATCGCGCGATCATCGCCCACCTGCGCCGGGACGGCCGGGCCACGGTGGCCCAGATCGCGGCGGACGTCTCGCTCTCCCCGGCAGCGGTCTCCCGGCGGCTCGCCCGCCTGGAACGAAGCGGCGTCATCCGGGGCTACACCGCGATCATCGACGACACGCGGGTCGGTGGGCTGGAGGCTTTCATCGAGATCCGGATGCTCGGGGCGGTCGATGCCGAGCAGCTGGCCGACCTCGCGCGAGGCATCCCCCAGATCCTCGAGTTCTACAACGTCGCTGGCGACCCTGACCTGCTCGTGCGGTTGCGCGTCGACGACCGCGAGGAACTGGCCGGGGTCGTCAACCAGCTGCGCAGGACCGGCCTCATCGCCGGCACGAAGACGCTCATCGTCCTCAACTCGTGGATACGGACCTGACCGGTCACCCGAAGGCAAGTCCGCCGGGCCGCCCCTCCCGCAATGCTGCCAGGTGCTCGTCGTAGTTCATGACGTCGAAGAGTGACTCGCCGCTCAGCAGACGCGCCTGGAGGCCCTTCTCCCGCGCCTCGATCGCCTCCGCCCTCTCCACAGCAGCGGCGAACTCGTCGGCCGAGCCGGTCACCAAGCCGTCGTCATCGCCGACGACGAGCTCGCCGGCCTCGACGTGGATGCCATCGAGCAAAAGGCCTTCCCCAGTCACCGGAAGGGCGGTCGCGGCATAGGCGTTGGGTGCCACCCCGGTGGCCCACACCGGCATCGACAGCCGAGCCAGGGTGGCGCTGTCTCGGCACCGACCGTGGATCACGAGCGCGGCCAGCCCGCGGCGCTGCGCCTCTGTGCAGAAGAGCTCCCCGGCGACCGCCCGGTCGTCCCCGCCGGCGTCGACGACGAGCACGTCGCCGGGCTCCGCCTCCCGCAGGGCATGGATCACCGACATCAGGTCGCGGTTGGCCGTGGCCGTGACGACGCGACCCACGAAGGGGCGTCCCGGCACGAGCGGGCGGATTGCGTGGGGGAGCACGCGGAGAGCGGGGGAGGCATCGACCAGGCTCGTGGTCGACAGGCGTCCCAGGCGCTCGACCAGATCGGCGTCGCGGGTGGTCGGTGCAGGTGTCGCCGTCGTCCCATCCATGCGGCCCAGCCTCCGTTCGGCGCGCGTGGTGGCACAAGTGTCGTGCAGTCATCGACGCGACCGTGCACGATCCGTGCTGTGGAAGCATGGGCGCCCGACGTTTTGTTGACGAGGGGAACGCATGCCGAGCACGTTGATCGAAGTCCGTCGCAGCTACACCGCCGACCAGCAGGTCGCCCTGATCGACGCCGTGCACGCAGCCCTTGTGGCGGCATTCCGGATCCCGCACGAGGACCGCTTCATTCGACTCATGGAGTTCGAGCCGCACGCGATGGTCAACGGCCTGCACGCCGGCGTCGCTGACACCTACACCCGGGTCACCATCGACTGCTTCGCCGGGCGGTCCATTGACGCCAAGCGGGCGCTCTACCGAGAGGTCGTCGAGCGGCTTGGCGCACACGGCATCCCGAGGGAGCACATCTCGATCCTGCTGCGGGAGAGCCCGCCAGAGAACTGGGGTGCCGGGGGTCTCCCGGCGAGCGACTACGACCTGGGTTTCGACATCAACGTGTAGGGGCCTCTCGGAGATCGCCGCGGTCGTCGCTGTCAGGTGGCCGAAGTGACCCGAAAGACGGGGTACTGACTCGCCACGGCCTCGAAGTCCGCGAGGGGCGCACGCCGCGCCACCGGAAGGTGCGGTCGGGCTCCCGGTGCGATGGCGAGGTAGCGCCGCAGCACGGGTGCCCGCTCTCCCACAGGCACTTCGAGCAGCACGACGGCCTCGCGGCGTCGGCGGCGCAGGACTGCACGGCCTCCAGCCGCCCGGACGTTGCGCACCCAGTTCGCGTCGGGCCCCAGCATCGACACGAGGTATCTCTGTCCACCATGGTCGGCGACGGCCACCGGGACGGAGATCGTCCGACCGGTGCGCCTGCCGGCGACCTCGAGCGTGACCGCGCGCCGAGGTGTGAGCCACCCCGAGCCGTAGGCCATCGCGTCCAGACGGTTCAGCACCCGCATGAGGGTGCCCGGCCGGCCGCCTCGATAGAGGCGGCGCTTGAGGGCGCTGATCCACCCCAAACCCCTCATCGGAGTCAGGCCTGTGAGCTCTCGTCGCGCTGTGAGCGCCAGAGCAGGGCCACCGCGAGCAGGCCGGCCAGCGCCGGCAGCATGCCGATCCAGGCGAGCAGCGGCGGCAGGCCGGTGTCGCCCGACGTGTCCCGCACGACCAGGTTGAACAGGGCGACCGCAAGGCCTGCGCCGAAGAGCCCGGTGGCGGTGGTGCGAGCCCAACGACGGCGCTTGCGCACCGAACGGATCGCCCACCACCAACCGATGGCCCCGAGTGCTCCGAGGATGGACAGGTAGCCGAGCCAGGTCGAGACCGCGGTGTCGATGCGCGCCACCGAGTAGCTCGGGTAGCCGGCCCGCAGGTGGTCGGCAAGGACGTTGCCGCTGGCGCGGTCGACCCATCCGGAGGCGGTAGCCACTGCGGTCAGGGCCAGCCCGGCGTACATGGCCACGATGGCGGACTGCTGGGGGTGGTTCCTGGTCATTGCCTGCCTGCACTCTCGACGAACCTACAGCGTAGATAAAAGATCTACACCGTAGGATAGGCCGCACCCTCGGCACCGGCAACAGAAAATCGGAGGGCCCGTGAGCAGGCGAGGACGTGGGACCCCGGCGGGACTCAGCCGGGAGCGAATTGCGACGGCAGCCGTTGCCCTGGTCGACCGGGACGGGCTCGAGACGTTCGGCGTGCGTCGCCTCGCCGCCGAGCTGGGCGTCGACCCGATGTCGATCTACAACCACATCCCGGGGAAGGCCGCTCTGCTCGATGCCATCTCGGAGGCCGTGCTGACCGAGGCTTCCGCGCAGGTGGACCCTTGGCCACAGGACTGGCGGGACGTCGCGAGAGCCTTGGCCCGCACCTACCGGGAGATGGCGACTCGTCACCCACGTGTCTTCCCGCTGTTGACGACCCGCGCCCAGACGTCGGCCACGGCGCTCGAAGCAGTCGAGCAGCTGACCGCTTTGATGCGCAGGGCCAACCTGCCCGATCAGGTGACTGCGGATGCCCCACTGGTCCTCTTCGGCTTCCTCAACGGCTACCTGCTCGCCACCCTCGGAACCAGCGCTCGGGACAGCCAGGGCGAATCCGCGGGCAGCACTCAGCTGGAGCTCGATCCGCTCGCCTACCCCACGCTGGCCGCGCTCGGCCCGCTGCAGACCGGCTTCGGCGGAGACGAGGAGTTCGAGCGCATGCTCGACACCATCCTGACGGGCATCGCGAGCCGTGCCCCGCGCCCGTCCTGACCTTGGTCAGGGGGCCAGCTCAGCGGCATACGTCATTGTCCGTATGCCGCTGAGCTCACTTCCAGCGCACGGTGCGTCACGCGCCGCATACGACCAGAACGGCTTGGCGGTCCCGCTACTGCTCCACCATGGCGAGCTCGACCGCCTGCCCGACGGACGCATGAGGTGCGTCACCCTGATTCCGCACGCGCTCTGCCGATCGGCCTAGATTGCTGTACGGAGAGTTCACCGGCTCCGCGTGGCGCCGAGAGGAGCAGCGTGTGCCCAAGGACGAGATGACAGCTGAGGGCGCGGTCGATCCGCGCGTGGCGCTGCGGCGGACGCTGGAGTGCCTGGTCGGTGCCGCCTTCACCGAGGGCAACGCGATCACGGTCCTGCGCAACGGCGACGAGATCTTCCCGGCGATGCTCGACGCCATCCGCGGGGCCGAGCACAGCGTCGACCTGATGACCTTCGTCTACTGGAAGGGCTGGCCGGCGCGTGAGTTCGCCGAGGCACTGGAGGACCGGGCCCGGGCGGGGCTGCGGGTGCGCGTGCTCATCGACGCCCTGGGCGGGCGACTCATCGAGGACGGCCTCGTCGACGCGATGAAGGACGCGGGCGTCGACGTCCACTGGTTCCGCAAGCCCCTGCACAAGTCACCCTTCAAGCAGAACCACCGCGGGCACCGGAAGCTCCTGGTCGTCGACGAGGTCATCGGTTTCACCGGGGGCGTCGGCATCGCCGAGGAGTGGGGTGGCGACGCCCGCGACGAGAGGGAGTGGCGCGACACCCACTTCCGGGTCGAGGGGCCGGCCGTGGACGGGCTGGCTGCTGCGTTCGTGCAGGACTGGGCGGAGACCGGGCGGCCGCTCTACGACGAGCGCAGCCGCTTCCCTGCGCAGCCCACGCCGGGCGACGCGATCGTCCAGGTCGTGCGCGGTTCGGCCAGCATCGGCTGGGACGACATCCACACCGTCTGGTACGTCCTGATCCGGTCGGCGCAGGAGCGGATCCGGCTGCAGACCGCGTACTTCTCGCCGGACTCGGCGCTCGTGCGAGCGCTCAAGGAGGCGGTCGAACGCGGGGTGCAGGTCGACGTCCTGCTGCCGGGGCCGCACGCCGACAAGCGCGTCACCCAGCTGGCCAGCGAGGCCACCTATGCCGAGGTGGAGGACGCGGGGGTGCAGATCTGGAACTTCCAGCCCTCGATGATGCACGCGAAGGTCATGGTGGTCGACGGGGCAGCCGCGCTCGTCGGGTCGAGCAACGTCAACCGCCGCTCGCTCGACCACGACGAGGAGGTCGCCATGGTCGTCATCGACCAGCCGACGGTCGACCTGCTGGAGCAGCACTTCCTCGAGGACCTCGAGCGCAGCCGGCGCATCGAGCTGACCCGTTGGGAGGACCGCCGCCTCCGTCAACGCCTCCTCGAGCGGGCGGTCCGGCCGATCCGCCGCTGGCTCTGACCCCGCGCGTCATCGGCTCGACGACGGCAGACCGAAGCCGCCCACCGTCGACGACGGTGGGCGGCTGGCCGAACTCATGGACGCGTCACACCTTGGAGGCGGACTCGCTCGACTCCTTGAGGCCGCGGCGGAAGGCCTCGTAACGGGCTACGTGACCCGGGCGGCGCCGCATGATGGCCCAGGCCACGCCGAGGACGACGAACCAGACCGGCGTGACGATCAGCGCGCGCAGGGTGTCCGCCTCTTGGGTCAGCGCCCAGAGGAGGAAGCCGAAGAAGCCGAGCACGACCCACACCATCACGACGCCACCGGGCAGCTTGAAGGCCGACGCCGCGTGCCGCTCCGGGTGCTTCTTCCGGTAGGCGAGGTAGGACACGAGGATCATCGTCCAGACGAACATGAACAGCAGGGCCGAGATCGTCGTGACGAGGGTGAAGGCCTCCATGATCGACGACCCGGCGTAGAGCAGGGCCACGCCGCCGAGCAGGAACGTGCACGAGAAGACGAGGGCGCTCGCGGGCACCTTGCGCTTGGTCAGGCGGCTGAAGCGCGACGGGGCGTCGCCCTCGAGGGCCAGGCCGTAGATCATCCGGGACGTCGAGTACATGCCGGAGTTGGCCGAGGAGGCAGCAGAGGTCAGGACGACGAAGTTGATCACCGAGGCGGCGATGCCGAGGCCGGCCAGGCTGAACATGCCCACGAACGGGGACTTGTCGGCCACGACCTCACGCCACGGGGTGACGGCCATGATGACGACGAGCGCGCCCACGTAGAAGAGCATGATGCGGATCGGGATGGAGTTGATCGCCTTCGGCAGGGTGCGCTCCGGGTTCTTCGTCTCCGCGGCGGTGGTGCCGACGAGCTCCAGGCCGACGAACGCGAACACGGCGATCTGGAAGCCCGCGACGAAGCCCATGACCCCGGTCGGGAACATGCCGCCGTCGTTCCACAGGTTGGTGAAGGAGGCCTCGGCGCCGTTCGGCGCCTTGAAGGAGCTGAACACCATGACGATGCCGACGATGATCAGCGTCACGATGGCGATGATCTTGACGAGCGCGAACCAGAACTCGGTCTCGCCGAACGCCTTGACGGTCGGCAGGTTGAGGCCGAGCAGGAGCGTGATGGCCGCGACGGCGGGGATCCAGAGCGGCAGGTCCGCCCACCAGTAGGTGACGTAGCCGGCGATGGCGACGATGTCGGCGATACCCGTGACGATCCAGCAGAACCAGTACGTCCAGCCGGTGAAGAACCCGGCCCACGGACCGAGCAGGTCCGCCGCGAAGTCGGTGAACGACTTGTAGTTGAGGTTGGACAGGAGCAGCTCGCCCATCGCCCGCATGACGAAGAAGAGCATGAAGCCGATGATCATGTAGACGAAGATCACCGAGGGCCCGGCGAGCGAGATCGTCTTGCCCGAGCCCATGAAGAGGCCGGTGCCGATGGCGCCGCCGATCGCGATGAGCTGGATGTGGCGGTTGGAGAGCGAGCGCGCGAGGTGCGGGCTCTCGGCCCCGACTGCCGGGGCCGGCGGGGTGACGGGTGGTGCGGGGGGCGCGGTCAAAGTGTCAGCGCCGTTGCTGAGTTGAGGCATGATCCGGTCCGTTCCGGCAGAGGATGGGTGATGCCTCCCCGCTCTGTATCGGACCTGAGAGATTCACGGGGTCAACCCGCTTGCACCGTCGGTGTGCCGGGACGGTGGCCCGGCAGCTTTTCAGAGTTGCCCAGCCGGTGGCGGTACGGGGGCCTGAGAGATTCCGGGGAGGAGTTGCTCCTTCGGCGCCCTCCGTCCTGGGTGAGGACGGCGGACTCTCCCGCCACAGCTCGATGGCAAGTTTTCAATTAGATGACGTCGGGACGGTAGACCCGCGGCCTCCCGCGCACAAGCCCCCCGTCCGCGATGCGGATGTTTTTTGAACAGTTATTCACCACATTGCGGGCAACGCATTGACGGCGGCCCGGACGACGCCTACCGTGAGCGCGACAACTCCATATCCGCCATTCGAATCGCAGCGGGAGAGTTCCCGACCAGCTGGTCGGGACGCCGAAGGAGCAACTTCTCCCCAGAATCTCTCAGGCCACCATGACCGTTGCGGTGAGGCGAACTCTGGAAAGCAGGACCCCGGTCCTGCACCCACGGTGCAAGCCCCCGCGCGGGGGTGAAGCTCTCAGGTCCCATGACAGAGCGGGGAGGTGACCCATCCAGTCGCGCACTGACGCGCGCACCGACCAGGGAGCCTCCCGCAATGACGCACCATTCTCCGCTGCCGCACACCCGGACCGAGTTCCATTCGCGCCACATCGGGTTCACTGCCGATGACCAGGCCAAGATGCTGGCCGAGCTTGGCTACGAGTCCCTCGAGGCACTCGTCGACCGCGCCGTCCCCAAGGGTGTGCGCAACGCCGCCGCCCTCAACCTCCCGCAGCCCCTCACCGAGGCCGAGGTCCAGGCGGAGCTCCGTGCCATCTCGGCGCAGAACGACGACGCCGAGGCGATGATCGGCCTCGGCTACTACGGCACCATCACGCCCGCCGTGATCCGGCGCAACGTCGTCGAGAGCCCGGCCTGGTACACCGCCTACACGCCCTACCAGCCGGAGATCAGCCAGGGCCGTCTCGAGGCCCTGATCAACTTCCAGACGATGGTGGCGGATCTCACAGGCCTCGGCACCTCCAACGCGTCCCTCCTCGACGAGGGGACGGCCGTCGCCGAGGCCATGACCGTCATGCGCCGGACGAGCAAGGTCAAGGCCGAGCGCATCGTCGTCGACGCCGACCTGTTTCCCCAGAGCCTCGCCGTCCTCCGGACGCGCTGTGAGGCGATCGGCGTCGAGGTCCACGTCGCCGACCTCAGCCAGGGCCTCCCGGCCGAGGAGTTCTTCGGTGTCGTCGTCCAGTACCCCGGCGCCTCCGGTGCGGTGCGCGACTTCTCGCAGCTCACGGCGGCTGCCCACGAGCGCGGTGCCCTGGTGGCGGCCTCGGCCGACCTGCTCGCCCTGACCCTGCTCGCAGCCCCCGGCGACTGGGGCGCGGACATCGCGATCGGCTCGACCCAGCGCTTCGGCGTGCCGATGGGTTACGGCGGCCCGCACGCCGGCTACATGGCGGTCCGCGAGGGCCTTGAGCGCTCGATCCCCGGCCGCCTCGTCGGCGTCAGCGTCGACTCGGCCGGCCGCCCGGCGTACCGCCTCGCCCTCCAGACTCGTGAGCAGCACATCCGCCGCGACAAGGCGACGTCGAACATCTGCACCGCGCAGGTCCTCCTCGCCGTCGTCGCCTCGATGTATGCCGTCTACCACGGTCCCGAGGGCCTGCGGGCGATCGCCTCGGACGTGCACGGCAAGGCCGTCGCCCTCGCCGACGCTCTCGGCAAGGCCGGCATCGAGGTCGTCCACGACGCCTTCTTCGACACCGTGCTGACCCGCGTCGAGGGCCGCGCTGCGGAGGTCGTCGCAGTGGCCGCCGAGCGGGGCGTCCACCTGCGCCACGTCGACGCCGACCACGTCGGCATCTCCACCGCGGAGACGACCACCGTGCAGCACCTGACCGACGTCCTCGCGGCCTTCGGCGCGAGCGACGCCGAGCTCACCCCCGAGGCCACGGCCGGCGACCGCCTCCCCGAGGACCTCCTCCGGACCTCGGCCTACCTCACGCACCCGGTCTTCTCCGCGCACCACTCGGAGACGCAGATGCTGCGCTACCTGCGCTCCCTCTCCGACAAGGACTACGCCCTCGACCGCGGCATGATCCCGCTCGGCTCGTGCACGATGAAGCTGAACGCGACGACGGAGATGGAGCCGATCAGCCTGCCCGGCTTCGCCGGCCTGCACCCGTTCGTCCCCGCCGCCTCGGCCACGGGCTACACGAGGCTCGTCGACGAGCTCGAGACGTGGCTCGCCGAGGTGACCGGCTACGCCAAGGTGTCGATCCAGCCGAACGCCGGCAGCCAGGGCGAGCTCGCCGGGCTCCTCGCCATCCGTGGCTACCACCGCTCCCGCGGCGAGGAGCAGCGCGACGTCTGCCTCATCCCGGCGAGCGCGCACGGCACCAACGCCGCCTCGGCCGTCATGGCCGGCATGCGCGTCGTCGTCGTCAAGACGGCCGAGGACGGCACGGTCGACCTCGACCACCTCCGCGCCACGTGCGAGCAGCACTCCGACCGCCTCGCCGCGATCATGGTGACCTACCCGTCGACGCACGGCGTCTACGAGGAGGGCATCACCGAGCTCTGCGAGGTCGTCCACGCCCATGGCGGCCAGGTCTACGTCGACGGCGCCAACCTCAACGCGCTCCTCGGCCTCGCGGCCCCGGGCTCGTTCGGTGGCGACGTCTCGCACCTCAACCTGCACAAGACCTTCTGCATCCCGCACGGCGGCGGCGGTCCGGGCGTGGGCCCGGTCGCCGTGGCCCAGCACCTGGTGCCGTTCCTGCCGAGCCACCCGTTCCACCCGGACCCCGCCCGCCGTGACGGTGTCGGCCCGGTCAGCTCCGCCCCCTTCGGGTCGGCGAGCATCCTGCCGATCAGCTGGGCCTACGTCCGGCTCATGGGCGCCGAGGGCCTGACCCAGGCGACGAAGGTCGCGGTCCTCGCGGCCAACTACATCGCCGCCCGGCTCGCCCCGCACTACCCGACGCTCTACACGGGCGAGGGCGGCCTCGTCGCGCACGAGTGCATCCTCGACCTGCGGCCCCTGACCAAGGAGTCGGGCATCACCGTCGACGACGTCGCCAAGCGCCTCATCGACTACGGCTTCCACGCCCCGACGATGAGCTTCCCGGTCGCGGGCACGCTCATGGTCGAGCCGACGGAGTCGGAGGACCTCGGCGAAATCGACCGCTTCATCGACGCGATGATCGCCATTCGCGCCGAGATCGACGCCGTCATCGACGGCTCGGTCGCCGCCGCCGACAGCGCTCTGCGCCACGCGCCCCACACGGCCCGCTCGCTCGTCGGCGACTGGGACCGCGCCTACTCCCGCGAGGACGGGGCCTACCCCGCGGGCATCAGCGACACGAAGTACTGGCCGCCGGTCGGGCGCATCGACCAGAGCCACGGTGACCGCAACCTCGTCTGCTCGTGCCCCGCGCCCGAAGCCTTCGAGAACTGACCGGCGAAACCGCCTGAGAACCCGACCCGAGAGCAGGGAACCATGACCCGACAGACCGCGCTCAGCGGCATACACGAATCCCTCGGTGCCTCGTTCACCGACTTCGCCGGCTGGCGGATGCCGCTGCGCTACGGCAGCGAGCTCGCCGAGCACCACGCCGTGCGCAACGCCGCCGGCCTCTTCGACCTGTCCCACATGGGCGAGATCGAGGTCGTCGGCCCGCAGGCCGCCGCGCTCCTCGACCACGCCCTCGTCGGTGACATCAGCGCCATCGCCGTGACGAAGGCGAAGTACACGATGATCTGCCAGGAGGACGGCGGCATCCTCGACGACCTCATCGTCTACCGCCTCGAGGACGACCGCTACATGGTCGTCGCCAACGCCTCCAACGCCGAGACCGTCCTCACCGCGCTCCAGGAGCGGGCGGACGGCTTCGACGCCGAGGTGCAGGACCGCAGGGACGACTGGGCGCTCGTCGCGATCCAGGGCCCGGAGGCCTCGGCGATCCTCTCCGAGCTGACCGACGCCGACCTCCCGGCGCTCAAGTACTACGCGATCCTCGAGACCACGGTCGCCGGCCGACCGGCGCGGCTCGCGCGGACCGGCTACACCGGCGAGGACGGCTTCGAGATCTTCTCCGACCCCGCCGACGCCCCCGCCATCTGGGAGGCGCTCTCGACCGCAGGTGCGGAGCGCGGACTCATCCCCGCCGGCCTCGCGTGCCGCGACTCCCTGCGCCTCGAGGCCGCCATGCCGCTCTACGGCAACGAGCTGAGCACCGCCACGACGCCGTATGCCGCTGGGCTCGGTCGCGTCGTCAAGCTCGACAAGCCGGGTGGTTTCGTCGGGCGGGACGCGCTCGCCGCGGTCTCCGAGCAGCCGATCGCTCGCGTCCGGGTCGGGCTGCGGCCCGAGGGACGCCGCGCCCCGCGGCACGGCTACCCCGTCGTCGACCCGGCGTCCGGCGAGACCGTCGGCGAGGTGACGAGCGGTGCCCCGTCGCCGACCCTCGGCTACCCGATCGCGATGGCCTACGTCGACCAGGCGCTCGCCGAGCCCGGCACCCGCCTCGACGTCGACGTCCGCGGCACGCGCGTGCCCGCCGAGGTCGTCGCCCTGCCCTTCTACAAGCGCTCCCGCTGAGCGCGTCCCCCCACCAAGACTTTCCAGGAGATTCCCATGACCACCATCCCCGCCGACCTCAAGTACACGAAGGACCACGAGTGGGTCCGTGTTGAATCAGGACCCGACGGTGACATCGCGACCGTCGGCATCACCCAGTTCGCCGCCGAGGCCCTCGGCGACGTCGTCTACGTCGACCTGCCCGAGGCCGGCTCCACCATCACTTCCGGGGAGACCTGCGGCGAGGTCGAGTCGACGAAGTCGGTCAGCGACCTCTACGCCCCGCTGACCGGTGAGGTCACCGAGGTCAACGCCGCGGTCGTCGACGACCCGAGCCTCGTCAACGCCGAGTCCTTCGAGGGCGGCTGGCTCTTCCGCGTCCGCGTGGCCGACGGCCTCGACGACCTCCTCGACGCCGACGGCTACCGTGCCGTCGTCGAGAGCGCGTGAGGGGTGGCGGGATGAACCTGCTCAACCAGCACCTCGCCCAGGTCGACCCCGACGTCGCCGCCGCCCTCGACGCCGAGCTGCGCCGGCAGGAGTCGACGCTCGAGATGATCGCGTCGGAGAACTTCGCCCCGCTCGCCGTCATGGAGGCCCAGGGCTCCGTCGCGACGAACAAGTACGCCGAGGGCTACCCGGGCCGCCGCTACTACGGCGGCTGCGAGCACGTCGACGTCGTCGAGCAGCTCGCCATCGACCGGGTCAAGGCCCTCTTCGGCGCCGGCTTCGCCAACGTCCAGCCCCACTCGGGCGCCCAGGCCAACACGGCCGTGTTCTTCGCGCTGCTCCAGCACGGTGACACGATCCTCGGTCTCGACCTCGCGCACGGTGGTCACCTCACCCACGGGATGCGGATCAACTACTCCGGCAAGAGCTTCGACGTCGTGCCGTACCACGTGGGTGACGACGGCCGGGTCGACATGGCCGAGGTCCGCCGGCTCGCGCAGGAACGCCAGCCGAAGATGATCATCGCCGGCTGGTCGGCCTACCCGCGGGTGCTCGACTTCGCCGAGTTCCGCGCGATCGCCGACGAGGTGGGGGCCTACCTCTTCGTCGACATGGCCCACTTCGCCGGGCTCGTCGCGGCCGGCCTGCACCCCAACCCGGTGCCGCACGCCCACGTCACGACGTCGACGACGCACAAGACGCTCGGCGGCCCCCGCGGCGGGATCATCCTCACCAACGACGCCGACATCGCGAAGAAGATCAACAGCGCCGTCTTCCCCGGCCTCCAGGGCGGGCCGCTCGAGCACGTCGTCGCCGCCAAGGCAGTGTCGTTCCTCGTCGCGGGCAGCGAGGAGTTCAAGGACCGGCAGCGGCGGACCCTCGAGGGCGCGAAGATCCTCGCCGACCGGCTCGCCGCCGATGACAGCCGCGCCGCCGGGATCAAGGTGCTGAGCGGCGGGACCGACGTCCACCTCGTGCTCGTCGACCTCGTCGACTCGGAGCTCGACGGGAAGCAGGCCGAGGACCGCCTGCACCGCATCGGCATCACGGTCAACCGCAACGCCGTGCCCAACGACCCGCGCCCGCCGATGGTCACCTCCGGCCTGCGGATCGGCACGCCGGCCCTCGCGACGCGCGGCTTCGGCGCCGACGAGTTCACCGAGGTCGCCGACATCATCGCCGAGACGCTCCAGGGTGAGCTCGACGACGAGACCGCGGCCCTGCTCCGTGGCCGGGTCGAGGCGCTCGCGGCGAAGCACCCGCTCTACCCGGCTGTGCCCGAGCTCTCGTCATGACCACCACCGGCACCCTGCCCGAGGGCCGGCGCCTGCTCCGCGTGGAGGTGGCCAACACGGCCACCTCCCTGGAGCGGAAGCCGGCCTGGATGCGCCAGCAGCTGCGCACGGGCCCCGGCTACACCGAGGTCGCGGGGCTCGTCGAGCAGGCGGGCCTGCACACCGTGTGCCAGGAGGCGCGGTGCCCCAACATCTTCGAGTGCTGGGAGGACCGCGAGGCGACCTTCCTCATCGGGGGTGACCAGTGCACGCGGCGGTGTGACTTCTGCCAGATCGCGACGGGCAAGCCGCAGCCGCTCGACCGTGACGAGCCGCGGCGCGTCGCCGAGTCGGTGGCGCAGATGGGGCTGCGCTACGCCACCGTCACCGGGGTCACCCGGGACGACCTGGAGGACGAGGGTGCCTGGCTCTGGGCCGAGACGGTCCGCGAGATCCACGACCGCACGCCAGGAGTCGGGGTCGAGCTGCTCGTCCCTGACTTCAGCGGTCGGACCGAGCTCATCGACGTCGTCCTCGCCTCCGGTCCGGAGGTCTTCGCGCACAACATCGAGACGGTGCCGCGGATCTTCCGGCGCATCCGTCCGGGCTTCCGTTACGAGCGCAGCCTCGAGGTCATCGCGTATGCCGCTGGGCAGGGTGCCGTGACGAAGTCCAACCTCATCCTCGGGATGGGGGAGGAGCCGGAGGAGGTCGTCGCGGCGCTCACCGACCTGCGCGGCGCCGGATGCGACCTCGTCACCATCACCCAGTACCTTCGACCCTCGGCCCTGCTCCACCCCGTGAGCCGCTGGGTCGAGCCGGCCGAGTTCGACGAGCTCGCCGTCGTCGCCCGAGAGCTCGGCTTCGCCGGGGTCATGAGCGGGCCACTCGTGCGATCCTCGTATCGAGCAGGTCGTCTCTACGCCCAGGCGATCTCCGGTCGCCGCCACGCACAAGGAGCCTGACCATGGCGCTCAGCGTCTTCGACCTCTTCTCGATCGGGATCGGCCCGTCGAGCTCGCACACCGTGGGTCCGATGCGGGCGGCGGTGATGTTCGCCGAGCGCCTGCGGGACGACAGCGTCCTGCAACGCACGACGCGCGTGCTCGCCCAGCTCTTCGGCTCGCTCGGGGCCACCGGCCACGGACACGGCAGCGACACCGCCGTGCTGCTCGGCCTGTCCGGCGAGCGGCCCGAGCTGTGCGACCCCCGGAGCGTCACCGGCAAGCTCGAGCAGATCCGCCGGGACCACCGGGTGTCCCTGCTCGGGCACCACGAGATCAAGTTCGACGAGGACACCGACCTCGTCCTCCACCGGCGCAAGACGCTGCCACTGCACCCCAACGGCATGACCTTCACCGCCTACGACGCGCTCGGCGAGGTCGTCTCGGAGCACACGTACTACTCCGTCGGCGGCGGGTTCGTCGTCGGTGAGGGCGCCGACGGGGAGACCCGGGTCGTCGCCGACACCACGCCTGTGGCGCACCCGTTCCGCACCGGCGACGAGCTGCTGGCGCACTGCCGTGCCACCGGCAAGTCGATCGCGCGGATCATGATGGACAACGAGCTGGCCTGGCGCACCGAGGAGGAGGTCCGGGCCGGTCTGCTCCACATCTGGTCGGTGATGAAGGAGTGCATCAACAACGGCATCCGCACCGAGGGCATCCTGCCCGGCGGCCTCAGGGTGCGGCGCCGGGCGCCCGAGCTCGCCCAGAAGCTCAAGCTCGAGAGCGGCAGCACGGACCCGCTGCGCGGCATGGACTGGGTGACGCTCTATGCGCTCGCCGTGAATGAGGAGAACGCGTCCGGCGGACGTGTCGTCACCGCGCCGACCAACGGCGCGGCCGGGATCATCCCGGCGGTGCTGCACTACTACGCCGACTTCGTGCCGGGCGCGGACGAGGACGGCATCGTCCGCTTCCTGCTCACCGCTGCGGCGATCGGCGTCATCTACAAGGAGACCGCGTCCATCTCCGGCGCCGAGGTCGGTTGCCAGGGCGAGGTCGGCTCGGCGTGCTCGATGGCGGCGGGTGCCATGGCTGCCGTGCTCGGTGGGACACCGGAGCAGGTCGAGAACGCCGCCGAAATCGGGATGGAGCACAACCTCGGCCTGACGTGCGACCCCGTCGGCGGGCTCGTCCAGATCCCGTGCATCGAGCGCAACGCCATCGCATCGGTCAAGGCGATCACGGCGGCGCGCACGGCGCTCAGGGGCGACGGCTCGCACGTCGTGTCGCTCGACCAGGTGGTCAAGACGATGCGCGAGACGGGTGCGGACATGAAGGTCAAGTACAAGGAGACGGCTCGCGGCGGCCTCGCCGTCAACGTCATCGAGTGCTGAGCGCGGCCGCGGCCTGACGCGCCATCTCGGCGGCTCGGGCCGCGGGGGCAGCTCGAGCAGAAGCTCCACTAGGCTCCGTCAATGCGTCCAGTCTGGGCCGTGCTCGCGGTCGTCAGCGCCGTGCACCTCGTCGCGCAGCTCGTTGACCCGGAGGGCAGCGTCGCCGGCGCCAGCCAGGTGCTCCTCATGCCCGCGCTGGCCGGTGCGCTCCTGAGCGTGGCACCGTCGCGGCAGCACCGGCTCGTGCGCCTCACGCTCCTGGCCCTGGCGTTCTCGTGGCTGGGCGACACCCTCCCACGCTTCGTCGGCGGGGATGCCGCCTTCCTCGTCCTGGTCGGCGCCTTCCTGCTGGCACAGCTCACCTACGCCGTCGCGTTCCTCCCCTACTGGCGCGGGAGCATCGTTCGCCGCCGGCCGATCCTCTTGCTGCCGTATGCCGCTGGGCTCGCTCGCGTCGTCGCCGCCAGTCACGCTCGGGCGGGCTCCCTCCTCGTGCCGCTCATCCTCTACGGACTGGCGCTGGGCACGATGGCAGTGCTCGCCACGGGCCTCGGGTGGCTGGCCGGTCTCGGGGGAGCCCTCTTCGTCCTGTCCGACTCCCTGATCGCCCTGAACTCGTTCGCGGACGTGTCACTGCCCGCTCACCCCTTCTGGGTGATGCTCACCTACATCACGGGCCAGACGTTGCTCGTCCTCGCGGTGCTGCGGGTCGCCGGTGAGGCGCGGCCTCGGCGGGGGCGGTGAGGGCGGCCGCCTCGGCGCGGAGGGTGTCCCGCACGAGTCTCGTCACCGCCCGCTCGGCGTGGTCGGGCCGGGCGAGCACCGCGACCCGGCGGCCCAGGGCGAGGTCTGCCGTGGCGAGCAGCCGGAGGCGCCGGCCATCGCGGTCGTCCGCGGCATAGCGGGGGAGCAGCGCGATGCCGAGGCCTGCTGCCACGAACGCCTCCTGCAGGCGCAGGTCGGTGAACCGGTGCGCCACGGCGGGCTCGCGGCCGGCCGCCGCGAACCAGCGCTGGAGGGCGTCGTCGAAGGGCCAGCCCTCGGGCACGCTGACCCACGTCTCGTCCTGCACGTCCTCGAGCCGGACCGCGGTTCGCGCCGACAGGTGGTGCCCGGGGGGAACCGCGACGTCGAGGGGCTCGACGTGGAGCTCGGTCACGGCAAGGCCGTGCCACGTGCGCGGCGGTCGGCTGATGGCACGGGGAGCAGTCCGTCCCACCGCGGGTGCCGCCAACTCGGTGGCATGGTGACCGACGACGAGGTCGACGTCGTCCACGAGCTCCGGATAGCGGTCGCCGTGCAGGTCCGTCTCGATCACGTCGAGCGAGACGTCGGGTGATCCCTGGAGCCGCCGCACGAGCCCGGGCAGCAGCAGCTGGGCGGCCGTGGGGAAGACGGCAAGGCGCACGCTGCCACGCAGGGCGCCGCGGTACTCGTCCCAGCGGCCCTGCAGCCGCGCCAGCGACGCCTCGATGTCCGTCGACGCCTCGACGAGCTCCCGCCCCGCAGCGGTGAGCTCGACGCGACGGCCGACGCGTCGCAGGAGGGGCAGTCCTGCCTCGCCCTCGAGCAGCTTGAGCTGCTGGGACACCGCGGTGGGCGTCACGCTCATCGCGCGGGCCACCTCGGTGACCGTTGACCGCCGAGCCAGCTCACGCAACAAGGCCAACCGCCGCACATCCATGAAGCAAAACTACAGAGTCAGGCCAGTTAATCTCGATGGACTTGACAGTACACATCATCGGATCGTGAAGGCATGGATCTCGGAAT
>NZ_JAPFQL010000028.1 GCF_028446585.1 Intrasporangium calvum
AAGTCATCGCTCTCAAGGGCGACTCCTACCGGCTCAAGAACCGAGACCTCGGCCGCGTCCCCGCAGCCGTCACCGAAGAGAACTGAAAACCCCAGGGGGTCAAAATTCAACCGACGATCGGGGGTCAGTTTTCAGCCGCCGTTGACAAGCCGGACCTGCGACACCAGGATGCCGACCAGGCGCCGCGTCGTTCGAGGTCGTGGAGGACCTACTGACTCGAGAGTCGCCGCGTATCAAGGATGCGGTCCGCATCCGGGTGACGCCGTACCTCATTGAGCTTGCTGTCCAACACGACGCCCTGATCGGCCCGAGCCTCCGGGTGGACCTGCTGCGTGCGACGGGACGGTAGAGGAGCTCAGGCACGCCTGAGCTGATCACGCACGTCGTTCAGACCGACCCTGTGCTCTCCAGTGCGAGCGAGCACAAGCCCGTCAGCCGACTCCGCAGGCCCGCGGTTCGCAGAGCGAGCTCGCGCTGGCGCTCGACGTACTCGCCCTTGCCCTCGGCCGTCTCAATGGCCACGGCCCCCTCGCCGTAGGAGGACACGTCGTACGGCGACGCGGCCATGTCGAGTCGTCGCGCCTCAAGCGCCAGGTCGAAGCAGTCCAGCAGCAGGTCGCCCGGCACGAGCGGTCCGAGTTTTGCCGCCCACTTGTAGAGATCCATCCCGGCGTGCAGACAGCCAGGCTGCTCCAGCTGGACCTGTGTCTCCCGGGCCGGTTGGAGCTTGTTCAGCCCCACCGCCTCCGGCGTGAAGAACCGGAAGGCGTCGAAGTGGGAGCAGCGGATCGGGTGCGACTCCACGACAGCGTCGGTGCCCGCCTGCCCGAGCCGCAGCGGTAGGGGGTGCCGGTGCTCGGCCTGCCGGTAGACCATGGCCCACTCGTGCAGCCCGAAGCACCCGGTGAAGGCCGGGCGTGAGGCGGTGGCCTCCAGGAGGCGATGCACGAAGCGGACGGTCTCGCCCCGCTCGGCCAGGAACTGGCCGAGGTCGACGCTCACCACGCCGTCAGCGTCGGTCGAGTACCAGCGCCAGCCGCCCTGCGGAGCCGGCCCGTCCGGTCCAGGCGCCAAGCCGACTCCCGCACCGGGGTACCACCGCCGCAGCTGGCCCGGCTTGGTCGAGTAGTAGGTGAAGAGGAAGTCCTCGATGGCGTGCTTCTGCCGGGCGGCCTTGCGGGCTCGATGCCCGGCGGTCAGCTCGTCCGCCCTGGCCTCGTGGGCGGCGGCTGCGGCGCGCCATTCGCCCTCGTCGAGGATTCTCACCCGAGCAGGTTACGTGGTGAGGCGGGGCCGGACCCTCCACGATCCCGGCCCCGCCACCATCAGTCTTACCCCCTCGGGGGTCGTCGCAACCCCAGAATCACAACTCTGTGGCGCGCGTCGCACCGCCGGACCGCGTCAGGCCAGCCAGGCCGACGAGCTGCGTCAGCCGCCGACGGCCAATGAGCGCGAGCGCGAGCAGCACCCACGGCAGGGCCTGCGGTCCGCTGGCCGGCAGGAAGCTGCTGGCCGTCGTCTGCGCGTTGATCGTGGGCTCGCAGGCGTCGTCTCCGCTGCCGCTGCCCGTGCCGGACCCGCCGGCCGAACCGCCACCGGTGGCTCCGTCGCCGGAACCGTCACCAGCGCCGCCATCGGAGCCGTCGGCCTCGTCCCCGCCCGAGCCACCATCGTTGCCCGGGCCGGAGCCATCACCGTCACCAGCAGGCCGCGGGCACGGCACGACCAGCTTCTCCAACGGCACTCCGGCCTCGGTCAGCTCCGCCACGAGCTCGTGGTCGAGCAGCAGCACGCTCGCCTCCTGGGGCGGCTCGGCCTTGATCCGCACGCACGCCCCGACGAGCTCGGAGACCGACCCGTCGGCGCCCTCCGACCCAGAGCCGGACCCGGGCTCAGCCCCGGAGTCAGACCCGGAGTCAGACCCGGAGTCAGACCCGGACGGGCACGGCGCGAGCAGCCCGGGCAACGCTTCGATGAGTGGCGTGCCGATGTCGTGACCGCCGACGGTGACGTCGAGGTTGGCGACAGCGGTGCCCGTGCCGGTGACCTCGGCACAGGCGGTCGCGAGCGGCGCCGCGTTGACCCTGAGCTTGAGCACCCCGCCCGGGGCAGGCCCGGGGACGACCGGGGCGAGCGGCGTGTCCTTCGTCTTCTCGTCGGCCTGGCCGAGGACGTCCTTCACGGCGGAGCCGATCGGCGCCAGCGGCGCATCCTCGGACGTCGCGCCCGAGCCCTCCGAACCGCTGCCCGTCGACGACCCAGCACCCCCCGCTTCCCCCGACGGGGTGGAGGAGTCGGAGCCGCCCGACGTCAGGCGGTCGGTCACGTCCTCGACCGCCTCGCCCGGGTCGGTGAGGACGTCCTCCAGTCCGTCGCCGCTGGGGGAGGAGGACTGGGACGCGGGGACGGACACGGCGAAGGCGCTCGGCGCGCCGATGGTCAGGCCGAGCGCGAGGGCGGCGGCTCCACCTCCAGCAGAGAGCGAGACGAGCAGCGAACGACGGTGAGACATGGGGACCCCTTCCGGGAGCGATCGTGGACCCTACGAACACGCTGAGAACGACGCCGCCGCGCTGGGGTTACGGCCCGCACCCACCGGGACCCCACTGGCACCCCAGCGAGCGGGTCGTAGGCTGACCACGTGCGCATCGCGAGGTACACGACCGGGGACGACCCGGCATACGGCATCGTCCAGGGCGACCCCGGCGCGGAGGTGATCACGCCGCTCTCCGGCGACCCGCTCTACGTCGGCCTGCAGCCCTCGGGCGCAGGCCCGGTCATGCTCGAGGACGTCCGGCTCCTCGCGCCGGTGATCCCGCGCTCCAAGATCGTCGCCGTCGGCAAGAACTACGCCGACCACGTCAAGGAGATGGGCGGCACGACGCCGCCGGAGCACCCGATGCTCTTCTTCAAGCCCAACACGGCCGTCGTCGGACCGTTCGACCCGGTGGTGCTGCCGCAAGGCAGCGACGAGGTCTCCTACGAGGGCGAGCTCGCCGTCGTCATCAAGACGATCACCAAGGGCGTCAAGGCCGAGAACGCCGCCGAGTGCATCTACGGCTACACCATCGCCAACGACGTCACCGCGCGCGACTGGCAGCGCACCGACGGGCAGTGGGCGCGGGCCAAGGGCTTCGACACGAGCTGCCCGCTGGGGCCGTGGATCGAGACCGAGCTCGACCCGAGCGACCTGCACATCCTCACCACGCTCGACGGTGACGTGAAGCAGGACGGCACGACGGCCGACATGGTCCACGGGGTGGCGAGCATCATCGAGTACGCCTCCAACGCCTTCACCCTCCTGCCCGGCGACGTCATCCTCACCGGCACCCCCGCTGGGGTCGGGCTGGTCCAGCCGGGTCAGCAGGTCACCATCGACGTCGAGGGCATCGGCTCGCTGACCAACACCTTCGTGCGTCGCTGAGCCCCACTAGGCTGGTCGCACCATGAGCGACACGAACGACACACCAGGCCGTATGCCGCTGGGCTCGGTCCCCGAGACCACTTCCCTCGACGATCAGGTCGAGATCCAGACGAGCCCGCAACCGCGGGTGAGCACGTCCGACGGCAGCGGGCCGGTGCGCACCCGCGTCGCGCCGTCCCCGACGGGCGACCCGCACGTCGGCACGGCCTACATGTCGCTGTTCAACCTCGCCTTCACCCGGCAGCAGGGCGGCCAGTTCGTCCTGCGCGTCGAGGACACCGACCGGGCGCGGTTCCGCGAGGACAGTGAGGCGCAGCTCTACGACACCCTGGCGTGGCTCGGGCTGCACTGGGACGAGGGTCCGGACCTCGGTGGTCCCTTCGCGCCGTACCGCCAGTCGGAGCGGCTCGACACCTACCGTCCCTACGTCGAGCGGCTGCTCGAGGCCGGGCACGCCTACTACTGCTGGTGCTCCAAGGAGCGCCTCGACCAGATGCGGGACCGGCAGCAGAAGACGAAGCAGCCGACCGGCTACGACCGGCTCTGCCACGGCAAGACGCGTGAGGAGCGGGCCGAGCTGCCCGGCTTCTCCGAGACGCCGGTCGTGCGGATGCTCATCCCCGACGACGTGCCGCTCGTCTTCGATGACGTCATTCGCGGCAAGGTCTCGGCACCCAAGCCGGACGACCAGGTCATCCTCAAGGCCGACGGCTTCCCGACCTACCACCTGGCCGTCGTCGTCGACGACCACGAGATGGGCATCACCCACGTCGTGCGCGGCGAGGAGTGGATCAGCTCGACGCCCAAGCACATCCTGCTCTACCAGTGGCTCGGGCTCGAGCCGCCCAAGTTCGCGCACATGCCGCTGCTGCGCAACACCGACAAGTCCAAGATCTCGAAGCGCAAGAACCCTGCGGCCCGGCTGACCTGGTTCCGCGAGCAGGGCTTCCTGCCCGAGGCGCTCGTCAACTTCCTCGCCCTGCTGGCCTACCCGCCGCAGCAGGACGCCGAGGGCAACGACGTCGAGGTCTTCACCTTCGAGGAGTTCAGCCGGACCTTCGACTGGGCCAAGGTCAACCCGATCGGCCCGATCTTCGACCTGAAGAAGCTCGAGTGGCTCAACGGCGTCTACATCCGCCAGCTCGAGGTCGGCGAGTTCGCGACGCGCCTGCTGCCCTACCTCTACGAGGCGGGCATCCTCGGTGACAACCCGTCCCTCGGCGAGCTGGGCCGGCTCAAGCTCGTCGCCGCCCAGATCCAGGAGCGGATGTCGCTGCTGACCGAGGCCCCGGCGCTCGTCGGGCCCTTCTTCGTCGCCGACGACCAGCTCGAGATCCAGGAGGACGCCCGGGCCCAGCTCAACGCCGACGCACCCGCCGTGCTCGACGCGGCCATCGCCGTGCTCGGCGACATCGACGACCACGGTGACGGGGTCCTCGGCACCGGCGGGGGCTGGGTCGCGGCGACCATCGAGGCACAGCTGCGTGAGGCCATCGTCGACGGGCTCGGCATCAAGCCGCGCTTCGCCTTCGGGCCGTTGCGCACCGCGGTCTCCGGGGCGCGCATCTCACCGCCGCTCTTCGAGTCGATGGAGATCCTCGGCAAGACCTCGACGCTGAGCCGCCTCCGTTCCCTTCGTGACTCGCTCTGACGGTGTGCGGGACCTGCTCGGGCTCTGGCCACTCTTCGGGATCCGGCTGACGACGCCAGACCTCGAGCTGCGTCCGGTGACGGAGGGCGACCTCGTGGACCTCGCATCAAAGTTGAGCGACGACCTCGAGCAGGACCCCTCCGCCACCCGCTACGCGGGACTCGGTGACCAGGCGAACCGCCGGGTCGTCGTCGCCCAGGAGTACTGGCGGGCCATGGGGACCTGGACCCCGGCGCGGTGGGCGCTGCCCTTCGTCGTGGTCGACCGGGGCGGTGACCTGCTCGGGATGCAGTGGCTCGAGGGGCCGGACTTCGGGGCGGACCGGGTCGTCGACTCGGCCTCGTGGCTCGACCCCGGTGCTCGGGGCCGGGGCCTCGGCACGCAGATGCGAGCAGCGATCCTCGAGCTTGCCTTCAGCCACCTGGGAGCGGCCGCTGCGGTGAGCTCCGCCGTGCTCGACAACGCCGGCTCGCTCGGGGTGTCCCGGTCGCTCGGTTACCGCGACACGCACACGTCGGTCCTCGAGCACAGCGGCGAGACCCTGCAGCACCTGCGCCTAGAGCGCGGCGAGTGGCTCAGATCCGGGCGCGGATCGGCCGTGCAGGTCACCGGCATCAAGGCCGCACTGCCCCTCTTCGGGCTGGGGGACGAGCATGACTGAGCGGACCCTCGAGAGCGAGCTCAGCGGCATACGGGCCCTGATCCTGGACATCGACGACACCATCGTCGACACGCGTGCGGCGATGGCGGAAGCGGGCACCCACGCCGCCGGCGCCCTGTGGCCCGAGCGCACCGGCGCACACCGCGACATGGCGCAGCGCTACTACGACGACCCGGGACGCTGGTTCCACCGCTACGCCGCGGGCGAGATCTCCATCGAGCGGATGCGGCTCGAGCGGCTCGGCGACGTGGCGAGCGCCTTCGGTGTCCAGCTGCCGGGGGATGGGGTCGAGCGTTACCTGGCGGCCTACGTGCCGGCGTTCCGGCGCGCCCAGCGGCTCTTCGACGACGTCCCGGACCTGCTGGCCACTGCGGCCCGGCTCGGCATCGACGTCGCGCTGCTGACCAACTCCACGACCGCTGACACGTCGATCAAGCTGGAAGCGCTCGGACTCGCCGAGCGGTTCGCGGACCTCATCGTCACGACCGACACCTTCGGGTTCGGCAAGCCCGACCCCCGCGTCTATCGCGAGGTGTGCCGGCTCGCCGCTGCGGACCCGGCTGTCAGCGTGTGCATCGGCGACAGCCTCGAGTGGGATGTCCTGGGGGCGATGCGCGCCGGGATGCGGGCCGTGTGGCTCGACCGGGGCGGGCAGGGCGAGGCGACGGCCGAGGTGAGTCGGGTCGAATCGTTGAGCGAGATCACGGCGGCGCTCGCCGACGGCCACGGCCGATTTGGGACGGCAGCGGGGGACCGGTAGTATTCCCTCTCGGTTCACCTCACAGAAGGCCCTCGGGCGCGCTGGGGAGTGATACCCCTTGGGGTATGGTGTAATTGGCAACACAGCTGATTCTGGTTCAGTCGTTCTAGGTTCGAGTCCTGGTACCCCAGCTCCGGTCAACTGGTCCTTCGGGAGCGGATGACCGATTCGGAGAAATCACGCCGACACGGTAAGGTTCTCCGAGTGCCGAGTCACTCGGCAAAGCGCGTGGCCCCGTTGTGTAGCGGCCTAGCACGCCGCCCTCTCAAGGCGGTAGCGCGGGTTCGAATCCCGTCGGGGCTACCACGTGAACAAGGCCCGGATCCTCAGGATCCGGGCCTTGTCCCTTTTCTGCGGTGACTCTCAGTGGGCGAGCCGCTCCGCACTGACGGCCTCCTGGGCCACGCGGCGCAGGGCGATGAGGATCGGGTCGGTGAGGACGGTCCCGACGATGGCGTGCTGGAGGGCCTCGGCGGCCGGCATGGTGCCCAGCTCCGGCGAGACATCGGTCTCCGCGATCTCCCGCGCCAGGGCACCCCAGTGCACGAGCATCTCGTCGGGGCAGTCCCAGCCGCCCTGGCGCGCGGTCTGGATGACGTCGGCCAGCTGCTGTGTGGCGCTCGAGTGTGGGTCGACGGGCCACCCCAGGGTCTCGACGAGCCGGGCGGACAGGTCGTCCTGGTTCGTGGTGTCGTCGACTCGATCGGTGTGGCGGGGGAGTGGGCGCAGGACGTCATGGGCCGTCGCGAGCAGCTCGTGCCGCGTCGCTGGAGGGCGGTCCAGGGCGGCGACGACGAGACGGACCCGGTCGATGCTGAGCCCGCCGACCGTGATGAGGGTCCGGATGAGCCGCACTCGCTCCACGTGGGTCTCGTCGTAGGCCGCCCGGGTCGCGCCGAGGGCCTCACCCGGGTGGAGCAGCCCCTCGCGCAGGTAGTACTTGAGCGTGGCCACGGGGACGGTGGTGCGCTGGGCGAGCATCGACATCTGCACGGGCTTTCCTCCTTGACGTGGATAGTAGTGCTACCCAATAGTGGATAGCGACGCTATCTAACAGGGAGGCCACCATGCCGAGTCCATTCCGACCGACCACTCACGACCATGCCGGGAGCATCGCGGTGTTCCTCATCGGCCTGCGCGTCAACCACTTCTGGCGGCCGGACCTCTGGCTCCCGGCGCTGCGGGCGATGGGCCCGATGATGACCGAGCTGCATGCCGCCAAGGCCGCAGCCGCGCGGGGCGAGGGGGAGGATCTCGGGTTCCTCGGGCACCGGTCGCTCATCGGAGCCGGGGGGCCGACGATCGTGCAGTACTGGCGCTCGGCGGAGGACATCTATGCCTACTCCGGCAGCGGCGACAGGGCGCACCGTCCTGCCGCGCGTGCCTTCTACGAGCGGGGGCGCCGTGCCGCCGGCGCGGTCGGGGTCTGGCACGAGACGTACGCCGTTCCTGCCGGAGGGCACGAGAGCCTCTATCTCGCGATGCCACCCACGGGGCTCGCCGCGGCGACGGGGGTCAGCGAGCTGGCCACGCGGCGGGGCCGGGCGAGCCTGTCGGGCAGTCCTGACGGGAAGGACGAGGCGCGGTCAGAGGTCGCGCAGGCCGGGTAGGACGTCCGCGCTGAACTGGTCGAGGAAGCGGGCCTGGTCATGGCCGGGTGCATGGATGACCAGGTGGTTGAAGCCGAGGTCGACATACTGCTGGATCTGCTCGAGGGCCTCGCCAGGGTCGCTCGTGACGATCCATCGCTTGGCGACCTGCTCGTCGGTCAGCTCGTCCGCGAGGCGCTCCATCTCGACGGGGTCGTGGACGCCGTGCTTCTGCTCGGCCGTCAGCGAGAGGGGGGCCCAGAAGCGGACGTTGTGCAGCGCCGTCTCCGGGTCCCGGTCGTAGGAGAGCTTGATCTCGATCATCCGGTCGATGTCGTCCCGGGTCCGGCCCGACTTGGCGAGCCCCTCGTCGACGGCCGGGAGGAGCTGCTCGGCGTAGAGCTCTCGGCCCTTGCCGGACGTGCAGATGAAGCCATCCCCCGAACGGCCGGCGTAGCGCGCCACCAGGGGCCCGCCGGCGGCGACATGGACCGGGATCGGCTCGTCCGGCCGGTCGTAGATCGTGGCGTCATGGGTGCGGTAGTAGTCGCCCTCGAAGGAGACGCGCTCCTCGGACCAGAGCCGGCGCATCAGGGTGACCGCCTCGCGCAGCCGGGCGAACCGCTCCTTGAACTCCGGCCACGGCGATCCGGCCGCGCCGACGGCGACCTCGTTGAGGGCTTCGCCGGTGCCGATGCCGAGGATGATGCGGCCGGGGTTGAGGGCCCCGAGCGTGCCGAACGACTGAGCGACCACGGCGGGGTTGTAGCGGAACGTGGGCGTCATGACCGAGGTGCCGAGCAGGACCCGCTCGGTCCGCTCGCCGGCGGCGGCCAGCCAGGACATGGCGAACGGTGCGTGGCCCTCGAGGTGGCGCCACGGCTGGAAGTGGTCCGAGATGAAGACCGAGTCGAGGCCGACCTGCTCGGCGCGGACCGTGTGGTCGAGCAGCTCTCTCGGGCCGAACTGCTCCGCCGACGCCTTCCAACCGACCTTGAGCATCAGACCTCCTCGTTGGGGACGCTGGGCGTCCAGGAGTCCTCAGACTACGACGAGCCCGACCGGGCGCCGGAACTCCCGGGCCGGTCGGGCTGTCGTGAGGGGCTCAGGCGTCACTCACCAGTGCACGACGACCTTGGTGCCCACCGGTGCCGTGTTGTAGAGCTGCTTGAGCAGCGTCATGTTGCGCACGTTGACGCAGCCGTGCGACGAGCCGTTGTAGCCGTTGGCCGCGAAGTCCGCCGAGTAGTGGATCGCCTGCCCGCCGCTGAAGAACATCGAGTAGGGCATCGCGGTCCCGTAGAGGTTCGAGATCACGTCGACCTTCTTCCAGGTGATGGAGAACGTGCCCTCCCTGGTGGGCTCCGCCTCGCTGCCGAAGCGGACGTCGAACGAGTACTGCGCCTTGCCGTCAATGACCCACGTCAGTGAGCGCGTCGACTTGCTGATGCAGATGACGCGGCCGGTCAGGCAGCGCTGGTCCACATCCCACGACCCGGGCTTGGCGGCGGGTGCCGACTGCGGCTTGACGTTGTTGAGCTCGTCCTGCGTCGGCGTCCTCGTCATGGACAGCAGCCGGTCATAGGTGCGCTGATCGGCGATGCCGGTCACCGGGAAGCCGCGCTTGCGCTGGAAGCCGCTGATGGCTGTCGTCGTGCGCGTGCCGTAGAAGTTGGTCACATCGCCCGAGAACCAACCGATCTGCTTGAGGCGGGCCTGCATCGACCGCACCTTGGCGCCGGCGTCTCCGGGCCGGAGCACGACGACGACCGGCTGGACCTTCGGCTCGCTCGGTTCGTCCGTGACAGTCGGCTTGGCGGCCGGCTCCTTGGTCGGCTTCGGCGTCTGGGGAGCAGGAGTGCTCGTCGTCGGCGTCTCGGTGGGACTCGTCGTCGGCGTGTCCGAGGTCGTGGTCGACGGGCTCGCCGCCGTGGTGGGCGTGTCATCTGCGGCCGGGCCGGCCGGAGCCGCAGGCCCGCAGGCCGTGGCCGTCAAGCTCAGTGCGGCGAAGGCGATGACGGTGAGCGTGTGGCGGGCCGTCCCCCTGGTTGGTGCGTACTGCATGGTCTCCCCAATCCGTGCGACACGATGTCACACAGCCTGACGCCGTGACCTCGACGAACAGTTGTCCTGTCGGGAGGACACTGCAGGGATCGTGACCGTTCCGTTGTCGAAGTCCACTTCCACTGTGACAGGTGGGGACCGTCTCGGGTGCCCGGAGTGGGAGACCAGACGCTCGCTCAGAGGTTCTGCTGCTGTTGCTGCTGTTGCTGCATCGCGTGGTGGCGCCGGAGCACCTCGGTGAGCTTGTTGGCGCCGGCCACCACCGTAGCCGCGTGGAGCCGTCCCGGCTGGCGAGAGAGACGCTCGATCGGACCCGAGATGGAGACGGCGGCGACGACTCGGCCCGACGGCCCGCGCACCGGGGCAGACACGGAGGCCACTCCCGGCTCGCGTTCGGCGACGCTCTGCGCCCAGCCGCGGCGCCGTACGCCGGACAGCGCAGTAGCCGTGAACGCCGCTCCCTGCAGCCCCCGGTGGAGCCGGTCCGGCTCCTCCCAGGCGAGGAGCACCTGGGCCGCGGAGCCGGCGAGCATCGACAGCGTCGCGCCGACGGGGATGGAGTCGCGCAGGCCCACGGGACGCTCGGCGGCCGCCACGCAGATGCGCATGTCACCCTGGCGGCGGAAGAGCTGGGCGCTCTCGTTGGTGTGGTCCCGCAGCGCCCCGAGCACCGGCCCGGCGGCGGCAAGGAGGCGATCCTCCCCGGCAGCCGAGGCGAGCTCGCCGAGCCGTGGACCGAGGACGAAGCGACCCTGCATGTCGCGAGACACCAGACGGTGGTGCTCGAGGGCCACGGCCAGCCGGTGCGCCGTCGGCCGGGCGAGCCCCGTGGCGCCGACGAGCTGGGCAAGCGTGGCGGGACCTGCCTCGAGGGCGCCGAGCACCGTGGCGGCCTTGTCGAGAACGCCGACTCCACTAGAGTTGTCCATGCACTGATATTGCCGTCTCAGGCACTGAGACGTCAATTCATGAGCGAGAAATTGGGTTCAGGCTGGGCCCAGAGGGACGTCGCGGTTGACGCTGACCGCACGCTCCTGTCCGAAACGTGCGTGAAGGAGAGCAATGTCCGGGACGTTGGCAGAGAAGGTCTGGGAGGCGCACGTCGTGCGCCGCGCGGAGGGCGAGCCCGACCTGCTCTACATCGATCTGCACCTGCTGCACGAGGTGACGAGCCCGCAGGCCTTCGACGGCCTCCGGCTGGCCGGCCGCCCCGTCCGCCGTCCCGACCTCACCCTGGCGACCGAGGACCACAACGTCCCGACCACCCCGGGGCCGATCACTGACCCCGTCTCCCAGGTTCAGGTCGAGACCCTGCGGCGCAACTGCGAGGAGTTCGGGGTTCGGCTCTATCCCATGGGAGACGTCGAGCAGGGGATCGTCCACGTGGTCGGGCCTCAGCTCGGGCTGACCCAGCCCGGGATGACCGTCGTCTGCGGCGACAGCCACACCTCGACCCACGGCGCCTTCGGTGCGCTCGCGTTCGGCATCGGCACGTCCGAGGTCGAGCACGTGCTCGCGACGCAGACGCTGCCCCTCAAGCCCTTCCGGACCCTGGCCGTGAACGTGCGCGGACAGCTCGCCGAGGGGGTGACGGCCAAGGACATCGTCCTGGCGGTGATCGCCAAGATCGGCACGGGCGGCGGGCAGGGCTACGTCATCGAGTACCGCGGCGAGGCGATCCAGGCGCTCTCCATGGAAGCGCGCATGACGGTGTGCAACATGTCCATCGAGGCAGGTGCCCGGGCCGGCATGATCGCCCCCGACGAGACCACCTTCGCCTACCTCAAGGGCCGCCCGCACGCCCCGACCGGCTCGGACTGGGACGCAGCCGTTGCAGAGTGGTCCGCCCTGCGGAGCGATGACGACGCCGTCTTCGACGCCGAGGTCGACCTGGACGCATCGGAGCTGACGCCCTTCGTCACCTGGGGCACCAACCCCGGCCAGGGCCTGCCGCTGGGCGAGTCGGTGCCTGACCCCGAGTCCTTCGCAGACGAGTCGGACCGGGTCGCCGCGCAGAACGCCCTCACCTACATGGGCCTCGAGCCGGGCACCCCGCTCCGCGAGATCAAGGTCGACACGGTCTTCGTCGGCTCGTGCACCAACGGCCGGATCGAGGACCTCCGGGCCGCGGCCGCCGTCGTCAAGGGCCACAAGGTGGCGGACGGTGTTCGCATGCTCGTGGTGCCCGGCTCCGCGCGGGTGCGCCTCCAGGCGGAGGCCGAGGGCCTCGACGCGATCTTCACCGAGGCCGGCGCCGAGTGGCGACTGCCCGGCTGCTCGATGTGTCTCGGCATGAACCCGGACACCCTGGCGCCGGGGGAGCGCAGCGCGTCGACCTCGAACCGCAACTTCGAGGGCCGCCAGGGCAAGGGCGGCCGCACCCACCTCGTGAGCCCCCTCGTCGCCGCGGCGACCGCCGTCCGGGGCACCCTGTCCAGCCCGGCCGACCTCGCCGTCGAGCACCCCGTCGAGCACCCCGTCGAGCACCCCGTCGTTCAGGAGGCCTGAGTCATGGAGAAGTTCGAGACCCACACGGGCGTTGGCGTGCCGCTGCGCCGGAGCAACGTCGACACCGACCAGATCATCCCCGCCGAGTACCTCAAGCGGGTGTCCCGGACCGGCTTCGAGGACGGCCTCTTCGCCGCGTGGCGCAAGGACGAGTCGTTCGTCCTCAACAACCCCGTCTACGCGCACGGCTCGGTCCTGGTGGCAGGGCCGGACTTCGGCACGGGTTCGAGCCGTGAGCACGCCGTCTGGGCGCTGATGAACTACGGCTTCCGCACGGTGATCAGCTCGCGCTTCGCCGACATCTTCCGCGGCAACAGCGGCAAGCAGGGCCTGCTCACTGCCGTCGTGGCGCAGGATGACGTGGAGCTGATCTGGAAGTACCTGGACAACAACCCGGGCGCAGAGATCACCGTCGACCTCGTCTCACGGACCGTCACGGCCGGAGAGATCGTCGCCCCCTTCGACATCGACGACTACACCAGGTGGCGGCTCCTGGAGGGTCTCGACGACATCGGCCTGACCCTGCGGCACGAGGACGAGGTCACCCGCTTCGAGAAGTCGCGGCCGTCGCACAAGCCGGTCACGACCCCGGTGGAGCCCGTTTCCTGATTCTTCGCCTGCCGCCCAGTTCCGCTGGGCGGCAGGCTGTTTCGTCACTGTCGTCCAAGGCCAGCGGCTCGTTCGGGGGCTGCTGAATCCGCTGAGAGGCTCCCAAAGCCGTTGCGACACAACGGAAAGAAGTGGCGCCAGATGATGGACCTCGACCCTCCGGGAGCCTACCGTCGTGGGTAACCGGACTCGATCCGGACGCACGTCGGTCGTGGACACCGACAGTCCTCTGGAGGGAAGACGTGAACAAGGCAGAGCTGATCGGCGCCCTTGAGGCGAGGCTTGGCAGCCGCAAGGTTGCCTCCGATGCCCTGGAGGCCATCCTCGACATCGTCATCCGCGAGGTGAACAAGGGCGGCAAGGTGGGCATCACCGGATTCGGCACGTTCGAGCGGGCCAACCGCGCGGCGCGCACGGGTCGCAACCCCAAGACCGGCGACACCGTCAAGATCAAGAAGACGCGCATCCCCAAGTTCCGGGCCGGCACCAACTTCAAGGAGATCGTCTCGGGCCAGAAGAAGCTCGCCAAGACGGGCTCCGCAGCGACGCGCGCCTCGGCCGGCACGGCTTCGGCGGCCGTTGCTGCAACTCCGACGAAGAAGGCTGCAGCCAAGAAGGCCACCCCGGCCAAGGCCGCAGCCAAGAAGGCGACGCCCGCGAAGGCTGCGGCCAAGAAGGCCACCCCGGCCAAGGCCGCAGCCAAGAAGGCGACGCCCGCGAAGTCGACGGCAGCGAAGACGGCGACGAAGACGGCCGCCAAGACCGCGACGCGGTCCACGGCCAGGACAGCCGCTGCGAAGACCGCTACCGCCAAGACGGCAACGGCGAAGAAGACCGCGACCAAGTCGACGGCCACCAAGTCGACCACCGCGAAGTCCACGCCGGCGAAGAAGGCCACCGCCGCGAAGTCGACGGCCAAGCGCACGACGAAGCGCGCCTCCACCCGCTGAGGGGCGGGCTCCCCCGCTGCATCGTCACCGGGCCTGGCCATCGTGGCCGGGCCCGGTGACCGCTGTCAGTAGGTGCCGTTGGGCGGCGAGACGCCGACGATCCGCAGCCCCACCACCTGGTCGTTCAGGACGTCGACCGTGAGGCGCTGGCCCACCCGCACCAGGCGCAGGCCGCTTCCCTCGAAGGCTGCGCTGTCGAAGGGCAGCAGCACTCCGTCATCCCGGATCACGCTGCCGGTCTGCAAGGTGGGATCAAAGGCGTGGACCGTGGCCTGCATGGGCCCATCCAAGCAGATCGAGAGCCTGGACGGCCGCCGTGGTGGCGGATCCCGCACCCAGCTCGAGGGCCCGCGTCAGGGATGCGACGTCGTCGACGTCGGTGCGCAGGCGCGGCAGGTCCAGATCGAGCCTCGTCGCGCCGTTCGTTTCGTGTCGGGCCGCGCTGCCCGGCCCGAAGCGAGGGGTGAAGCGTCCGGCTGCGGCCGCCCGCAGGACGGTCCCGTCCCCGGAGGCGTCGGGCACGAAGGACTGCTCGTGCGCCACGGCCGCAGACAACGCCGCTGCGAGATCGGCGGCGGTGAGGCAGGGCACGTCCCCCAGCAGCGCCGCGACGGGGGTGCCCAGGGCCACTGTCTCGAGCCCGCGGGCGATGGCGGCGTTGAGGCCGAGGCCGGGGTCGCCAACGACCGTGGCCCCGTGCCTGGCCCACTCGCTCGCGGCCGGCTCGTCCGATGTCACGAGGATGACGTGGGCCGCGCCGACCGTCTGGCAGGCGGCCACCAGGGTGTCGTGCGCCAGCGCCCTGCTGATCGTCTCGTGGTCGACGCCTGGCGTCAGCGCGTCCAGTTCCCGGGTCAAGCGCGACTTGCCGACCGAGGCGGCCTTGACGGGGACGACGATGTGCCACTCCGGCTGTCGGGTGGGGGAGGGGGTGCGGCCCGGCTCGCTCATGCTGGTGCAATTCTCTCACCGGCGGGGCGGACGCTCGACAGTGCGCCGCGAGGTGGACAAGATGAAGGCCCATGGCGTTCCGGTCCGGGATGCCCCGAGGAGAGGTTCCGACGAGTGAGAGGTCCGCGCCCCACGCGGCTGCCCCTGGCCTACCGGTTCGCCGCCTTCCTGGTGCGACCGCTGCTCATGGCCCTGACGAAGCGGGACTGGCGCGGCGTCGAGCACCTCCCCACGACCGGCGGCTTCGTCGTGTCCGCGAACCACATCTCCTACATCGACCCACTGATCTTCGCTCACTACATGTACGACAACCGGCGGGAGGCCTACTTCCTCGCCAAGGAGAGCCTGTTCTCCATCCCCTTCGTCGGCTGGGTGATTCGCCGGGCCGGCCAGATTCCCGTCTACCGCAACTCCGTGGCTGCCGCCCAGGCCTACCGCGCCGCAGTGGAGGCCGTCCGCCAGGGCAAGGCGGTCGCCATCTTCCCGGAGGGCACCATCACGCGGGACCCTGACCTGTGGCCGATGCGCGGCAAGACGGGGGCCGCACGGGTCGCCCTCGAGACCCGCTGCCCGCTGATCCCCGTCGCCCAGTGGGGGCCAGAGGAGATCCTCTCTCCCTACGGCCACCGACCCCGGCTGTTCCCCCGCAAGACGATGCACCTGCTGGCCGGGCCGCCGGTCGATCTCTCGGACCTCTACGACCAGCCGATCGACACGCGGACACTGCGCGAGGCGACGGACCGACTCATGGACCGCATCACGCAGCTGCTCGAGGAGATTCGCGGCGAGCAGCACGCCCATGAGCGCTTCGACCCGCGCCAGCACGGTGTGCCCGAGATCGGCGACCCGATGAAGCACCACGAGATCGGTCGTCCCCGCCCTGGTTCGCCGAGTCAGGGGGAGTCGGCGTGACTCGCGTGGCCGTGATGAGCGCCGGCAGCTGGGGGACGGCCTTTGCCTCGCTGCTCGCCGAGGCCGGCAGCACCGTGACGATGTGGGCCCGTCGCCAAGCGGTGGTCGACCAGATCAACGCCGGGCGCAACCGCGACTACCTGCCCGACCTCGAGCTGCCGGACACGGTCCGGGCGACCGCCGACCCGGCCGAGGCGTGCGCCGGTGCGGAGATCGTCGTCCTCGCCGTCCCGTCGCAGACGCTGCGGGCCAACCTCGCGGAGTGGGGCGACGCGATCCCGGCGGACGCCGATGTGGTCTCGTTGATGAAGGGCGTCGAGCTCGGCACCACGCTGCGGATGAGCGAGGTGATCGGTCAGGTCGCCGGCGTCGAGCAGGAGCGGATCGTCGTCGTCTCGGGCCCCAACCTGGCCAAGGAGATCGCCCTGCACCAGCCGGCGGCCAGCACGGTCGCCTGCGTGGACCTTGCCGCCGCCGAACGCGTCGCTGCCGCGTGCGCTTCACGGGTCTTCCGGCCCTATACGACCCACGACGTCGTCGGCACGGAGATCTGCGGGGCGACCAAGAACGTTGTCGGTCTGGCCGTCGGAATGGCCGAGGGGATGGGCTTCGGCGACAACACGAAGGCGACGATCATCACGCGCGGCCTAGCCGAGACCACCCGCCTCGGCCTCGCGCTGGGAGCGGAGCCACAGACGTTCCTCGGGCTCGCCGGCGTCGGTGACCTCATCGCGACGTGCATGTCGCCGTTGTCGCGCAACCACTCCTTCGGAGTCATGCTCGGCCGCGGCCTGACGGTGGCGGAGGCCACGGCCGAGATGAAGCAGACGACCGAGGGCGTCAAGTCGTGCGAGTCCATCCTCAGCCTGGCCCAGCACCACGGTGTCGACATGCCCATCGTCGAGCAGGTGGTCGGGGTGGTCCGCGACGGTCAGGCCGTCACCGAGGTGGGACCACGGCTGATGGCCCGCGACCTCAAGTCAGAGCGCCACTGACAGGAGCAAGAAGCAGCCGTATGCCGCTGGGCTCGCTCCCGCGCTGACCTTCCCTCGCAAGCCCCCCGCGTCCCAACTCGAGTGGCCCGGGTGTGGACAGGCCGGGTGTGGATGGTGGGGCCACTCGAGTGGGAGGGTGGGGGTCCCGGAGAGCCGGCCCAGCGGCATACGGAAGTGGCTCAGGGCGCGCGGAGCGCCTGGTCCAGGTCGGCCCAGAGGTCCTCGACGTGCTCGATCCCCACCGACAGGCGGACGAGGTTGTCGGGCACCGTCGGGGCCTCCGACGGGTGACGCCGCCGGCGCTCGAGCTGGGACTCGACCCCGCCGAGGCTCGTCGAGTGCACCCAGACCCGGGTCGCGGCGCAGACGCGCTCGGCCGACTCGGCCCCGCCCACCACGTCGACAGAGAGCATCGCCCCCGTGCCGGGGTAGCGAACCCGCTCGACGCCGGGGTGCCCGTCCAGACGACGGGCGAGCTCGGCGGCGTTCGCGGTGGCGCGCTCGAGCCGCAGAGCGAGGGTGCGCAGCCCGCGAAGGCCGAGGTAGACCTCCATCGGCCCCGGGATCGCCCCGCCCAGGGTGCGATGGCGATGGAGGCGCTCGCCAAGGGACCGCCCCCGCTCGTCGTCAGCGGTCACGGTGACCCCGAGGAGCACATCGCTGTGTCCGGCCAGGTACTTCGTCGCCGAGTGGACGACGACGTCGGCCCCGAGCGTGAGGGGCTGGCAGCCGAGAGGCGTGGGCAGCGTGTTGTCGACGACACTGACGACACCGCCCGCTCGCGCGGCTCCCAGAACGGTGGCCAGGTCGATGACGTCCATCAGCGGGTTGGTCGGCGACTCGAGCCAGAGGAGGTCGGCTCCGTCGAGGGCCGTCAGGAAGCCGTCGGTGTCGATGGCCGCGACCCGACGAACCGCGCCACCTGCCTCCTCGAAGGCGCGGAGCAGGTCACCCGTCCCGTTGTACGTCGTGTCCGGAGCGACGATAGTGCCCCCCGCCGGCAGAAGCGCGAGCGCAGCCGAGATGGCTCCCATACCCGAGGCGTGGACCAGGGCCCGGCCGCCCTCGAGCCGGCCGACGGCCTCCTCGAACGCCTGCCATGTCGGGTTGCCGACGCGGGCGTAGTTGACTGCCCCGTCGGCGAGGAAGGTCGATGAGAGAACGACGGGCGGGTTGACGGCGGCTCCCGGCTCAGGGGCCGGCCGACCCGCCGAGACGAGGACGGTGTCGACGTGCAGATCGGGGTTCTCGCTCACCCGCATCAGCCTAGGGGCCGCCTCCTGCCCTCCGTATAGAGTCTCGTCTGATGACCAGCGACCAGCAGCCCGTGCACCCAAGCGATCCGGCCGACGCAGACTCCGCGGTCGCCGCCTCGAACGGACCCCGTGGACGTCGTCCCCGGGTCGCGATCATCTTCGGTGGCCGGTCCTCCGAGCACGCGGTCTCGTGCGCCACCGCAGCCGGGGTCATGCGCGCGATCGACCGCGAGAAGTACGACATCGTCCCCATCGGCGTGTCCCGGGACGGGCAGTGGGTCCTCGTCGCCGACGACCCGGCGCGCTTCGACCTGACCGCCGGGCGCACGCCCGAGGTGGTCCCCGACCGGTCACACGTCGTGCTGCCCCTCTCGACGCGAGAGACGGCCCTCACCGTCCTCGAAGCGGGCCAGCCGCCGCGGGAGCTCGGCGACGTGGACGTCGTGCTGCCGCTGCTGCACGGTCCGTTCGGCGAGGACGGGACGCTGCAGGGCTTCCTCGAGCTGTCGGACATTCGCTACGTCGGGTCCGGCGTGTTCGCCTCGGCAGCCGGGATGGACAAGCACTACATGAAGGTCGTGTTCGCGGGCCACGGGCTGCCCGTCGGCCCCTACACCGTCATCACGGACCGGGCATGGCGGGCGGATCGGGCGGCGGCCCTCGACGCCTGCTCAGCGCTCGGCTTCCCGGTCTTCGTCAAGCCGGCCCGAGCCGGGTCGTCCATGGGCATCAGCAAGGTCGATGACCCCGCTCAGCTCGAGTCCGCGATCGAGGCAGCCCGGGAGCACGACCCCAAAGTGATCGTCGAGGCTGGCATCACGGGCCGCGAGATCGAGTGCGCCGTCCTCGAGGGGCACGGCACCGACGGGCCACGGACCTCTCACGTCGGCGAGGTCGCCGTCCACGACAACCACGCGTTCTATGACTTCGAGGCGAAGTACCTCGCCGAGGCTGACGTCGACCTGACGTGCCCGGCCGACGTGCCGGCGCACGTGTCGGACGAGGTCCGGCGGCTCGCGGCGGCGGCGTTCGACTCGCTCGGGTGCGAGGGCCTGGCCCGGGTCGACTGTTTCTACACCGAGGACGGCCGGGTGCTGATCAACGAGATCAACACCATGCCGGGCTTCACACCCCACTCGATGTACCCCCGCATGTGGGCCGCGTCGGGCCTGTCCTACACCGAGCTCATCGACGAGCTCGTCTCCCTGGCCCTGGAGCGGCGCACCGGGCTGCGCTGACCCGCTGCGGCGGGTGGGGCGCACTCTCAGATGCAGCGGCGGCCTGTCTCGGGCAGGGACCGGGCCGCCGGGCCGAAGGCCGGCAGCAGCAGGGGCACCGGCCCATGTGACGCGGGCACCAGGACCTCGATGGCCGGCTCGCGGCCGTACGTGACCGCTGCCGTGCCGTCGGACAGCTCGCGCACCACCCAGTCGACGCCGTCGACGACGACGCACGAGTCCACCGTCGGCGCGGGGGCCGGCAGCCCGCAGCGGGCCAGGATCGCCGGATCGCCCCACGCCGCCACCGAGGGATGGTCAGGACTGGTCTCTACGGCAGGGAGGGAGCTGACCTCCGTGGGCCAGGAGATGTCGGCGCAGACGGGCTCCTGGGCCAAGGGGGCGAGACTCACCTCGGGAGCGCGCGAACAGGCGGAGACCACGAGAACCACGCCGAGGGCGGCCGCCGCCCGCTTGGAGCGACTCGCCCTCGGCCGCGGGATGTGCCGGGACGTCAGACGTGCACCACGGTGCAGGTCAGGGTGCGGGTGATCCCCGGGACGTCCTGCAGCTTGGCGATGACGAGCCGCCCCAGGTCGTCCACGTTGGCCGCCTCGACCCGCGCAATGACGTCGTAGGGGCCGGTCACGTCCTCGGCGAGAGTCACACCGCTGATGCTGGCGATCGCCTCAGCCACCGCCGCCGCCTTGCCGACTTCGGTCTGGATCAAGATGTAGGCCTGGACCACGTGTCACCTCACTGTGTTGACGAACCTGCGCGTGTCTTCCGGAGGGAGCCTGCTCCCGGGGCCCAGCGCCTCGGCTCGACGGGACGGAGCCGTCGAGACGGAGCCGCCGAGCGAGCCGATGTGCCAAGGGCCGTGCCCTGACGCTACCTTGCCTTGGGACGTCCCGTCCCATGGAAACCGGCGTGATCCACGCCGAACCGCGACGAAGAGGTGTGATTCGTGTCAACCCGCACCGGTCCCAGCCTGACGGGTGGCACCCCACTCCGCGGTCTCGACGAGGAGGAGGTCCTCGGCCGCATCCTGCCGCTATTCGCCCCCTCGGCCGACCTGATCGTGCCGCCGGGCGACGATGCCGCCGTCCTCGCGACGGAGAGCCGCACCATCGTCACGACGGACACCGTCGTCCTCGGACGGGACTGGCTCGACGCCTGGTCGTCGGGCGCCGACGTGGGCACCAAGGTCGTCGCGCAGAACCTCGCCGACGTCGCGGCGATGGGGGGTCGCCCGACAGGGGTGCTGGTCACGCTCGTCGCGGACCCCATGACCTCGATCGACTGGGTCGTCGACCTCGCAGCGGGCATCGCCGCAGCGTGTCAGCAGGCCGGGGTCGCCGTGCTGGGTGGTGACCTGTCGTCGGCGCCGGCCGGAGTCGTCATGGTCTCCGTCACGGCACTCGGAAACCTCGCCGGGGCGGGTTCGGCGCCGGTCCTCCGTTCCGGGGCGCGGGCCGGTGACCGGCTGGCGGTCCGCGGCTCACTCGGTCTCGCCGCCGCCGGTCTGCACCTGCTGATGCACGACCAAGCAGATCGGCACCCGGAGGCGGTCAACGTGCAGCGACGCCCCGACCCGCCGCTGGAAGCCGGGCCCGAGGCAGCCGCTGCCGGGGCCAGCGCCATGCTCGACGTGTCGGACGGCCTCGTCCGCGACGGCGGTCGGATCGCTCGCGCCAGCGGCGTGGTCCTGGAGCTGGATCGTGATGCCCTGCGTGAGTTCGTCGCTCAGATCTCCGACGCCGTCGGCGAGGAGACTGCATGGGACTGCGTCCTCGCCGGGGGAGAGGAGCACTCCCTGCTCGCGACCTTCCCGGGCGAGGCTCCCGCCGGTTGGCACGTCATCGGGGCGGTCCGCAGCCCTGCCGAGGGAGAGCAGCCGGGGGTGCTGCTGGATGGCGTCCGGCCCCAGCACAGCGGCTGGGACCACTTCCGAAACGGCGAAGGCCGGCGCCCCTGAGGGGAGCCGGCCTTCCGAAAGGCGGTGGGGTCAGCGAGCGACCTTGCCCGCCTTGAGGCATGAGGTGCAGACGTTGATCCGCTTCGGCGTCACACCGCCCACCAGCGTCCGAACGCGCTGGATGTTGGGGTTCCAGCGGCGCTTGGTGCGGCGGTGCGAGTGCGAGATGTTGTGACCGAAGCTCGGTCCCTTGCCGCAGACGTCGCAGTTGGCAGCCACGGGTATCTCCTGAATGTCGGGGTTGACGAAGTGCTGATGCTCCCGTCGGCTCCGGCTGAAGGCTCGACACATCCACGGGGGCGTGCTTCACCCGCTCGACGCGAAGGGGAACCGGTCAAGAGTAGCCGACCGGGTGCCCACTGAACAAAACGGCGCCTACGTTCACCGGACTGCCAGGGCCGCTTCGAGCAGCCCGCGTGCATAGCTGGGCCCATGGGAGGCCGTGTGGGTCGCCAGCGGATGGAGCTGGTGGAGCGGGACGAGGCGCGACCAGTCGCGCGGCAGCGCGGCGGCCTCGGCGTAGGAGGTGAGGAAGTCCTGCAGGTGGGGGAGGCCGAAGAGCATGAGCATGGCGACGTCGGTCAGGCCATGGCCGCCATGGGCCGCGGGGTCGATGAGCACCGCTCCCTCGGCCGTGTGGACGACGTTGCCCGCCCAGAGGTCCCCGTGGATCCGGGCCGGGGGACGGTCGTCGTCATAGACGCCGTCCGCGATCCGGTCGCACACAGCGTCGATGGTGCGGGCGGCATCCGGGTCGAGGTGGCCGACGTCGACGGCCCTGCGCACGAAGGGCCGGACCCGTTGCTCGGCGAAGTAGCGCCCCCACGAGTCCTCCGGGTCGTTGGTCTGTGGCTGGTTTCCGATCCAGGCGGCCCCGGCCCAGCCGTCCGGGGGTGCCCCGAAGGCGCGAGCTCCCGACGCGTGCGTCACGGCGAGCGCCCTCCCGAGGTTGCGGGCCGCCACTGGGGTGGGAGGTGCGGGGACCAGGCGTCGGAGGTCGATGTGGTCGTGTCCGACGGCGAGGACCTTGACGACCAGTGCCCCGCCTTCGGGCTGGGCCTCGGCGAGCCAGCGGAGCCCCGCTGCCTCGGCCGCGAAGAAGCCGGTGGGCGCACCCGGCCGGCTCTTGCGGTGGATGTCGAGCGGCGGGCGGGTGGACACGATGGCAACGTTAGACGGCCGCGTCGGCAGAGCGTCGGGATGACGCAGTAGCCTGCCGAACACCACCTCCGGTCGCGGCACGGGGACAGGTCGCCCCCCGGACGGGTGCGGAACAGACGGAAGGAGCGGGATGGCAGACGGGACCCCGGGCCCCGTGGGGACCCTCGACGCGCTCGACGTCAATGCAGTGCGCCGCTGGGCCGTACTCGTCCGCTCCGTGCTCGCGGCCCGTCGGGCCGAGATCGACGCGCTCAACGTCTTCCCGGTCCCTGACGGGGACACGGGCACCAACCTCTACCTGACCTTCGACGCCGCCATCGACCGGATGCTGGCTCGGCCCGCGGACGAGCCGTCACCGGACAACGTGGCCCACCTGCTCAGGGACTTCGCGAGCCACATGCTGTGGACAGCGCGTGGCAACTCCGGGGTGATCCTGAGCCAGCTCGTCCGCGGCCTTGCGGAGGGTCTCGGCGAGAGCGCGCAGATCGCGGCCCCGGACCTCGTCGCTGGTCTCGCCCGAGCGGACGAACGCGCATGGCAGGGGGTGACCGATCCCAAGGAGGGCACCATCCTCTCGGTGTCGCGGGCCGCTGCAGTCGCGGCGGCGGCCGCGCAGGCAGACGGTGTCGCCGGGCTGCACGCGCTGACCGAACGGGTGCTGGCGTCCGCGCAGGAGGCGTTGGCCCGGACCCCGGAGCAGCTGCCCGTCCTGGCGCGTGCCGGGGTGGTCGATGCGGGTGGCGCCGGCTTGGTGCTGGTGCTGGAGTGTCTCGAGCGCCTGGCCGCAGGTGACGACGGCAGGGTGGTCCTCGGCCTCTCCTCCTCCGACCGTCGTGGACCCACCCACCCGGACCACGCGTCCCCGCCCGTCACCCGCCCTCTGGACGCCGACGTCGTCTCGCCGGACGAGCCCCCGGGCCCGGAGTACGAAGTCATGTACCTGCTCGCCGTCGAGGACGAAGGACGCGTCGATCGACTGCGCACACGGCTCGTGGAGCTCGGCGACTCCGTCCTCGTGGTGGGCGGAGACGGAGAGTGGAACGTCCATGCCCACGTCGACGACCCGGGGGCCGCCGTCGAGGCCGGCATCGAGGCCGGCCGGCCGCACCGAGTGCGCATCACGCGGCTCGCCAGTCCCGGTTCCGCCACTGAGGACCACGGCCCGGCCGCGACCGGGACGGATGCCGCCGCGGCGGCCACGAGCTCGGTCGACACCGTCACCGGTGTCGTCGCCTGCGCCGCGGGTCGCGGCTTGGCGGACGTCTTCGGGGAGATCGGGGCCACCGTCATCTCGTCCGGTCCCGGACACCGGGCGACGACCGGTCAGTTCATCGACGCCATTCGCGCCCAGCACGCGACCGGCGTCCGCGGCGTGGTCGTGCTGCCCAACGACACGGACACCGAGCTCGCCGCCTCGGCGGCGGCTCGGGTCGTGGCCGACGAGTGCATCGAAGCCCACGTCGTGAGAGCCAGGACGGCGGTCCAGGGGGTGGCTGCAGTCGCGGTCTTCGACCCGCGGCGCGTCCCCTCGGCCAACCTCGTGACGATGCAGGCTGCGGCCGCGGGCACCCGGCACGGGGCCGTCACGATCGCCAACCGGGTCGGCCTGACGAGTGGGGGACCCTGCCAGCCGGGCGACGTTCTCGGTGTCGTCGACGGTGACATCGTGATCGTGGGATCCGACCAGCTGGCGGTGGTGCGCGAGGTGGTCCACCGTCTCCTCGCCAGCGGCGGCGAGCTGGTCACGCTCGTCCTCGGAGAGGCTGCCCCAGCAGGCATCGTCGGGGCCGTCGAAGCCACGGCCCGCGAGGCGCACCGAGGGGTCGAGGTCACGGTCATCGACGGAGGTCAGCCGGTCTACACCGCCCTGGTCGGGGTGGAGTGACATGCCGCTCCTGACCGAGGACTCGCCGCTGACCAAGCTGCTGCGCAAGCCGGAGGCCGCCGCACTGGCCAAGAACAAGGGTGTGGAGACCGTGGGAGACCTCCTCGAGCTCGTTCCGCGCAAGTACCTCCCGCCCAACGAGCTCACGGACCTCTCGCGCCTGCGCGTCGGCGAGAACGTGCTCATCGTCGCCGAGGTGGCCGCCGCGACGACTCGCCCGATGCGGAACCGACGCGGGAAGCTGCTCAACGTCACCCTCGCGGATGCAGCCGGGAACCAGCTGGACGTGACGTTCTTCAACGCCTACGGGCACGAGCGCAAGCTGCTGCCCGGCGTGCGTGGCTTCTTCGTCGGCCAGATCGGCGCCTACGGTCGCCGGCTCCAGCTGACGCACCCCGACTACGAGCTGATCGGCGAGGACGAGGCAGAGTCCGAGGTGGAGTACTACCGCACGCACTGGGTGCCCGTGTACTCCGTGACCGGCAAGCTCAACGCCTTCCGGATGCGCAAGCTGGTCCACCAGGCACTCGACAGCGTGGACCACCTGCGAGAGCCGGTACCGGACGACCTCCGGGAGCGTCGCTCCCTGCTCGGCCGCGCCGACGCCCTCGAGCTGGTCCACCGCCCCCGCCTCACCGAGCGGCCCGACCCGGGAATGCGCCGCTTGAAGTACGACGAGGCGTTCGTGCTCCAGACCATCCTCGCCCAACGACGCAAGGCGTCCGAGGCCGTCGTCGGGACGCCGAGACGGCCACGGGAGGGCGGCCTGCTCGCCGCGTTCGATCGGCGCCTCCCCTTCGAGCTGACCGAGGGCCAACGCGTCGTCGGCGACGTCCTGTTGGCCGAGCTCGGCCGCGACCGCCCGATGCACCGGCTGCTCCAGGGAGAGGTGGGCTCGGGCAAGACGGTGGTCGCGCTCCGGGCGATGCTCGCTGCCGTCGACGCCGGAGGACAGGCGGCCCTCCTCGCCCCGACCGAGGTCCTGGCCGCGCAGCACCACCGCTCGATCTCCGGCATGCTCGGCGATCTCGCGATGGGCGGGATGCTGGGCGGCAGCGACATCGGCACCAAGGTCGCGCTGCTGACCGGCAGCCAGAGCGCCGGGGCCCGGCGCGCGGCCCTGCTCGATGCCGCCTCCGGTGCCGCAGGCATCGTCATCGGGACCCATGCGCTCATCCAGAAGCACGTCCAGTTCGCCGACCTCGCACTGGTCGTCGTCGACGAGCAGCACCGCTTCGGCGTGGAGCAGCGGGATGCCCTGCGCGAGAAGGGGGCGACCCCGCCGCACGTGCTCGTCATGACCGCGACCCCGATCCCGCGCACCGTGGCGATGACCGTCTTCGGCGACATGGAGACCTCCACGCTCCGTGAGCTGCCGCGTGGTCGGTCCCCGATCGCCACCCACGTCGTCAGGGCCGAGAAGCCGGGCTGGATGGAGCGGACCTGGCAGAGGGTGGCCGAGGAGGTGGCACAGGGGCACCAGGCCTACGTCGTCTGCCCGCGGATCGGTGACCCGGACCCCGGTTCGCTGCTCTCCTCAGACACGTCCGAGGAGGACGCCGTGGACTGGGAGCCCGTCGACTGGTCCCAGCTCGACGAGGGCGAAGGCGAGTGGCCCGACGGTGACGAGGGCCCAGAGCCAGCCCCCGCCCGCGAGCTCACGGGTGTCTACACGATGTGGCATGAGCTCAGCTCCAAGCCGGAGCTCGCCGGCGTGCGGATCGGGGTGCTGCACGGTCGGCTCGACGCGGACAGCAAAGAAGCGACGATGCGTGCCTTCGCCGCCGGCGACATCGACGTCCTGGTGGCGACCACGGTCATCGAGGTCGGCGTCGATGTCCCCAACGCCTCGGTCATGGTCGTCATCGACGCCGACCGCTTCGGCATCTCGCAGCTGCACCAGCTGCGCGGCCGGGTCGGTCGAGGGACGGTCCCCGGCCTGTGCCTCCTCGTCACCAAGGACCCGGGGGAGCCGGCCAGCGAGCGGCTCGACCTCGTCGCGGCCACCACTGACGGCTTCGAGCTCGCGCGGGCGGACCTTCAGTTCCGCCGGGAGGGCGACGTGCTGGGCGCCCGCCAGAGCGGACGGAGCGGCTCGATCCGCCACTTGCGGCTCACGCGCCCCGAGGACGAGGAGATCATCGCCGAGGCTCGGGAGGACGCCTTCGCGCTCGTCGAGACAGATGCGCAGCTGCGAAGGCATCCCGCGCTCGCCGCGGCCGTGGCGACCCGCCTCGACGAGGACCAGGCCGTCTGGCTGGAGCGAGGCTGAGATGACCCGAATCATCAGTGGCTCGGCCGGAGGGCGCACCTTGCGCACCCCCGCCGGGTCGGGCACCCGGCCGACCTCTGACCGGGTGCGGGAGGCGCTCTTCAGCAGGCTGGAGCACCATGGCCTGCTCGACGGGACCCACGTCCTCGACCTCTATGCCGGCTCCGGCGCTCTCGGGCTCGAGGCAGCGAGCCGGGGCGCCTCGCTCGTCCTGCTCGTCGAGTCGGACAAGAAGGCTGCCAAGGTCATCGCCGCCAACATCGACGTCGTCGGGATCCCCGGCGTCCGGGTGATCACCGACACGGTGGAACGGGTGCTTCGCGGCGGGCCGCCGGCCGGGATCCGGATGGACCTCGTCCTCATCGACCCGCCCTACGACGTCGGTGAGGCTGCGCTCGGCGACGTCCTCACCGCCCTGGTCGAGCAGGGCTGGCTCGGGCCCGAGGCGTTCGTCGTCGTGGAGCGCTCCACCCGATCACCGCAGCCCTCCTGGCCGCCGGGCCTGGAGCTGTCCGGGGAGAAGCGCTACGGAGAGACGACCATCTGGTTCGCCGAGCCTCCGATCAGCGGCGGTGTCGCGTAGGTTGAAGCCCGTGACGACCGCACCGCGACGCTGCCTCTGCCCCGGCTCCTACGACCCGGTCACCAACGGGCACATCGACGTCATCGAGCGCGCGGCCGCGCTCTTCGACGAGGTGGTCGTCGCCGTGCTGCACAACCAGGCCAAGCAGGGCACGTTCGCCGTCGACGAGCGGCTGGACCTGCTGCACGGTGCTCTCGCCCACCTGGACAACGTGCGGATCGCGGCCTGGGCCGACCGGCTCGTGGTCGACGTCTGCCTCGAGGTGGGCGCCTCCTCGATGGTGAAGGGACTGCGGGGCGGGACCGACTTCGCCTACGAGCTGCCGATGGCCCACATGAACCGCCACCTCACCGGCGTCGAGACCCTCTTCCTCTCAGCGGCACCAGACCTGCAGCACGTCTCCAGCTCCCTCATCAAGGAGGTCGTCCGCTTCGGTGGCGACGTCTCTGGGCTCGTCCCGGAGCCCGTTCTCGAGGCGCTGCTGACCCGACTGCGCTGATTTGGGGCGTGCCTACCCACTCCGGTAGCCTTGGACGTCGGTCCACGTCTGCCTTGGCGCGGACCGAACCCACATCTACCGCTTGCAGGAGTCATGGACCGTCCCGATCCCCGTTCGCCCCTGGTGCTCGACACCCGGGAGCTGCACAGGCGACCCGGGGCGATGCACGAGCTCCAGCGGACAGTGGTGCTCCCCGAGGACCTCGGCACCGAGGTCATCGCGATCAAGGCCGGCTCGCCGGTGGAGATCGACGTGCGACTCGAGTCGGTCGTCGAGGGAGTTCTGGTCACGGGTTCGGTCTCCGGCACGGCGACCGGCGCCTGCGTGCGGTGCCTGGATCCCGTCGAGCTCGAGCTCGACGTGCGATTCCAGGAGCTGTTCGCCTACGCCGATCGGGCTGCTCACCACCACGAGGTGGCGGGCGACTCGGACGAGGATGACGTGTACGAGCTCGTGGACGACCTGATCGACCTCGAGCCCGTGCTCCGGGACGCAGTGGTGCCTGCGCTGCCGTTCCAGCCGGTGTGTCGGGAGGACTGCCCGGGGCTGTGCTCCGAGTGCGGAGCGCGCCTCGCGGACGACCCGGACCACCACCATGAAGTGATTGACCCACGATGGTCGGCGCTCAGCGGACTGCTGGCGGACGACCCGCAAGAGAAGAGGAACTGACGTGGCTGTCCCGAAGCGGAAGATGTCGCGGTCCAACACCCGTTCGCGTCGCGCGAACTGGAAGGCTACGCCGACCACGCTGACCACGTGCCCCCAGTGCGGTGCCGCCGCCCAGCCCCACATCGCGTGCCCGTCCTGCGGCACGTACAAGGGTCGCTACTACGCCGCAGCCGAGCGCACCGAGCACCAGGCCTGACCCGGCCGTGAGCACCCCCGTGAGCGACGGCGACGCGGGTGTGGTGGCGGTCCCGCAGCGGCCCGTCGATGCCCTGCTCGCCCACCTGCAAGAGGTGGTCGGACAGGAGATCGACGAGCCGCTGCTGCTGCGTGCCCTCACGCACCGCTCCTACGCCTACGAGAACGGCGGCGTCCCCAACAACGAGCGTCTGGAGTTCCTCGGCGACTCGGTGCTCGGGCTCGTCGTGACCGACACCCTCTACCGGACGCATCCTGACCTGCCCGAGGGGCAGCTGGCGAAGCTTCGGGCGGCCGTGGTCAACATGCGCGCGCTCGCCGACGTGGCCCGCACCTTCGACCTGGGCCAGTTCGTCATGCTCGGCAAGGGTGAGGAGGCCACTGGCGGCCGCGACAAGGCGTCGATCCTGGCCGACACCATGGAGGCCCTCATCGGCACGGTGTTCCTCTCCACCGACATCGAGCGCGCCGCCCAGTTCATCCACCACCACTTCGACCCGATCCTCGAGGAGGCGGCCACACTCGGCGCGGGCCTCGACTGGAAGACGAGCCTTCAGCAGGTCGCCGCCGCCGTCGGGCAGGGCGCTCCGGAGTACCGGGTCGACGAGGAGGGGCCCGACCACGAGAAGGAGTTCCACGCCCGGGTCGTCCTCGGTGACGAGGTCCTGGGCGAGGGGCACGGCCGCAGCAAGAAGGAAGCAGAGCAGAAGGCCGCCAAGCAGGCCTGGCACACGCTCGACCGACGCCGCGCAGACGTCGCGGGTGCCACCACACCAGCGAGTGCGGACCGGCCGGCCTGACGAGCGATGCCTGAGCTGCCTGAGGTCGAGGTCGTCCGTCGGGGACTGGCCGAGCACGTCGTCGGTCGGCGCATCGCCGAGGCGGCCATCACCGGACTGCGCGTGGCCCGGCGGCACGTCGCCGGACCACAGGACCTGGCCGACCGGGTCCGTGGGACGACCGTGACTGCCGCCGCCCGTCGCGGCAAGTACCTCTGGCTCGTCCTCGACGGCGACGAGGCCCTCATCATCCATCTGGGGATGAGCGGTCAGATGCTCGTCAAGCCGGGTGACGCACCCCGGGAGAAGCACTGCCACGCGATCTTCGACTTCGCCGACGAGGGTCCCCAGCTGCGGTTCGTCGACCAGCGGACCTTCGGAGGGCTGGCCCTCTCGCCGCTCGCCCACGACGGCATCCCCGACGCGGTGCATCACATCGCGCCGGACCCGTTCGAAGCATCGTTCGACCAGCCATCCGTGGTGCGACGGATGAAGCTGAGGCAGAGCGCGGTGAAGCGAGCCCTGCTCGACCAGTCGCTGGTCTCCGGCATCGGCAACATCTATGCGGACGAGGCTCTCTGGCGGGCCCAGGTGCACGGGGAGCGGATCTGCGCGACGCTCACCAAGCCCGTCCTGAGCCGGGTGCTCGACCACGCCCGCGACGTGATGGCCGAGGCCCTGACTCAAGGTGGCACGAGCTTCGACGCGCTCTACGTCAACGTCAACGGCGCCAGCGGCTACTTCGACCGGTCGCTGCACGCCTATGGCCGGGAAGGCACCCCCTGCGACCGCTGCGGCACCTTGATGCGCCGAGAGCAGTTCATGAACCGGTCGTCCTTCTCCTGTCCGGTCTGCCAACCGCGTCCCAGGACACTGCGCGCTGCGATGGCGTCTCTTCCCTCCTGATCCACCGCTCACCCCGCGTCGGCTGGGAAGGTGGGCGCATGAACGAGTCGGTCTTCACCTACGCCGCTCCGCGACTGCGCTACGGTCCCGGCGCCGCAGACGAGATCTGGTACGACGTGGCCCAGCTCGGCGCGCGACGCGTGCTCATCGTCACCGATCCGGGGGTCCTCGACACCGGCGCGCCGGGACGGGTGGCCGACCAGCTGCGGGCCCACGCCATCGAGCCGGTCGTGCACGACTCGGCACACGTGGAGCCGACGGACGCCAGTCTCCGGTCCGCGGTGGACCGGGCCCGTGCGGACGGCCCGTTCGAGGCGGTGCTGGCCATCGGCGGCGGCTCGTCGATCGACACGGCCAAGGCCGTCAACCTGATGCTGACGAACCCCGGTGACCTCCTCGACTACGTCAACGCGCCCATCGGCAGGGGGCAGCCGCCGGCCAACCCGCTGCTGCCGCTCGTCGCGGTCCCGACGACCACCGGGACCGGCGCGGAGAGCACCACCATCTGCGTCCTCGACGTCCTCGCCCTCAAGGTCAAGACGGGGATCAGTCACGAGCGGCTCCGGCCGACGTTGGCCGTGGTCGACCCCGGCCTCACCGAGACCCAGCCCCGCGGTGTCACCGCCAGCGCGGGGATGGACATCCTGTGCCACGCCCTGGAGAGCTGGACGGCGCGGCCCTACACGAGCTTCGACCGCAAGGCTCCCGAGCAGCGCGTCCCCTACTGCGGTGCCAACCCGGTGGCGGACCTCTGGGCTGAACGCTCCATGTCCCTGCTCTCGCGCGCCTTCCGGGCAGCCGTCCAGTCCGGTGGCGACCCTTCCGCCCGCGCCGACATGGCGCTCGCCGCGACCTTCGCCGGACTCGGTTTCGGCAACGCCGGTGTCCACGTCCCGCACGCCAACGCCTATCCCATCGCAGGCCAGGTCCGTGACTTCCGACCGCGGGACTACCCGCCGGACGAGGCCATGGTCCCGCACGGCATGGCGGTCGCTCTCACCGCACCCGAGGCCTTCCGCTGGACCTTCGAGGCGAGTCCGGCCAGGCACCTGGCTGCGGCCGAGCTGCTCGACCCGGACCACCGCGGCCCGTGGGACGGCAGTCCCCGAGACGTCCTGCCCGGGATCCTCGTGGACCTCATGCGCGACCTCGACCTGCCCAACGGTCTGCACGCAGTCGGCTACGCCGAGTCGGACATCGACGGCCTCGTCGCGGGCGCCCTCAAGCAACAGCGACTCCTCGCCACCAGCCCGAGGACGGTGACGCCCGAGGACCTGACCCAGATCTTCAGCCGATCGCTGCGCCTCTGGGACTGAGCCACCCCGAGAGGAAACCTCCAGCAGGGAGCGAGCCCAGCGGCATACAGTGCCGTGGTGCACCCGACTGAGCCGATGCCTCTCGCCCTGCCCACCGACAACACCTGGCTCGACTGGGTCGGCCGGCGCGGCGACGACGAGCTCGCCCGCTGCCAGTCCCTCGTCGACGAGCTCAAGGTCTCGACGCCGACCTCCGCGCTCGACGTGCTGCGGCTCTGGAACGACGCGCAGGTCGCCCTCTCCAATGCGGCCGCCGTCGGCTCCCTCTTCGCCGAGGTCCACCCCGACAAGGACGTCCGCGACCGGGCCGAGCTGGTCGCCCAGGCGGTGCAGAAGCTCGACACCGACCTCGGCCTCGACCAGGACCTCTACGCGGTGCTCGCCCGCGTTGACGCCAGTGGGCTCGACAGCGACGCGAGGCGGCTGCTGGAGCGGACCCTGCGCGACTTCCGCCGGTCCGGCGTCGACCGGGACGAGGCCACCCGGTCTCGCCTGCGTGAGCTGAGCGAGCAGGGTCTGCTCCTCAGCCAGGACTTCAGCAAGAACATCCGCGAGGGCGTCCGGTCGATCCGCGTTCGTCCAGAGCAGCTCGAGGGGATGCCCCAGGACTGGATCGACGCCCACCCCGCCGACGGCGAGGGTCTCGTCACCGTGACGACCGACTACCCCGACGTGGTGCCCTTCCGGACCTTCGCCAAGGACGCGGAGGCTCGCCGCGCTCTCGTCAAGGAGTTCCTCACGATCGGCTGGCCGGCCAACGACGCAGTCCTCCAGGAGATCCTCGCGGTCCGCCGCGAGACGGCCGCCCTGCTCGGCTACGCGTCCTGGGCCGACTACGACGCCGAGGTCAAGATGATCGGCAACGGCAGCGCGATCGCCGACTTCATCGACCGGATCACCGACCTCGCCGCTGCCAGCGCCGCCCGCGACAAGGCCGTGCTGCTCGAGCGGCTGCGACAGGACCGCCCCGACGCGACCGACATCGACGGCGCCGACGTCCCGCACTATGCAGAACTCGTCCGCAAGGAGCAGCTCGCGGTCGATGCCCAGCGGGTGCGCACCTACTTCCCGTTCGAGGCCGTCCGGCAGGGCCTGCTCGACGTCACCGGCCGCCTCTTCGGCCTCGAGTGGCTGCCCGTGACGGACGCGCCGACCTGGCACGACGAGGTGGCCACCTACGACGTGGCCCTCCGCGGCCGGCGGATCGGGCGGATCCACCTCGACCTGCACCCTCGCGACGGCAAGTACAAGCATGCCGCCCAGTTCGACCTCGTCCGCGGGGTCCGTGGGCAGCAGCTCGCCGAGGGAGTGCTCGTCTGCAACTTCAACCGTGGGTTGATGGAGCACGACGAGGTGGTCACGCTCTTCCACGAGTTCGGGCACCTCGTGCACCACGTCGTCGCCGGCGACCAGGAGTGGGTGCGGTTCTCCGGGGTGGCCACCGAGTGGGACTTCGTCGAGTCCCCCAGCCAGATGCTCGAGGAGTGGGCCTGGGACGCCGACGTCCTCGCCACGTTCGCGCGCAACGCTGACGGTGAGACGATCCCGGCCGACCTCGTCGCGGCGATGCGGCGAGCGGATGACTTCGGCAAGGGCTACGACGCCCGGACGCAGATGTTCTACGCGGCCCTCTCCTACGACCTCCACGTCAACGCGACCACCGACCTGACCGGCCGGCTGCAGGAGCTGATGGGGCGATACTCGGTGTTTCCCTACATCGAGGGGACCCACATGCACTGCCACTTCGGGCACCTCGACGGCTACAGCTCCGGCTACTACACCTACATGTGGTCGCTCGTCATCGCCAAGGACATGTTCTCGGCCTTCGACCGGCACGACCTCTTTGACCCGGAGGTCGCCGGCGCCTACCGCGACAAGGTCCTTGCGCCGGGCGGCCGCCACGATGCCGCCGACCTCGTCCAGGACTTCCTGGGCCGGACCTACACCTTCGACGCGTATGCCGCGTGGCTGGCCGAGTGACGCCGATGCGCAGGCCGTGACTCGCCCGTCACAACCTGCCGCGCAACGGCCCGAACCAGCAGGATGATGGGCAGGTGAGCAGGGCCAACCGCATCCTCGCGATCGCACTCGCAGGCATCGTCGTCCTCGCCGTCGTCGCAGCGCTGGTCTCCCGGGGACGGCCCAGTGCGCGCCTGGACGCCGGCAGCCCGGAAGCCGCCGTCCAGGCCTACGTCGACGCGGCACTCGACGGCCGTGCCGACGAGGCGGCCCGCTGGCTGGACCCCGCCGGCGACTGCGACGTCGGCGACCTCGACCGCGCCGGGACCTCCGGCATGTCCGCCACCCGGGTCGTCCTCGTCGACAGCACCCAGAACGCCGACTCGGCCACGGTGCGCGTCGACCTCGTCTTCGGCTCCGGGGGCCCGTTCGAGACGTCCGAGTACCGCGAGCCGCAGAGCTACCGGCTCGTCCGCTCCTCGGGCGACTGGCGGATCACCGGTGTGCCCTGGCCGCTCTACGACTGCTGGAAGGAGTAGGTCATGGAGGTTCTCGGCTTCTTCAGCGGCCTCCTGCCCCTCCTGCTGATCATCGGGCTCGTCGTCTGGGGCGTGCGACGCGTCTCGCGCCGCGGAGCTCCGCAGCCGGGCGAGGGCCACGGCATCCGGCGGTTCTTCCAGTACCTCCTGCTCTTCGGCCTGTTGTGGGTCTCCGGTGTCGGCCTTGCCGGCCTGCTCGGCCGGCTCTTCGACCTGGGTTCGACCGTCGCCGAGGATCCGGGACTGCTGGCGCTGTACACCGCGTTCACCGTCGTCGGCGTCCCGCTCTTCGCCATGGTGGCGGCCTGGACGGTGCGGCGCTTCCGCGCCGACCCGCGCGAGGCCCGCTCGCCGGCCTGGAACCTCTACCTGACCGCGGCCAGCCTCGGCACGTTGGTCGCCGCCATGGTTGCCCTGCACGAGACGCTCTCGTGGGCCACGGGGGTGCGCGGCGGGTCCGCCTCCACCATGGCCGGCCTGCTCGTGTGGGGGCTGCTCTGGTTCGCGCACTGGTGGGTGAGCCGGCGGCTGCTGCCTGCTGACGCCTTTGCCCCGCACCGCTTCTTGGCCGCCATCGTCGGTCTGGTCGTGGCGGCTGTCGGGGCCACGGGCCTGCTGGGCGACGTCTTCGCGACCTTCTTCGGGTTCACTCGCGACTCGTTCTTCGCCGGCGGCGACGAGCTCTTCCTGCCGGGGGCCATCACGCTGGCCGTCGGCCTGACCGCCTGGCTGGTCTACTGGGTCGTCCCCTCGACGCGCTACCGGCGCTCGCCGCTGTGGCTGGCCTACGTCCTGCTCGCCGGCGTCGCCGCCGGCCTCGTCACCGCCGTCGCCTCGGCCAGCCTGCTGCTCTACGACGTGCTTGTCTGGGTGGTGGGCGAGCCGGCGTCCGGCTCGGCGGCGTCGCACTTCGACTCCGCGCCCGCATCGCTGGGTGCTGCGCTCGTGGGGGCGCTGATCTGGTGGTACCACCGTGCCGTCCTCCAGGCGGAGCAGGCGCCCGAGTCCGTCTCGGAGCGCACCGAGGTGCGGCGGATCTACGAGTACGCCATGTCGGGCGTCGGGCTCGTCGCGGCGGCCGCGGGGCTGATGATGCTCGTCGTCGCCGTCTTCGAAGCGGCAGCCGGGTCCGGTGACATCCTCTCGGGTGCACCCAGCGCGCTCAACACGATGCTGGGCGGCCTGACGCTGATCCTCGTCGGGGGTCCCGTCTGGTGGCTCTTCTGGCGCCGCATCCAGGCGGCAGCGGCGGCGCACCCGGACGAGGAACACGGGTCGCCGACGCGGCGCATCTACGTCTTCCTCCTCTTCGGCGTGGCCGGGGTTGCAGCTGTCGTGGCGCTGCTCCTTGGCGTCTACGTCCTGTTGCAGGACCTGTTCGGGCAAGGAGTCACGGCGGAGACCGTCCGGGGGCTGCGCTTCCCCGTCGCGGTCATCGTCGCCGCGGGGCTGCTGTCGGCCTACCACTGGGGCGTCTACCGCGGAGACCGCGACCATGTCCAGGCGCGCGAACGGGGGGCGCGCTTCGTGCTGCTCGTTGGTCCGCCCGACCCGGAGATCGCGCAGGCGCTCGCGCGGCGCACCGGTGGACGCGTCGAGCTGTGGGCGCGGACCGACGGGGTGGCCGGGCCCTGGGCGCTCGAGGAGCTTGTCGCCGTCGTGGCTGGGCGAGGCGAGGGCGAGGTCGTCGTCGTCGCCGGTGAGCACGGCGTCACGGCCGTTCCGGTCGACCGCGGCTGACGCCGTCCGGTCGACCGCGGCTGACGCCGTCCGGTCGACCGTGCCCGTCAGGGCATCGGC
>NZ_JAPFQL010000029.1 GCF_028446585.1 Intrasporangium calvum
AAGGGGTTCTGGCTCGCGCGGCACGCCAGCACGGCAGCGGGATCACCCGCGGTAGGCCACCGCGATGCTCGGCCGCGGGAAGCCGTCGGTGTGCGGCCACGTGCTCGACTGGTTCTCGAAGCTGGCACCGTCGGTCTCACCCGGGTGCTGGACCGCGATGAAGACGGACAGCTGGTCCTCCGTGATCAGCGGACCGCAGGTCTCGGCGCCGACCGGCACCGTCAGGAACTGCTGCACGTTGCCCCGCTCCGGACCGTCGACCGGCACGCGGAAGAGCCCGTCGTGGGAGCCGAGCTTGGCGCCGTCGGTGGAGATCCAGAGGTTGCCGACCGCGTCGAACGCGACGTTGTCGGGGCACGAGATCATGCTGACCTTCGTCTTGTCGTAGCCGCCGAAGTAGGTCTCCGGGGCCTGCGGGTCGCCGCACACGAGGAACAGGTCCCACGTGAACGTCGTCGCCGTGTGGTCGCCGCCGTCCTCGGTCATCTCCAGGACGTAGCCGTTGCGGTTGCCGGCCTTCTTGACGAGGGGACCGCCGAGCTCGTCACGGACGTGGCTCTCGGTGATCGGGTTGGCCTCGTCTGCCGCGAAGGCGGTGCCGCGCCGCGAGTTGTTGGTCAACGCCGCGTAGATCCGGCCGTTGACCGGGTTGGGCTCGACGTCCTCGGGCCGGTCCATCTTCGTCGGGCCGACCTTGTCGGCGGCCAGGCGGGTGAAGACGAGGACCTCGGCGACCGACATGCCCGGCACGAACGACTCGGTGTCGCTCGTGAGCGGGATCCACACGCCGGTGCCGTCGTGGATGCCGTCGGCGCTCCCGTCGCCGGTGTAGCGGGCGACGTAGAGCGTGCCGGCGGAGAGCAGCGCCATGTTGTGCCGGCGTGACGCTGCCGAGCTGTCGGCGCGGTACGTGTCGCGTGAGACGAACTTGTAGATGTAGTCGCCCCGCTCGTCGTCACCCATGTAGGCGACGACGTGGCCGTTGGCGGCCACCGTGACGTTGGCGCCCTCGTGCTTGAACCGGCCGAGCATCGTGTGCTTGACGGGCGTCGACGTCGGGTCCATCGGGTCGAGCTCGACGACCCACCCGAACCGGTGGGGCTCCTGCGGGTGCCGGGCGAGGTCGAAGCGCTCGTCGACCTCGGACCAGGCGCGGCTGCTCAGGCCCTGCGTGGTGCGCAGCCCGTAACGGGCGTAGGCGGGGACGAGCGCAGGGTCAGGGGCCGCCGAGGCGTCGAAGTACTGGTTGAAGTTCTCCTCGCCGGAGAGCACGGTGCCCCACGGCGTCGTGCCGCCGGCGCAGTTGTTGAGCGTGCCGAGGATCCTCGCGCCCGAGGGGTCGAGATCCGTCTTGAGCAGGTCGTGCCCCGCGGCGGGCCCGCTCACGGTGAACTCGGTGTGCGCCGTGATCCGCCGGTTGTAGCGGCTCTTGCGGTGGTCGGACCGGACCCAGGAGCCGGGCTTCGAGCCGCGCTCGATGGCGACGACGGCCATCCCGTGTGCCGCGAGGGCGATCCGCTTGATCGTTGCCGCGTCGTGCGTGCCGGTCGGGAACATCAGGTACTCGTCGGTGTACTCGTGGTTGGTCACGAGCAGGGCGCGACGCCCGTCGAGGGGGAGCACGCCGACGTAGTCGTTGTTGTAGCCGAACTGCTTGGCCTGCGCCTCAGGCGTCTGCCGGTTGACGTCGAAGGCGGGCGCGTCGGCCTCGACCGGGTCGCCCCAGCGGATGACCACGTTGTGCCGGAACTCGGCAGCGGTGACGACGTTGTCCTCGATGTTCGGTGCCACGGGCGTGAAGGCAGCGGTCCCGACGTTGCCTCCGACCCGGCTACCGGCCGCCTGACCGGTGCCCGTGGTCGCGGGTGAGGCCGCAGCAGCCTGCGGCCTGAGGCCGCCGATGACGAGGGCCCCGGCGCCGACGGCCGAGCCCTTGAGCATCGAGCGGCGGGCGATCGCACCCGTGATGACGTCGGCCATCTCGGGGTTGGCGCTCTGGTTGGGAACCGGCTGGTCACAGGCGTTGCCGCACTTGAACTCGCACGTCATGTGGCTGCGCGAGCCGTGGCGCACGCCGGTGATCAGCGGAAGTAGCTTCGGGGACACGTGATGCTCCTCGTGAGGTCTGTGCCCGCCGGGCAGTTGGGCGGGACGCTCGCGACGTTAGGGACCGTGGCGGACCTCACGGGTGAGCCTGGGGTGGCCTGCCGGTGAACAGCCCGTGTCGACTACGTCGCCGGTCCGATCTCCTGTGACGGGCGGGGCGCCGGGAGGAGCCCGGGGTCGGCCACCTGGAGCGGCAGGGCCACGCCGTCGAGGACGATGAGTCCCCGCCCGGGAACACGGTGCTGGGCGACGTCGGCGCGGATCCCCAGGAGGTCACCATCGGACGGCGACGTCGGGGAGAGCACGACACCGGTGCCGTGGCGGGCGAGATCGGGCACCACGCCGCGGTAGAGCCCGGGAGCCCGGCGTGCATCGACCGCCGCCGCGCACCACGCCCCGGTCTCGTCCAGCTGCTGTGCGACGTCGAGGACCACCCGCTCCGCCGGGCTGCCGTCGAGTCCCTCCGCATCGTCGACGAGGACGGAGAGGCCCGGATGGACCTGATGCAGCCGTCGGAGCTGGTCGCTGTCGTGGGCGGACACGAGATGGACGTCCGGGACGGCGCTCAGCCAGCTGAGCGGCGTGCGCCGGGTCGCGACCAACGCGGTCGGGCGCCCTGCTTCGGCCAGGCGGCGTGCCATCACGGCCAGCACAGTGCTGCGGCCGCTCCGGGGCCCGCCCACCACGACGACGCGGCGGCCGACCTGCTCGGCGTCGAACCCGACTGGCCGCGCGTCGTCACCGCCGAGCCCCAGCAGGAGCCGGCCGGGCCGGCTCGGGGGCAGATCGTTCCACGACACGGTGCGGGGGAGTGACGTGACGCGCCAGGGCAGGGTGCCGGGGTCCACACCCTCCGCTGCGTGGCTGGCTCGCAGCCGCTCGGCGACGTGAGCCGTCGCCGCCTCCTGGCCGGCCGGCGAAGGATCTGCGCCGACGTGGGCAATCTGCACGTGGTGGCCGGTCAGCACGTCGATGGCTCGGCCGACGCCCCGGTGGCCCTGGGCCTGCTCGGGTGGCAGGCCCGCCAGCGTGAGGTCGAGCGGGTCCGGCATGGGGAGCACGAGCCGCCGCTGCACCAGGCTGGAGATGCGGCCGGTGACGAGGGCACGCCCGCCCGTGAGGACGAGGCGCAGCCCTGAGGCGAGCCCGTCGCGGGCGAGCCGCAGGAGCATCTCGGTGGGAGCGCCGTGGTCCACGGCCTCGAAGGCGTCCTCCACGGCCTCCCAGCCATCGACGACGAGGACCGTCACGACCTTCTCGCGGTCCTCGGGCGGCCGGCCCATGCTCTCGGCCAGACGGCTCACGACCCGGGCCGCCAGAGCTGGGTCCGCGGTGCTCGTCACCGAACCGACGTGGGGGAGCGCAGCCAGGTCGCGCAACGCGCCGGGCGTTCCCTCGATGACATGCAGGTGCAGGTGGCTGGCAGGCCACAGCTCCGCCAGGCCGAGGGCCAGCGAACGGGCTGCGGTGGTGCGACCGGTGCGGGCACCGCCGGCCACCGCCAGGTTGCCGTCCGCCGAGGGGTCCCAGAGGTAGGGATCCTGGGACTGCGTGGCGGGCCGATCCGCCATTCCCAGGGCCACACCCGCCGCGCGGCTGCCGGCCGGGAGGGATGCACGGCTGAGACGGTCCGGCAGCGGTGGCAGCCACGGGGACGGGGGCGCCGACAGCCCCGAGCTCGCCGCGGCCTGCTGCGCGGCGAGCACCACCGCCTGCAGCTCCGTTGCGCCGTTGCCGGAGGCCGGGGGATGGGCCGCCGGCAACGGCCGGCCGAGGTCGGTCCAGCTGAGCCGGCGCACTGTCACGTGCTGGGGCCGGTGGTGCTCGTCGGCGCCGGTCGAGGCACCCGCGAAGGCGGTCTGGACCTCGGTGAGCCGTCCGCCGGCGGTGCGGACCACGGCCCGCCCGGGCGTGCGGTCGCTGATGGCCGCTGCGAGGGGGCTCTCGATGACGTCGTCGCTGTCCGAGCGGTCCCGGACGCGCAGGGCGATGCGGAGGGAGATGTTGGCCCGCATGTCGCCGGTGATGATGCCGGCCGGCCGCTGCGTCGCCAGCACCAGGTGGACACCAAGGGAGCGGCCGACGGCCGCGATGCGGACCAGGCCATCGACGAAGTCGGGTAGCTCGTCCGCGAGCATCTTGAACTCGTCCACCACGATCACGAGCCGTGCGATCTGTTCGAGGTCCGGCCGTGAGGTGCGGGCGCGGCGGTAGTCGTCAAGGTCCTTGGCGCCCGCCTCGGCCAGCAGCGTCTCGCGCCGCTTGAGCTCGGCGCCCAGCGACTCGAGGGCCCGTCGGGTGAGGTGCTCGTCAAGGTCCGTCACGATGCCGAGGCAGTGCGGCAGGTGGGCGCATTCCTTGAACGCCGATCCTCCCTTGTAGTCCACCAGGACGAAGGTGAGCTGGTCCGGAGGTGAACCGACGGCGAGCCCCGCCACGAGACTCTGCAAGAGCTCCGACTTCCCCGAACCTGTCGTGCCGCCGACCAGACAGTGCGGTCCGTCCTGGGCCAGGTCGACGACGTACGGTCCGTCGCCCGTGGCCCCCAGCACGGCGCGGGGCCGCCCGTCCGAGCCGAACCACGACTTCGCGAGGTCGCTCGGGTTGGTGGGTTCGAGGCCGACCAGCCGATGGGCGCGTCTGATGCCGATGGCATCCGGGACGGCCTCGGAGCCCTCGCCGGGCGTTGCGTCCTCGAGGGGAGCGAGCGCACGCGAGAGAGCCGCGAACCACGTGGGGTGAGGGAGGTCGGGGATGATGTCGCGGATCGTCCCGTCGGGGTGGTGCAGCTCGGCGCGCGGTGCAGGCCCCTCATCGAGGAGGATCTGGGTGCGGCACTCCGCGGGGAGGCGCTCCGGAGAGTCGTCCAGCCCGATCACGTGCACCCCCGCCGCCGGCGGGGCCTCGAGGACCGCGGCCACCCCCGGACGCCGCCGGAGCTCCGCGGTGCCGTCCAGCACGACCAGATACCGAGGAACCGCTGGCTCTCCTTCGGAGACCGTGGCGGACTGCTCAGCGCGGCTCCGGATGACCGCCTGGAGCTCCGCGAGCCGGGCTGCGATGGTCGATTCATCGGCCGTTGACGCGACCTTCGCGACCGGTCCGTTCGGCGAACCTTCGGCGTGTGGCAGCCAGCTCGCCCAGCCCCACTCCGTCGCCGCGTCGGTCGATGCGGAGATGAGCACGACTTGGGTCGTGCGCGGCGAGTGCCAGACGGCTGCCTGGGCGACGAGGGCGCTCACGAGGGCCCGCGCTCGTGGCCTGGGCCCGGCGACCCCGACCACCCCTGTGTTGGCGTCGATGACGACCGGGACGTCGGGCACCGTCGGGTCGGCGACCGACTCCGACCCCGGGTCTTCCGACGTGTCCCGCGGGCGCTCGACTCGCGTCCTCGCCACCTGCTCGGCGGTCCCCACTCGCAGGACCAGGTGGTCACGATCGCCCGGGCGCCGCTCCCACAGGCGGGCTTCATGGTGTCTGGCCACCGCGGCGACGAGAGCGAGGTCGGGCTGCTCGAGATGGCGGGACCGGCGCTCTGCCAGGAGCGCCTCGTCCAACCGCTTGGCGGCCTCCGCCGTCGCGTGCGCATGTCGAGCGAGCTGGGAACGGTAGGAGACGCGGCCGTGGCGCCGGTCCCCCCACCACTGCGCCAGCAGCATCAGGGGGGACATGAGGGCGAACAGCATCATGACGGGAGAGCGAAGGGCCACCGCGAGCGCGAGGGAGATGAGCAGGGGTGCGACCGCAGCCACGACCGGCGCGCGCGCTGCCTGGGGACGCGTTGGCCTCGTGGGGAAGTGCACGGTTTCAACCCGTGGAGACGGTGCGAAGCGGGGTCGACGGTTGATCCGGATGATGCCGTGGGTGCAGTCCGCGGCGGCCGGCGTGCCGTCCGCGCGCCGGAGCACCACCGTCGTGGACGCGACCCGGACGCGCTGGTCGAACGCCAACGCCAGCCCGCCTGCCGGCACGGGCTTCCCATCGACGGAGGTGGGGTTGGTGGACTCCAGGTCCCGCAGCGTGACTCCCGCGTCATCCACGGTGATCGAGGCGTGGGCTCGGGACACGCCGTGGTCGTCCAGACGGATCTCGCACGAGGTCGCACGTCCGAGCACGTGACGCCCGCGCCGGAGGGAGATGATCCGGCCTGCGCCGGGGCCGCCCACGACATGCAGCTCCACGAGGGAGCCGGAGTCCGTTGCAGATGGCGGGGCAGCTTCCCGGCCAGCGGCCCCCGCGCCTGCTGCCGGTGCTGTGCACACCACCGCGCCGCGGAGGAGCACACCCTCACCCACGAGGTCGTCATCGTGGATCGGTCGCCCCTCGACGGTGAACCGCGCCTCGGGGTCGCCGACCAGCGCCGCGAGCTCTGGCCTGACGGCGGCAAACCTGACGTCCGCCTCCATGTCCGCGGCCGCGGACGACCCAGTGGTGGCGACCACGACGTCATGCACCAGGCCGGCCACTGTGTCGGCCACGGCCATCCGGATCCGCATCCTGCTCCCCTCTGATCGGTGGGGTTCCCAACCCTGTCGGATAGCAGAGGCGCGCGGTCCGCCTTGTCCACAGGAAGCGGCAGTTGGAGGCCTTCTGGCCCAACTGGGCCGGTCAAGGAGAGTTATCCACAGTTGGCGGCTGCTTGGCTTCAGATGCTTCGTCCGCGCGCTATGGTTTCGGCGCGATGAAACGGGCATTTCAGGGCAGGATGGTCGGCGGCCAGTCGAGTCAGGGGGAGAAGTTGTCGACGCAGCAAGCCGTGCGCCAGGTCGAGGGCGAGGTGCGGGAACTCATCCGCCGAAGCGGCCTCGACCCGTCCCGAAACACCCGCGAGGTGCAGCGCCTCGTCCAGGACGCGGTGCAGGACTACGACGAGCGATCACTGCACGGAGGGATGCCCCAGCTGGGCGACACTCGGGCCGCGGTTCACTCGATCCTGGCCGTGGTCGCGGGCTACGGGCCGTTGCAGCAGTACTTCGACGACCCGGCCGTCGAGGAGATCTGGATCAACGAGCCGAGCAAGGTCTTCGTGGCCCGCGGCGGTGTGGCGGAGCTGACCACGACGATCCTCACCTCGGACGAGGTGCGCGACCTGGTCGAGCGCATGCTGAAGACGAGTGGCCGTCGCGTCGACCTCAGCTCGCCCTTCGTCGACGCCACCCTCCCTGACGGCTCCCGACTGCACGTCGTCATCCCCGACATCAGCCGGACGCACTGGCAGGTCAACGTTCGCAAGTTCGTCGTCAAGGCCGACCACCTGGAGGACCTCGTCCGGCTCGGATCCCTCTCGAAGCAAGCCGCCGACTTCCTCTCCGCAGCGGTCTCGAGCGGCCTCAACATCCTCGTCGCCGGAGGCACGCAAGCGGGCAAGACCACCCTGCTCAACTGTCTGGCCGCTGCCATCCCGCCGCGCGAGCGGGTGATCACCTGCGAGGAGGTCTTCGAGCTGAAGATCCCCCTCCGGGACGTGGCCTCGATGCAGTGTCGTCAACCCAGCCTCGAGGGAACGGGCGAGGTCCCGCTGCGCCGCCTCGTCAAGGAGGCGTTGCGGATGCGTCCCTCGCGCATCATCGTCGGCGAGGTCCGCCAGGAAGAGAGCCTGGACCTGCTGATCGCGCTCAACAGTGGGGTGCCCGGCATGTGCACGATCCACGCCAACAGTGCTCGTGAGGCCGTGACGAAGATGTGCACGCTGCCGTTGCTGGCCGGTGACAACGTCTCCAGTCGCTTCGTCGTGCCCACGGTGGCTTCGTCGGTCGACATCGTCGTCCACGTGGCACTGGAGCGTGACGGTCGGCGGCGGGTGCGTGAGATCGTCGCCGTGCCCGGCCGGGCCGAGGGAGATGTCATCGAGGTCGCTGACCTCTTCGTGAGCCGCGGCGGGCTGCTGCAACGCGCCGATGGATTCCCGCCGCACCGGGAGGCCTTCGAGCGCGCCGGCTACGACGTGGCGGCCCTGCTCGCACAGCGAGGCTCGTGATGTCTCCGCTCGTGGTGGGCCTGCTCTTCGGCGCCGGAGTCTTCTGCATCTACTGGTCCTGCTGGCCCCAGCACACGCCGACGTCAGAGGCACCGGAGCGGCGTGGCCCGAGCTTCGTCGAGGACCTGCGCGACCATCTGCGCCAAGCGGGCTACCCCACCGTCACGCCGACGAACGTGTTCGTTGCTTCCCTGTGCCTGTTCCTCGTCGTGTTCCTCCTCTTCATGCTCGCAACGGGCGTCGTGCCGGTCGCTCTGTGCTTCGGCGGCATGGCAGGCGCCGGCCCGGTTGCCCTGATCCGCATGCGGGCCCGCAAGCAACGCGGGAGGCTGCGTGACCTGTGGCCGGACGCGGTCGACAACCTCGCCTCGGGAGTCCGCGCGGGTCTGGCGCTGCCGGAAGCCCTCGCCCAGCTCGCGGTTCGAGGTCCCGAGGAACTGCGTCCGGCGTTCTCCGGCTTCGCCGAGGACTATCGGGCCACCGGTCGCTTCCATGACTGTCTCGACCGTCTGAAGGACGCGATGAGCGACCCGGTGGCGGACCGGCTCATCGAGTCCCTGCGCATCGCGCGCGAGGTGGGCGGCAGCGACCTGGGGCGGCTGCTCCGCACCCTGTCCACCTTCCTGCGCGAGGATGCCCGGACGCGGGCCGAGCTGGAGACGAGGCAGGGCTGGACGGTCAACGCGGCGCGCCTCGCGGTGGCCGCTCCGTGGATCGTCCTGGCCATGCTGGGCCTGCGAGGCGGGTCGCTTCAGGCCTACGCAACGCCCACGGGGTGGCTGGTCCTCGCGTTCGGAGCGGGCCTGTGCGCCGTGGCCTACCGGCTCATGGTGTGGATCGGTCGGCTGCCGGAGGAAGAGCGGGTGCTGCGATGACCGGTGAGTGGTCCTGGGCCGGGGCGGCCGTGGGTGTCACGCTGCTGGCCGGCTTGGCGCTGGTCGCTGCGGGCCTGCCGATGCGGCGACGCGCCACTCTGGAGCAGCGGCTGGCTCCGTATCTGCGTGACGCCGCGATGCCGTCCCGTCTGCTCCAGGGCGGGCAGCCGGCCCTGCATCTCTTCGGGTTCGGCGAGCTGCTCGCGCCCTACCTGAGGCGGTTGGGCGACGGGCTCGAGCGGGTGCTCGGCGGGGGGCCGTCGATCGCCCGGCGCCAGCTGCGTGCCGGCCGGGTGGCTGACGTCGAACGGTTCCGGGCCGAGCAGGTGCTCGCGGCGGCAGCCGGAGGCGTTGCCGGCTTGGTCGGCACTGGCCTGCTCGCCGTGTCCAAGCGGAGCCTTTCGATTCCGACGATGGTCGCCCTGGTCATCCTCGGCGCCGCTTTGGGAGCAGTCCTGCGCGACTATGCGCTGGGTCACGCGGCCCGCCGGAGAGAGCAGCGCATGCTCGCCGAGTTCCCCACGGTCGCAGAGCTTCTCGCGCTCGCGGTCAGTGCCGGCGAGGGTGCCACGGGAGCGCTGGAACGGGTCTGCAGACTGTCCGGCGGTGAGCTGGCCGACGAGCTGCGTCGGTGCCTGGCCGACGCGCGGGCCGGCGCGAACCTGCCCACGGCTCTGCAGGGGCTGGCCGACCGCACCGGGTTGCCCAGCCTGAGCCGCTTCGTCGACGGCATCGTCGTGGCTGTCGAGCGGGGGACCCCGCTCGCCGACGTCCTGCGCGCCCAGGCCCAGGACGTCCGGGAGGACGGGCGCCGCGTCCTGATGGAGCAGGGCGGCAAGCGCGAGATCGTGATGATGGTCCCCGTGGTCTTCCTGATCCTGCCCGTCACGGTGCTCTTCGCCATCTACCCCGGCCTCAGCTTCCTTGGCTTCGACCTCTGACCGACCGCTCGACGAATCACACGAACACCACAGGGAACCAGGAGATCTCACATGAGTACTCGTCCGACACTGCCGCGCACCGACGTCCTCGGACGGATCGCCGGGCGGGCTGCCGCCGCCATCGGAGGACGGAGCGACCGCGGGGACGTTCCCGGCTGGGTCCTCATCACGATCATGACGGCGGGGCTGGTCACGCTCCTGTGGGGTGTGGCCGGCGATCAGCTGGAAGGACTGTTCACCGACGCGATCAGCAGCGTCAGCGGCCCCAGCGGCGGCTGATCCATGAGGTGGCCACACCGGGTGCGGGCACGGGTGCGGGCACGGCTCCGGCTGCGGTCCCGGCTACGTCGTGCCGGTCGTGCGGACGACGGGTCAGCCATCGCCGAGTTCGTCATGGTCTCGGCCCTGCTGCTCTTCGTCGTCCTTGCCGTTCTCCAGCTCGCTGTCGCCCTCTACGTCCGCAACACCCTGATCTCCGCGGCAGCGGAGGGGGCGCGGTTCGGCGCGAGGGCCGACGCCTCTCCGGCAGATGGCGCCGCGCGTGCGGCGAGCCTGATCTCCGCCTCCCTCAACCCCTCCTTCGCGGAGCGGATCTCCGCCCGCACGACGCGCACCCAGGACGGGGTCGACGTCGTGGTGGTCACCGTCGCTGCGCCCTTGCCGGTGTTCGGCCCGATCGGTCCGGCAGAGGGCTTCAAGGTCAGTGGCCGCGCGTTCAGCGAGGTGCAGGTGGCCGCCCCCGCGCCTGCCGGAGCGTCATGATGGCCGGCCGGGGCCCCGACGTGCGGGGCGGTGAGGAGGGCCGCGCCATTGTCGAGTTCATCTTCCTCGGCATCCTGTTGATCCTCCCGCTGACCTACCTCGTGCTCACCCTGGCCCGGATCCAGGCGGCCACCTTCTCGGCCTCGCTGGCCGGCCGGGAGGCCGGACGGGCCTTCGTGACCGCCACGGACGATGGGGAGGCCCAGGCGAGGGCCCGCACCGCCGCGCAGATCGCGTTCCAGGACTTCGGGTTCGACCGGGGGACGGACCTCAGCATCAGCTGTGACGGGTCGCCCTGTCTCAGAGCCGAGGGGGTGGTGACGTCGACCGCGACGATCGAGGTGCCGCTGCCGCTGATTCCGGACTTCGTCGCCGCCAGCGTGCCGGCGTCCGTCTCCATCTCGTCGACTCACGTGGGCGCGGTCGACGCCTACGTTGCCCGATGAGCTGGATCGAGCGGCTCGGGCTGTCTCGGGGCGCCCGGGCGGCCACCGAGGATGGACAGATCGCCGTCCTCATCCTCGGACTGTTCCTCATCGTGCTCGTCTTCATCCTCGGCGCGATCGACGTCACGGCGGCACAGCTGGCGCGGATGCGCCTCATCGACACGGCCGACGCGGCGGCTCTCGATGCCGCGGACGCGCTGGATCCCGACTCCGTCTATGGCGGCGGCGTCGGCGGGCCGCTGGCCCTGACGGACCGTTCGGTGCGCGAGGCGGCCGAGGCCCATCTCGCGCGCACCCCGATCCCTTCGGGCATCACCGAGTGGGCGCTGGCCGGCCCCACCGGCACGTCTGACGGCGAGACGGCAGAGGTCACCGTGCGCGGTCACGCCACGCTGCCGATGGCCGGCTGGATCCTCGACTCCTTCGGCGGGGGTGTGACCATCACCGTCACCTCACGAGCGCGAGCGCCGCTGTCCTGACCGCCGGCGCGCCGACGCGGGCCCGCCCTGAGGACGGGCCCGCGTCGGGTGGTGCGGTTGCCGGTCAGTCCGACGGCTGGGGCACCGAGCAGCCGATCTGCGGGTCGAGGCCCAGGTAGTTCAACGGGCCGGCGATGATCGTGAGGGCGGCGCTGCCGATCCTGCTGCAGCTCGGCTCGGCGGACCCGAAGTAGCCCCGCTGGAAAGCGGCGAGGGCGCCGATGAGCAGCCAGATGACGAGCACGATGGTGCTGATGCTTGCGCGAGACCTGCGACGGATGGCCATGGTCACCTTTCGTGGAAGTGGGCGTCACCCCGAGCGGGAAACGCCTGGAAGGAAGGGCAGCCGGGACGATCCGAAGCGATCCGGCGTCCTTCCTGCCCAAGCACGCCCGTCCTGTACCCACGAGAAGCCAAGAGGAGCACATGTCCTTCGAGAGCCTGGATGCAGCGGCCCGGGCCACGCAGCCAGGGGCAAGGGGCGTCGGGAACGAGCCCAGCGGCATACGGCCATCGCAGTGAACTGCCGTAGGCTGTCCCATCGTGGCTGTTGACTTCACGCAAGAGATCAAGGACCTGCGCGCGACGATGGACTCCGTGCGTGGGGTCACCGACCTCGACGCGCTCGGGGCCCGGATCGCCGAGCTCGAGGAGCAGGCGGCCACCCCGAACCTCTGGGACGACCCCGAGAAGGCCCAGCAGGTGACCTCGGCGCTCTCCCGGGCCAACTCCGAGCGCGACCGCGTCCTCAACATGGACAGCCGCATCGACGACCTCGAGACGCTCGTCGAGATGGCGACGGAAGAGGCGGACCAGGACACGATGGACGAGGCCGAGCGCGACCTCGCCGCCCTGAAGAAGGACGTCGGCGAGCTCGAGGTCCGCACCCTCCTGTCCGGCGAGTACGACGACCGTGAGGCCGTCGTGACGATCCGGTCCGGCGCGGGCGGGGTCGACGCCGCCGACTTCGCCGAGATGCTGATGCGGATGTACCTCCGGTGGGCCGAGCGGCACGGCTACCCGACCAAGGTCATGGACACGTCCTACGCGGAGGAGGCGGGCCTCAAGTCGGCGACCTTCGAGGTCAACGTGCCCTACGCCTTCGGGCACCTGTCCGTCGAGGGTGGCACCCACCGTCTCGTGCGGATCAGCCCGTTCGACAACCAGGGCCGCCGGCAGACGAGCTTCGCGGCCGTCGAGGTCATCCCGCTCATCGAGAGCGACGACTCGATCGAGATCCCTGAGAACGAGCTGAAGATCGACGTCTTCCGTTCGAGCGGACCGGGTGGCCAGAGCGTCAACACCACGGACTCGGCCGTCCGCATGACGCACATCCCGACCGGCATCGTCGTCTCCATGCAGAACGAGAAGTCGCAGATCCAGAACCGCGCCGCCGCGCTGCGGGTCCTCCAGTCGCGCCTGCTCCTGCAGCGCAAGGCCGAGGAGGCTGCGGTGAAGAAGGAGATGGCCGGCGACGTCAAGGCGAGCTGGGGCGACCAGATGCGCTCCTACGTCCTCAACCCCTACCAGATGGTCAAGGACCTCCGGACGGAGTTCGAGACCGGCAACCCGGCCGCAGTCTTCGACGGCGACATCGACGGCTTCATCGAGGCGGGGATCCGCTGGCAGGTGGCCCAGCGCAAGGCGGCCGCAGGCGTCTGAGGCACCCGCCCAGCCGGGACGGCCCGCCACGCCCGGCCGGCCCGGATGTCCCGGCTTTCAGGGGCGCGGCACGTAGCCTCGGAGACGGCTACGGACGATCCCGTATGCCGCTGAGCCCGGTCCCAGCCCGTCGCTGGCTCCGCGCCCAGTGCCGCTACCCCCGATGAGCGAGGTCCAGGGAACGGGCGATGATCCTCTTCGAGAACGTCACGAAGACGTACCCACGCACACAGCGACCCGCGCTCGACGACGTGTCCCTCGAGATCACCCGCGGTGAGTTCGTGTTCGTCGTCGGGACGTCCGGCTCGGGCAAGTCCACGCTGCTCCAGCTGGTCATGAAGGAGCAGGACGTCACGGCAGGGCGCATCCTCGTCGCAGGACGCGACCTCGGTCAGCTGCCGGACCGGAAGGTGCCGGCGCTGCGCAGGGAGATCGGCTTCGTCTTCCAGGACTTCCGGCTCCTGCCCAACAAGACGGTCCACCAGAACGTCGCGTATGCCCTCCAGGTCCTGGGCGCCTCTCGGGCCAGGATCCGCCAGACCGTCCCGGAGACCCTCGAGCTCGTCGGGCTCGCGGGGATGGGCAAGCGGCTCCCGCACCAGCTCTCCGGTGGCGAGCAGCAGCGGGTGGCCATTGCCCGTGCCTTCGTCAACCGGCCCCCGATGCTGCTGGCGGACGAGCCCACCGGCAACCTCGACCCCGACACCAGCCTCGAGATCGTGAAGCTGCTCGAGCGGATCAACCACACCGGCACGACGGTCGTCATGGCGACGCACGACACGGCGACGGTCAACGCGATGCAGAAGCGGGTCATCCGCCTCGACCGGGGGCTCCTCGTGGCCGACGTGGAGACCGGCGACTACACGACGGGGTCCATCCCGCGGGTCGTGCTCGAGCCGGCCGAGCCCGACGACCTGCCGGATCCGCTGCAGGTGGAGGCCCTCGACGCCGTGGAGGCGTACGAGGAGGAGGCGGGCGAGCTGCCGCCCATCGGCCGCGACGCAGACGCGCCCGTCGTGCGGCCGGAGCGGTTCTCCCTCTTCCGCCGGGGTCAGCGCGAGCGTTCCAGCACCCACTGACCAGCCACTCGACAGCCACTCAACAGCCACTGAACAGCCACTGAACAGCCCCTCCAGAGCCACTGAGCGAGACGAGCCATGCGACTCCAGTTCCTTCTCGGCGAGATCGGCAACGGTCTCCGACGCAACCTGTCGATGGCGGTCTCCGTCGTCATCGTGACGATGATCTCGATGTACCTGCTCGGCCTCGGCCTGATGGGCCAGCGGCAGGTCGACACGATGAAGGACTACTGGTACGACCGGGTCCAGGTGACGGTGCTGCTCTGTGCTGAGAAGACCCGCTATGCCAACTGTGCCGGGCAGCCGACGTCCGAGGCGCAGCGGGAGACCATCAAGCGGGAGCTGGAGGCGCTGCGACCCACGGTGAGCGAGATCCTCTACGAGTCGCGTGCGGACGCCTTCGGGCGGTTCAAGGAGACCTACAAGAACTCTCCGCTGGCCCGGGCCGGGGAGTCGTACTTCGCCGACTCCTACCGGGTGAACCTGTCGGACCCCAGCAAGTTCGACATCGTCGCCAGCTCGATCAAGGGCATGCCCGGGGTGGCCGACGTCCAGGACCAGAAGAAGCTCCTCGAGAAGTTCTTCACCTTCATGAACACCGTGTCGTGGGCGGCCATCGCCCTCTCCTCGCTCATGGTGCTCGCCGCGGTGATGCTGATCTCCACGACGATCCGCCAGGCGGCCTTCAGCCGCCGTCGCGAGACCGGGATCATGCGACTCGTGGGGGCCTCGAACTTCACGATCCGCTTCCCCTTCGTCATGGAGACGGTCCTCGCGAGCGTCGTGGGCGCGGGCCTCGCCATGCTCATGCTGTGGGGGACGGTCCGCTACGGCGTGGTCGGGTTCCTCAGCGCGACGCTGACCGACACGGCCTTCATCGGGGAGGTCGATGTCCTGTCGGTGGCGCCATTCGTCATCCTCGGGGTCGTCGGACTGGCCACGGTGACGTCGTGGGTCACACTGCGCCGCTATCTGCGGGTGTGATCCCGCACAGAACTTTCCTCATTTGTCACGCACCGACACGCGAAGTTCGACACACTTTGCTGGAGTTGGTCTCCCCTTGGAGGTGGTACCTGTGGTACCAATGATTCATATGTGGCGAGTGAGAGAGTCGAGCAAGCCCCCTGCGAGGACGCGGTGGACCGCGATCGCAGCGGTTCTCGCCTGCACCGCTTCCCTCCTCGGCGGCTTCGCTGCCCGCGCCGACGACGTGCAGGACCAGAAGCGCCGCGCCGACCGGCGCATCGCTGCTCTCGGTGAGCAGCTCGAAGGCACCAACGCCGCTCTGGCCAAGGCCTACGTCAACCTCGAGAAGACCCGAGCAGCCATCCCCATCGCCCAGCAACGGGTGAAGCAGGCCCAGGGCGCGCTCGCCCAGGCCCAGCAGGCCCAGGCCGAGGCCGAGGCGATCGAGGTCCGGGCCATCGCTGCCGAGGCCAAGGCCAGGGCGCACAACGACGAGGTGGCCCAGAAGCTCGCCGTCGCCCAGGCGAACGAGGCGCGCGCGGCGGAGAAGCTCGAGAAGAGCGGACGCGAGCTCCAGACGTCGCAGGACGCGCTGGACGCCTACGCTGCCGAGGTCTTCCAGGGCGGCGCCGTCACCGAGTCGCAGCTCGGGATGGTGTTTGGCTCCACCTCGCCGCAGGACTTCGCCAACCGCCTCGTCATGGCCGACACGGCGAGCGCGGTCGCGAGCGACACCATCGACAAGCTCGCAGCCATGACGGCGGACAACACCGCGACCAAGGCCTACCTCACGTCGGTTCGCGGCGAGGTGGCCGAGCTGAAGCGGCTGGCCGAGAAGGCGCTGCAGGCGGCCGAGGCCGCGAGCGCGGCAGCGACCCAGGCACGCCAGCAGGCCGTCGTCGCCAAGAACAACGCCGCCACGGCGGCGAGCAACGCGACGGCCGCCAAGGCGGAGCTCGACTCGCTCAACGCCAAACAGACCGGCTACGCGGCCGACCTGCGCCAGCAGCGGGCGAACGAGAAGGCCCAGCTCGCAGAGGCCGAGCGGGCGGCCGCCAGACTCAAGGCGATCCTCGTTGAGCGAGCCCGCCAGGCCAAGCTCGCGGCGCAACGCGAGGCGGCTCGCAAGGAGGCCGCGGCCCGCGCAGCGGCCAAGAAGGCCGGACGGACCTACCGTCCGCCGCCCGCCGCCGTCACCCCCTCCAACTACCTCTCCTATCCCGCCCGCGGCCCGATGACATCCGGCTTCGGGATGCGCTGGCACCCCGTCCTCCAGAAGTGGATGCTGCACGACGGTCTCGACTGGGGGGTCGCCTGCGGGACCCCGGTCTACGCGGCGGCGCCCGGCACGGTGATCCGGGCCGGCTGGCGGGAGAGCGGTTGGGGCAACCAGATCCTCATCGACCACGGCATCCACCGGGGTGTCGACCTGGTGACGAGCTACAACCACCTGTCGAGCATCGTGGCGTGGGGCGGGAGCGTCCAACGGGGCCAGCTGATCGGCTACAGCGGCACCACGGGCTACTCCACGGGCTGCCACCTGCACTTCGGCGTCTACGAGGACGGCACACCGGTCAACCCGCGCAACTGGCTCTGACGGGGCCGAGCCCGCAAACCGACTCCGGTTGTGACCCTTCCTCGGGGTAGCGTGGGGCGCGTCGCCACGGGAACCCAGCCCAGCGGCATACGTCCTGCTCTGTAGTGAAGGGAACGGTCCGGTGCCGAAGGAGAAGGGGCGGTCGCTCATCGCGAGCAACCGGAAGGCGCGCCACGACTACCACATCGAGGACACCTTCGAGGCTGGCATCGTGCTCTCGGGCACCGAGGTCAAGGCCCTCCGGATGGGCCGTGCGTCCCTCGTGGACGGGTTTGCCATGTTCACCGGAGACGAGCTCTACCTCGAGAACGTCCACATCCCCGAGTACCTCAACGGGACCTGGAACAACCACGCCCCCCGCCGTAAGCGCAAGCTGCTGCTGCACCGCGCCGAGCTGGAGAAGATCGCCGGCAAGACCCGGGAGAGCGGGCGCACGATCGTCCCGCTGGCGCTCTACTTCAAGGATGGCCGCGCGAAGGTCGAGATCGCCATCGCGACCGGCAAGAAGCAGTACGACAAGCGGCACGCCCTGCGCGAGCGGCAGGACCGGCGAGAGGCTGATCGCGCCATGAGCGTCGCCCACCGGGGCAGGCGGGTCTAGGCGATGCGACGGGGGGTCCGTGCGATCGTCGCACTCCTGCTGGGGGTGGGCTGGCTCATCCTGCCCGCCGGAGCCGCGGGCGCAGTCGGCGACGAGGCCATGGAGCGGTTCGCCGTCGTCTACGACCTCCAGCCGGACGGCAGCGTCGACGTCGCCGAGACCATCACGTGGCGCTTCCCGCCGGGAGAGCAACGCCACGGCATCTTCCGCAACATCGTGGTCCGGATGGGGTTCGGCGACCAGGAGGGCAAGTACCGCTACTTCGACCTCACCGATGTCGAGGTCTCGAGTCCGTCCGGTGCGCCCGCCGCGTTCAGGGTCAGCGACAACGGCGCGGCCAAGGAGATCCGGATCGGCAGCGCCGACGAGTGGACCGAGGGCACGCAGGTCTACGAGGTGCGCTACACCCTGCACAACGTGCTCAACCCGATCACCGGGACCGGCGGTGCCGCCGATACGGTCGAGTTCCACTACAACGTCTTCGGCAGCAACGAGCTGACCGCCCGCGATCGCGTCAACGTCGTCGTCAAGGCGCCGGCCCCCTCGACCCAGGTGGCCTGCTACGAGGGCGACGCAGGCTCTGACACGACCTGCCAGTCGACCGCAGGGGACCCGACCACGTTCGCCGCGATGGGACTGGGCCCCGGCGAGGCCATGACCGTCATCGCGGGCTACCCGGCCGCCGCGTTCGCCGACCCCCGGCCGGACGTGCGCGACGGCGACGCCGGCTCCAGCTACGGCGGAAGCGCCGCGACCGCCGCCAACGCCGCCGCCGTCGCAGCGGGCGTCGGGGCACCCGTGCTCGCGATCGCGGTCATGGGGGCGCTGGTCTGGACGCGGGGGCGGGACGAGCGCTATGCCGACCTCACGCCAGGACTCAGCCCTTCGGTCGCGGACCGGCAGACGCAGGCGACGACGCGTGAGCGACCCGGGACCATCGCCGTCCAGTTCCACCCACCGCCCGGTGTCCCACCCGGCCTGGTCGGCACGATCCTCGACGAGCGGGCCAACCCGATCGACGTCTCCGCGACCCTCATCGACCTGGCGGTGCGCGGCCACGTGCGCATCGAGGAGGTCGAGGGTGGTGGCATCTTCCGGCGCACCGACTGGAACATCGTCCGGCTCGCCCCGCCGCGGGACGATGTCCTGCTCCCGTTCGAGCGGCGGCTGCTCGACGGCATCTTCAGCTCCCGTGGCGACGTCGTAGCGCTGTCCCAGATGAAGAACACCTTCGCGAGCACCCTGAAGAGCATCCAGGGCGACATGTACGACGAGGTCGTGACGCGTCACTGGTTCCGTTCGTCGCCGCAGCTGCAGCGCGGCGTGTGGCAGGGCTTGGGCGCGGTCATCGCCGTCGTCGGCGGCATGATCCTCTTCTACGGCCAGAGCGCGGTCTCGGCGCTGATGGGGGCAGGGTTCAGTGGCGGGGCCGTCCTCGGCGTCGGGCTGCTCGTCTCCGGGGCCATCGTCTGGTTCCTCGGGGGCCGGATGGCCGCCAAGACCGCTGAGGGGTCCGCGGTGCTGGCCCAGTCGCTCGGTTTCAAGGAGTACCTCACGACGGCCGAGGCCGGGCAGATCGCCTTCGAGGAGGCGAGCAACATCTTCAGCCGCTACCTTCCCTACGCCGTCGTCTTCGGCGTGGCCGACCGGTGGGCGCGCACGTTCGCCGAGGTGGCTCAGGCCGCCGAGGCGGTGGGCCGGCCCATCATGATGCCGACGTGGTACGTCTGGAGCGGATCCGCCTTCCCTGACTTCACCAGCATCGCCAGCGGCGTGGAGAGCTTCTCGACGACCTCGACCGGGACGTTCACCTCCACCCCGGGCTCGTCGGGGAGCTCCGGGTTCTCCGGCGGAGGCGGGTTCAGCGGGTCCGGCGGCGGAGGCTCCTCGTCCGGGTCGTGGTGAGGCGTCCGGCGGCCGGGTAGGGCATCGGTATGCCAGCGGACCCGCACGAGCTGCTCGAGCCCTACCGTCGCAAGCGCGACTTCGGTCGGACTCCCGAGCCGTCGGGTGACCGGTCCGGCACCGCCAATCAGGCCGGCAGCGACGGCGACCGTCGTTTCGTCGTCCAGCGACATCGGGCCCGCCGCCTGCACTACGACTTCCGCCTGGAGATCGATGGAGTGTTGGCGAGCTGGGCCGTGCCACGGGGCCCGACCCTGGACCCGGACGTGCGCCGCCTCGCCGTGCACGTCGAGGACCACCCCATGGCGTACGAGCTGTTCGAGGGCGTGATCCCCGCGGGCGAGTACGGCGGGGGCGACGTGATCGTCTGGGACCGGGGGACGTGGCGGCCGGCCGACACCGACGACCCCGACGACCCCGCCGAGGCCGTGCGTCGCGGCGAGCTGCACCTCGACCTGGTCGGGGAGCGGCTGCGCGGCCGGTTCGTGCTCGTGCGGACCGGCAGGGACGGCGCGTCCAGCGGATCGACCGGCAAGGAACAGTGGCTGCTGCTGCACAAGCGGGACTCGGATGCCGTCGCGGGTTGGGACGCCGAGGACCACCCCACCTCGGTCCTCAGCGGTCGCACCAACGACGAGGTCAAGGCGGCGCCGGACCGGGTGTGGCGGTCCGACCTGCCGGCCGAACAGGCGTCGGTGCCGGTCGGGGAGACGGTCGACGGCCCGTCCGAGGACGAGCTGACGGCCCTCGCCGACCTGGGGCGACAGGGCACCTGGGAGGTGCACGGGCGTCGGCTCAAGGTCACGAACCTCGACAAGGTCCTCTTCCCGCCCCGGGAGGGGGAGGAGCCGGTCACCAAGCGCGAGCTGCTCGCCTACGCAGCGCGGATCGCACCCGTGCTCCTGCCCTACCTGCGCGGCCGGGCGCTCAACATGCACCGCTACCCGGACGGGGCGGCGCGCAAGGGTTTCTGGCACAAGGAGGTCCCGGACCACGCACCTGACTGGGTGGCCCGCTGGCGCAACCCCGAGGCCGACCCGGACGAGACACAGTTCTACGTCGTGGTCGACGAGCCCGCCACCCTGGTGTGGGTCGCGGGCTTCGGGGCCCTCGAGTGGCACCCGTGGACGTCCCCGACCGAGGCGCCGGACCGCCCCTCCTACGTGCTGTTCGACATCGACCCGGGCGAGCGGACCGCGTGGGGCGAGGTCGTCGAACTCGCCCGCCTGCACCGGACCGCCTTCGAGCACCTCGGCCTGCGTGCCTATCCCAAGCTGACCGGCAAACGCGGGATCCAGGTCTGGGTGCCGATCTCGCGGGGCCCGAGCTTCGACGAGACGCGGGAATGGGCAGAGCGCGTGTCCAGGACGGTGGGGGCGATCCACCCGGACCTCGTCAGCTGGAAGTGGCAGAAGCGCGAGCGTGGGGGACTCGCGCGACTCGACTACACCCAGAACGCCGTCAACAAGACGCTCGTCGCCCCGTACAGCCCGCGGGCCGCCGCCGGAGCACCGGTGTCCGCCCCCATCACGTGGGACGAGCTCGACGACCCCGACCTGCGTCCGGACCGTTTCACGATCCGCTCGATCCTCGACCGGGTCGACGAGCGGGGCGACCTCTTCCGTGGGGCGCTCGCGCAGGACCAGCAGCTGCCGATCCTGCGCTGACCCAGCTGATGTGGTCAGTCGATGAGCTCAGCCGATGAGGTCAGCCGACGACCACGAGGAGGTCGCCGCCCTCGACCTGCTGCTGCGTGCCGATCGCGACGCGGGACACGGTGCCGGCGGTGGGGCTGGTGATGTTGGCCTCCATCTTCATCGCCTCGATGGTCGCAACCACTCCACCGGCCTCGACGCGGTCGCCCTCGGCCACCGCGAGGGTGACGACGCCGGCGAACGGCGCCGCGACCTGGCCGGGAACGGCTGGGTCGGCCTTCTCCGCGGACTTCACGTCCGCCTCCACCGAGCGGTCCCTGACCTGGATCGGCCGGAACTGCCCGCCGAGGGTGCACATGACGGTGCGCATGCCTTTCGAGTCGGCCTCGCCGACCGACTGGACGCCGATGATGAGGCGCTTGCCCTGCTCGATGTCGACCTCGTACTCCTCGCCGTGGACGAGCCCGTGGAGGAACTCCACGGTCCCCAGCACGGACAGGTCGCCGTAGGCCTCGCGCGACGCCTCGAACTCCTTGGTCGGGCCGGGGAAGAGCAGCTGGTTGAGCGTGCGCCGGGGGTCGGTGGCGAGGGCCTGCTCCTGCTCCGGGGTCAGCTCCGTCAGGCGTGGACGGGCCTGACGACCGGCGAGGGCCTTGGTCCGGAAGGGCTCCGGCCAGCCGCCGGGCGGGTCGCCGAGCTCGCCGTTGAGGAAGCCGATCACCGAGTCGGGGATGTCGTACTTCTGCGGGTCGGCCTCGAAGTCGGCCGGGTCGGCGCCGGCACCGACGAGCGCGAGGGCGAGGTCACCGACGACCTTGCTGCTCGGCGTCACCTTGACGATGTTGCCGAGGATCCGGTTCGCCGCGGCGTAGGTGTCCTCGATGGCCTCGAAGCGATCGCCGAGGCCGAGGGCGATCGCCTGCTGGCGGAGGTTGGACAGCTGCCCGCCGGGGATCTCGTGGAAGTAGACCCGTCCGGTCGGCGACTCGAGCCCCGACTCGAAGGGCCGGTAGAGGTGCCGGACGGCCTCCCAGTACGGCTCGAGCGAGAAGACGTGGTCGATGTCGAGGCCGGTGGGCCGGTCGGTGTGGTCGGTCGCCGCGACGAGGGCGGACAGCGACGGCTGTGACGTGGTGCCCGCCATGGTGGCGGTGGCGGCGTCGACCGCGTCGACCCCCGCGTCGATGGCGGCGAGGAGGGTGCCGATCTGCCCGCCGGCCGTGTCGTGCGTGTGCAGGTGGACCGGGAGGTCGAACCGCTCACGCAGGGCGGTGACGAGGCGTGCCGCCGCGGGGGCTCGGAGCAGCCCGGCCATGTCCTTGATGGCGAGGACGTGGGCGCCGGTCTCGACGATCTGCTCGGCGAGCCGCAGGTAGTAGTCGAGCGTGTAGAGCGACTCGGTGGGGGAGAGCAGGTCGCCCGTGTAGCAGAGGGCCACTTCGGCGACCGCCGTGCCGGTCTCGAGGACCGCCTCGACGGCGGGCCGCATCTGCGACACGTCGTTGAGCGAGTCGAAGATGCGGAAGATGTCGAGCCCGGTCCGGGCGGCCTCGTGGACGAAGGCGTCGGTCACCGCCGTCGGGTAGGGCGTGTAGCCGACCGTGTTGCGACCCCGCAGGAGCATCTGGAGGGGCACGTTCGGCATGGCCTGGCGCAGGGCCGCCAGCCGCTCCCACGGGTCCTCGGCGAGGAAGCGCAGCGCCACGTCGTAGGTGGCGCCGCCCCACGCCTCGACGGACAGCAGCTGCGGGGTCAGGTGGGCGACGTGTCCGGCGACGTGGAGCAGGTCGCGCGTCCGCATCCGGGTGGCGAGCAGTGACTGGTGGGCGTCGCGGAAGGTCGTGTCGGTCACTGCGACCTGGGTCTGCTCGCGCAGTCGCCGGGCGAACTCAACCGGGCCGACCTCGAGGAGCAGGTCGCGCGAACCGCGCGGCAGCGCTGCGTCGGACAGGACCGGCAGCTTGGCTCGCGGCCGCACGCGGGTCGTGGCCGGACCGTGCGGCTGGTTGACCGTCACGTCGGCGAGATAGGTGAGCAGGCGGGTGGCGCGGTCGGCGGAGACCTTGGCGGTCAGCAGCTCGGGCCGCTCGTCGATGAAGGAGGTGGTCGCCGAGCCCGCCTGGAAGGTCGGGTCGGCCACCACGGCCATCAGGAAGGGGATGTTCGTCGAGACGCCGCGGATCCGGAACTCCGCCAGGGCCCGCTGCGCCCGACGGACCGCCATCGGGAAGGTCCGGCCCCGGCAGGTGAGCTTGACGAGCATCGAGTCGAAGTGGGCGCTGATCTCGGCGCCGACGAACACGGTCCCACCGTCGAGCCGCACGCCGCTGCCGCCGGCCGACCGGTAGGTCGTGATCGTGCCGGCGTCCGGACGGAAGCCGTTGGCCGGGTCCTCCGTCGTGATCCGGCACTGCATCGCGAAACCCCGCGTGCGGATGTCCGCCTGGCGCAGGCCGAGCGACTCGAGGGTGTCACCGGACGCGATCTGCATCTGGGTCACCACGAGGTCGACGTCGGTGACCTCCTCGGTGACGGTGTGCTCGACCTGGATCCGTGGGTTCATCTCGATGAAGACGTAGCGGCCGTCCTCGCCGAGCAGGAACTCGACCGTCCCGGCGTTGCGGTAGCCGATCGACCGGGCGAAGGCCACCGCGTCGGCGCACATCTGGTCGCGCAGCTGGGCGTCGAGGTTGGGTGCCGGGGCGATCTCGACGACCTTCTGGTGGCGGCGCTGCACCGAGCAGTCCCGCTCGAACAGGTGGATGACGTCCCCCGTCGCGTCGGCCAGCACCTGCACCTCGATGTGCCGCGGGTTGACCACGGCCTCCTCGAGGTAGAGCGTCGGGTCGCCGAAGGCGGACTCGGCCTCGCGCTGCGCGGCCTGGAGCGCCTCCGCCAGCAGCTCCGGCCGGTCGACCCGGCGCATGCCGCGCCCGCCACCACCGGACACGGCCTTGACGAAGACGGGGAAGCCGATCTCGGCCGCGGCTGCCTCGAGCTCGGCGAGGTCGGTGCTGGCGCCGGAACCGCGCAAGGTCGGCAGCCCGGCCGCGCGGGCTGCCGCGATCGCCCGGGCCTTGTTGCCGGTCAGGTGCAGGACCGACGGTGGCGGCCCGATGAACGTGATGCCCTCGCGCTCGCACGCCTCGGCCAGGAGCGGGTTCTCGGACAGGAACCCGTAGCCGGGATAGATCGCGTCGGCGCCGGCGGCCACGGCCTGTGCGACGACGGCCTCGTGGTCGAGGTAGGAGCGGACCGGGTGGCCTTCCTCCCCGATCTGGTAGGCCTCGTCGGCCTTGAGGCGGTGCTCCGACTTGCGGTCCTCGTAGGGAAAGACGGCAACGGTGCGGGCGCCGAGCTCGGTGGCGGCCCGGAAAGCGCGGACAGCGATCTCACCGCGGTTGGCGACGAGGACCTTGCGGAACATGTGACCTCCAGCGTGGGTGGCGTGGCGGTTCGCAGCCTAGTGGCGCACTTCACAGGCCAGCCGCTTCGGTCCCATCCTGAGACGCGGCGGATGAGACAGGAGGCGCGGAGCCCGCCGGCCACCTTGCCCGCGGGCCCCGTTGAACGAGCCCAGCGGCATACGGCTGGGAATGTCCGTGGCGCCGATGTCGTTCCCAAGGCATACTCTGGAGTCGCACGAGCGGCGATTGACAAGTGAACAGCGTGACGTGGACACCCCTCATGGGGGTGATCGGTTTCGACGGTGGTCGACACATCAGGGGAAGCGGGTCGAGGATGCAGGGTTATCTCGTTAACGCTCCTTGCAAACCAATAGGTGCCAACTCCAAGCGCACCGACTTCGCCCTCGCCGCCTGAGCGAGCCTCGAAGTCCGTCAGCCTGAGGTAGTTCCCGACTCAGTGCCTGGCGTCAGCTAGGGAACTTGCTGCGTGGTCATGCTGGGGGGCCACGCGGGACTCTTACTCAGCTGGGCCTGTCAGGGAACGTGTGCGCGCGAGCCCTGGGGCCGAGAAAATCCATAGCGCACTGCACCCGGAGAAGCCCTGGTTTCTCGTCATCGGACGCGGGTTCAATTCCCGCCACCTCCACCACTTCGTGGTGGCCACGTCACGCTGTTGCTGGTCACGCCGGAAGGGGCACCCACTCAGGTGGGTGCCCCTTCGTCATGCCGTATGCCGCTGGGCTCGGTTCCAGCAGCCCGCCCGGTCCCGCTTAGGCTGGGCCCCGTGCTGCGCGACCCGGACCTGACCCCCCGGCCGTGGCGAGCACGTCGGCGGGTCCGCTTTCATCCGCTGCTCCTGCTGCCCCTCGCCCCGTTGGTGGGGGTCGGTCTCGTGCTGGGGCGGGCGCTGACGCAACCGTCGCCGGAGCACTGGGTCACCATGGCCCACCTCGTCGCGTTGACCATGGTCGCCTCGGTGGCGTCCCCCTGGCACCTGCCTCGGCGTCCGGTCGACGATCCAGTCGGTCGGACCATCACCTTCCGCGCCCGAGCGGGCCTCGGCCTCATGCCGCTCGGCCTCGTGCTCTGGGGCGTCGTGGCGCTCGTGCACTTCGAGCTGATGCGCTCGGAGGTGGTCGACCGCGAGGTCGCCGTCTGGGAGGTCGAGCTCCCGTGGGGGTTCATGCTGCCGCTGGGCTTCCTGCTCGTGGCGCTCGGGCTGTATGTCGCCCGCCCTGCCCAGCAGCACGAGCTCGTCGTCGGGGTCGACGGCCTGCGCCTCCACCACGGCCGGCGCGGCTTCTCCGCCCAGTGGGACCAGACGCTGCAGCTCGTGCCGACCCTCGTCGACGGACGTCACCGGCGGATCGAGGTGCACGGGCCGGGGCTCGTCGCGGTCAACCGTCGCGGGCACCTGGTCCGCCCGACGATCGAGGCCGACCTGCTCGACTCGGACGCCGTGCGGCTGTGGCTGACGCTCGAGTACTACCACCGGCACCCGGCGCATCGCGAGGAGCTCGGGACCCGGGCGAGCCGGTGGCGGCGCGCCGAGTGGCGGCGGCTGCTGCCCCGCGAGGCGCCCCAGCCGGGGTCGCGACGCTGACGCCTCCGGGATGACCCTTCGGCGCCGACGTCCCGGCCGGTGCCGCGCTCAGTCCTGGGACGAGCCCTCGGCTGCCGCCTCCTTGGCGATCTCCGCCTTGATGGGCTCCATGTCGAGCGCCTTGACCTGCTCGATGACGCTCTGCAGGGCCGACTGCGGGAGCGCGCCTGGCTGGGAGAAGACGAGGACGCCCTCCTTGAAGGCCATCAGCGTGGGGATCGACGTGATGTTGGCGGCGCCGGCCAGTGCGGGCTCCGCCTCCGTGTCGACCTTGCCGAAGACGATGCCCTCGTTGCCGGCCTCCTGGGAGGCGGCGTCGTAGACGGGAGCGAACTGGCGGCACGGTCCGCACCACGCCGCCCAGAAGTCCACGAGGACGATGTCGTTGTCGAGCACCGTGCGCTCGAACGTCTGTGCGCTCAGGTCTGTCGTAGCCATGTCTCTCCCAACGGATCGGTGTCGGACTTCATTCCGTCTCCCGCCCGGCCTCAGCCGTGCAGGGGACGCAGCTCCCACGTGACGGTGACGGTGGACGTCATCTCCAGGTCGCCGCCCTCGATCGGCATCCCGGCGGACATCTCGCGCGCTGCGAAGGCCATGCCGGTCCCTGCTGGATAGGGGGCGGCGCCGCTCTCGGCGACCTCGAGGACCTCGCCCAGACCGGAGCCGGACAGCGCGGCGTACTGCGCGGCCTTGGCTCTGGCCTCGGCGAACGCGGCATCGCGGGCCTCGCGCTGACCGGTGGTCCGGTCCGCGACGTCGAGGCGCACCTGGTCGACGAGGAGCGCGTTGCCCGCCACCGCGGCCGCTGTCTCGAGGAGGTCCCCGACGGCTTCGAGCCGGCGGACCGTGACCCGCAGCCGCTGCTGGGCGGTGAACCCGGCCGGCGACCCGGTCTGGTCGTAGCGCTGACCGACCGACGCGTCGAGGGTGCGGATGTCGGCGTCGGCCACACCGGCGTCCCGCACGGCGGTGCCCACGGCGCTGATGCCCCGCGAGGCGCCCATCAGCGCCGCCGCGACGTCCGCTGCATCGTGGCCGACGCGCAGGTCGAGGCGGACGACGTCGGGGGAGACGGACGCGATCCCGGTCCCCACCACGGTCACCCTTCGTTTGGCCATGGACCCAACGTAGCTGCCCCCACCTGCAGCCGCACGGCCGAGCGGTCATGGGCGGGCGCTTCCCGGCGCAGGCCTCCTCTCTAGACTGCGGGCACCATGGACGGAGGCAGGCGAAGGTGGTGGACGGGGGCGGCCCCCGCCTCGGTGCTCGTCCATCTCGCGGCGCTGTACTGGCCCGTCGTGACGGTGGCGGGGCCGGTGTCATGGACGGACAAGGTCGTCCACCTCGTGCTGTTCGCCGTGCCGACCTATCTCGTCGCACGGCTCCTGGCACGGCCGATCTGGGTCGTCCTCGGCTTCGCCCTGCACAGCGTCGTCAGTGAGCTGTCGCAGCACTACTGGCTGCCGGGCCGCTCGGGCGACCCGTGGGACGTCGTCGCCGACGTGGCAGGAGTCGTCCTCGCTGGGCTCGCGCTGCTGGTCAGCGGCCGCTCGCGGCGCTGCTAGACTGGACCGGTCCGTCTCCGAGCATTCCGGAACCTTGGACGAGTCGACCGCCTTAGCGCGGGTGGGCTCGGCCGGCGGGATGACGACAAGGCAGCTCGCACCACCGGTGCGACCCGAACGACGCGGAGCGGACCATTCCACCGGGGCACCGATGCCACCCGGTCCACTGGGCGCCAGGAGCGCCTGAGGCTCGTCTGCATGGTCGTGGCGCTACTCACGGCTCGAGACGAAGTCTGCTCGAGTCAAGAGAGTTGAACACGTATGCCCAAGAAGCCGTCCTCCAGCGCGCCCAAGAAGGCCCGCTGGACCCCTGCAGAGAAGAAGTCGCGCGCGAGCGTGGCAGCCAAGAAGCCCCATCGCGGCCAGCACCCCGGTGCCAGGACGTCGCGCCCGGCGACCACCTCCACGAGCCATGTCGGTGGCCGTGACTGGCGTGGTCCGCGGGACGACCGCCGCGATGACCGCCGCGATGACCGCCGGGACGACCGTCGTTCGTTCGACCGGCGTGACGACCGCCGCGATGACCGCGGGGGTAACGAGCGCCGTTCGTTCGACCGGCGTGATGACCGCCGTGACGAGCGCCGTGATGAGCGCGGTGGCTACCAGCGTCGCGACGAGCGGCCCTCCTTCGACCGGCGCGACGACCGCGGTGGCTACCAGCGCCGCGACGACCGCCCGTCCTTCGACCGGCGCGATAACCGCCGTGAGGACCGCCGCGATGACCGGCGTTCGTTTGACCGGCGTGATGACCGTGGGGGTTACCAGCGTCGCGACGAGCGGCCGTCCTTCGACCGGCGCGACGACCGCGGTGGCTACCAGCGCCGCGACGACCGTGGGTCCTTCGACCGCGGCGACCAGCGTCGCTCGTTCGACCGGCGTGACGACCGCCGCGATGACAGGCGTGACGACCGCCGCGATGAGCGGGGTGGCTACCAGCGCCGCGACGAGCGTCGCGACGAGCGCCGTTCGTTCGACCGGCGCGACGACCGCGACGCGTGGCGTCAGCGCGGCGCTCGCACGCAGGACCGCTTCGTGCCCAACTCCTACGAGGAGGCGGAGGCGGAGCGCCTCGACGCTGACACCTGGACGAAGGCGACCCGCAAGCCGGTGACCGACGGTCCCGTCGAGGTCGCGGCCGACAATGGCTTCGCGGCACTCGGCCTGTCCGAGCGGCTCGTCGAGCGACTCGCGCGGGACGGCATCACCGACCCGTTCCCCATCCAGGCGGCCACGATCCCGGACGCGCTCGCCGGCAAGGACGTGCTCGGTCGGGGGCAGACGGGTTCCGGCAAGACGCTGGCCTTCGGCCTGCCGATGATCACCCGGCTCGTGGATGCCGGCCTGCGCCGGGCGCCGCGTCGGCCGCACGCTCTCGTGCTGGTGCCGACGCGTGAGCTTGCCATGCAGGTCTCCGACGCCCTGGAGCCGCTGGTGCACGTTGCTGGTCTGCGGCACAAGCTCGTCGCCGGAGGCCTCAGCTACACGACGCAGATCGCTGCGCTCAACAAGGGTGTCGACGTCCTCATCGCAACACCGGGCCGGCTCAACGACCTGCTGGAGCGTGGCGCGGTCGAGCTCGACGACATCCGGATCACGGTGCTCGACGAGGCCGATCACATGGCCGAGATGGGCTTCATGGCCGAGATCACGACGAGCCTCGACAAGATCCCGGCCGACGGCCAGCGGCTGCTGTTCTCCGCCACGCTGGACAACGGGATCGACGCGCTGGTCGAGCGCTACCTGACCGACCCGGTCATCCACTCGACGGACGACGCTACGGCCTCCGTGGAGACGATGGAGCACCACGTGCTGCTCATCGACCCGCAGCACAAGAAGCTCATCACGGCCGAGGTCGCCAACCGTCCGGGCCGGACCGTGGTCTTCTGCCGGACGAAGCTGGGGGCCGACCGGATCGCCACGCAGCTGCGCGAGCAGGGCGTCCTGGCGGCTGCGCTCCATGGTGGGCTCAGCCAGGGGGCGCGCAACCGGGTGCTGGGTGCGTTCCGCGACGGTTCGCTGCCGGTCCTCGTCGCGACCGATGTCGCCGCACGTGGAATTCACGTCGACGACGTCTCGGTCGTGCTCCAGGTGGACCCGCCGGCGGACCACAAGGACTACCTGCACCGGTCGGGTCGGACGGCCCGCGCCGGTGACCGCGGCACGGTCGTGACCCTGGCGCTGCCGCACCAGCGCAAGACGATGGAGCGCCAGCTCCGAGAGGCAGGGGTCGAGGTCGCTCCCGTCAAGGCCGCTCCCGGCGACGCGATCATTGCCGCCACGGGTGCCACGACGCCTTCCGGTGTGCCGATCTCCGAGGCGGACTTCGCGCGACTCGTCGAGGGTCCGAAGTCGCATCGCCGCGGTCCCGCCGGGGCACGCGGGCCGCGCCCGGGTGCGGGCGGCGGCCACCGTCCACACCACGGCCGGGGTGACGAGCGTGGGCGCGGCCGCGGGCGTGACTCCCGCGGCGGTGACCCGCTGGTCGGTCGTTGGGGTGACGAGGACCGCTCGCGCGGCTCCCGCCGCGGCTACTGATTCCCCGCGCAGTGTCGGGACCCGGTGTGGAAGGCTTGCTCTCGTGAGCTCGACCTTCCACACCGGCCGCCTCCTCGTGGCCACTCCCGCCGTCGAGGGGGACGTGTTCCACCGGTCGGTGATCCTTGTCCTGCACCATGACGAGGCCGGCGCTCAGGGCGTCGTCCTCAACAAGCCGCTCGCAGCCGAGGTCGACTCGGTCCTGCCCGGGTGGCAGCGGGTCGTCACGGCGCCGCATGTCCTCTTCCAGGGCGGGCCCGTCTCGACCTCCTCCGCCCTCGGCCTGGTCACGGTGCCGGGCGACGAGCCGGAGCCTCTCGGCGTCAAGCGGCTCTTCGGCTCGATCGGCCTCGTCGACCTCGACGTGCCGACGCCGGTCGTCGCGGCGGAGCTGGCCGGGATGCGGATCTTCGCCGGCTACGCAGGTTGGGAAGCCGCCCAGCTGGAGGGCGAGATCGTGCGCGGCGACTGGTACGTCGTCGACGCCGAGGTGCGCGACGCCTTCACGCCGGACCCGGCGGGCCTGTGGCGCGCCGTCCTCCGGCGCCAGCGCGACAGCCTCGCGTTCGTGGCCAACTTCCCTGACGACCCCTCGATGAACTGACCCCATGCCGTATGCCGCTGAGCTCCCTCCCATGACCGACCGACCTCACCGTCGGGTGGCGTTCGTCGACAGCGGCATCGGCCTGCTGGGCTACGCCGCCGCGCTGCAGGAGCTGCGGCCCGACCTCGAGCTCGTCCTGGCCCTTGACCCGGACCACATGCCCTACGGTCCGCGAACTCCCGACGAGGTGCGCGAGCTGATCCTCGCCTCGGCCGCCGCCGCGGCGCAGCTCGACCCGGTGGCGATCGTCGTCGCGTGCAACACGGCCTCCGTCCACGGGCTCGACGCGCTCAGGGCGGTCTTCGAGCCCGAGGTGCCGGTCATCGGGACCGTTCCGGCGATTCGGCCCGCGGCGACGACCGGAGGGCCGGTGACCATCTGGTCCACGGCTGCGACCTCCTCGAGCGACTACCTCCGGGGCCTCGTCGATGCCTTCGCCTCAGACGTCGACACCCACTCGGTGGCGGCGCTGGGGCTCGCGGAGGCGATCGAGGCGACGGATGCCGACGCCATCGACCAGGCCATCGGGGCGGCGCTGGCGCAGACGCCGAGCGACACCCGGGCGCTCGTGTTGGGGTGCACGCACTACGGCCTCGTGGCGGACCGCATCTCAGCGGCCTTCCGCGGGCGGGGGGCCGAGGTGACGGTCTTCGACTCACCCGTGGCGGTGGCGCGCCAGACTCTGCGACGAATCGGCCTCGAGCCCGACGAGGAGGCGGCGCCCACGCCGACCCCGCCGACCGTCCTGCTGAGCGGTCGGCCGGGTGCCCTGCCAGGGCGGCTGGCTCTCTATGCACAGGGGGCGCGGCTGCTCGGCCGGGACGGTCCCGACGCGGGCGCACCGCCTACACTCGCGTCATGAGCGAGATGCCCCCCGACCCCTTCGACACCGAGCCGCAGCCGCTGCGCAGCACGGGTACGGCGACCATCGAGCGCGAGGAGGTCCGCGAGGAGCTCCAGGAGCCCGGTGACCACGAGCGCTTCTCGCACTACGTCCGCAAGGAGAAGATCCTCGAGAGCGCCCTCTCCGGAGAGCCGGTCGTCGCCCTGTGCGGCAAGATCTGGGTGCCTGGCCGCGACCCGCAGAAGTTCCCCGTGTGCCCCGTCTGCAAGGAGATCTACGACGGCCTGCGCGACCCGCAGGACGGCGAGGGGTCCGGCGGTGGGGACGGGGGCTCCGGCGGCTGAGGACCGGCCGACGCCACACGCTGATATCACGGCACCGAGGCCCTGCCCGCGAGGCGGGGCCTCGGCATGTCGTCCGACGAAATCCCTTACGGTTGGGGGCCTATGAGTTCTGGGGCTGCGTTTCATCTGTCACCCGCCTTCCCGGAGCGGGCGGCTTGGGGCACCGCGAGCAAGCTGCGGGCCTGGCAGCAGGAGGCTCTCGATGCCTACCTCCGCGACGAGCCGCAGGACTTCCTGGCCGTGGCCACGCCCGGCGCGGGCAAGACGACCTACGCGCTGCGGGTGGCGACCGAGCTGCTGTCCCGGGGCGTCGTCCATCGCATCACGGTGGTCGCGCCCACGGAGCACCTCAAGACCCAGTGGGCCGATGCCGCCGCCCGGGTCGGGATCAGCCTCGACCCGAAGTTCAGCAACTCCGTCGGACGCCACTCCGAGGACTACCACGGCGTCGCGGTGACGTATGCGCAGGTGGCCTCGCGCCCGGCCCTGCACCGCGAGCTCACCCTGTCCCGTCCCACGCTGGTGATCCTCGACGAGATCCACCACGGCGGTGACAGCAAGTCGTGGGGCGACGGCATCCGCGAGGCGTTCGAGCCGGCAACACGTCGGCTGTCCCTGACCGGCACCCCGTTCCGGTCGGACACGTCGCCGATCCCGTTCGTCCGCTACGAGCTCGACCCCGAGGGCGTCCTGACCTCGTCCAGCGACTACGCCTACGGCTATGCCGAGGCCCTGCGCGACGGCGTCGTCCGACCGGTGCTCTTCATGGCCTACGGCGGCAACATGCGCTGGCGCACCAAGGCGGGCGACGAGATCTCCGCGAGCCTCGGCACGCCGATGACCAAGGACCAGATCGCCCAGGCCTGGCGCACGGCCCTCGACCCCAAGGGCGAGTGGATCGGCTCCGTGCTCGCTGCGGCGGACAAGCGTCTCACCGAGGTGCGTCGCGGCGTTCCCGACGCGGGTGGTCTGGTCATCGCCTCCAACCAGACCCAGGCGCGGGCGTATGCCGCCCAGCTCCGCGCGCTCACCGGCGAGGCGCCCAGCGTGGTCCTGTCCGACGACGCCGGCGCGTCCAAGCGGATCGAGGACTTCGCCGCTGACACGTCACGATGGATGGTGGCCGTGCGGATGGTCTCCGAGGGCGTTGACGTCCCTCGCCTCTGCGTGGGCGTCTATGCCACCTCGACGTCGACGCCGCTCTTCTTCGCCCAGGCGGTGGGGCGGTTCGTCCGCGCCCGGCGGCGGGGTGAGACGGCGTCGGTGTTCCTGCCCTCCGTTCCGGTCGTCCTCGACCACGCTGCGCGGCTCGAGGAGCAGCGCGACCACGCCCTCGACCGCAGGCCGGCCGCCGAGGACGACGTCGCGGCCATGTGGGCCGAGGAGCAGGGGATGCTCGACGAGGCGATGCGCGAGGACAAGGCGAGCGCCGGGCTGCTCGACGAAGGGGCGTTCGAGGCGCTGGAGTCCGATGCGCACTTCGACCACGTGCTCTTCGACAAGCAGCAGTGGGGCATGCACGCCCAGGTCGGCTCGCAGGACGAGGAGGACTACCTCGGGCTTCCGGGCCTGCTCGAGCCGGACCAGGTCGCCGCGCTGCTGCACGAGCGGCAGCGCCGCCAGGTCAAGCGGTCGCCGAAGCAGGAGGGCGCTGCCCCGGTGGCCCAGCACCGCGCGCTGGCGGCCCAGCGCAAGGAGCTCAACAAGCTGGTGGCCGCCTACGCTCGGCAGAAGGGCTACCCTCACGCCAACGTGCACCTCGACCTGCGCCGCGCGTGCGGAGGTCCCGACCTCGCCGCGGCCTCGTCGGAGCAGGTCGCCGAGCGGATCGACAAGATCCGCAACTGGCTCGTCGGGCGCCGTTGATCCTGCCCATCGGGCCGCCCCAGGATCGTCAGGTTCTGCCAGCAAGCAGATCCCCGAACCTCCGCGCGGAGGACTAGCGTCGGTCCCGTTTCCACGGCTGCGAGATGCAAGGGATGCCCATGACCATCGACGTGCTCGGGTCCGAGACGACCCGACGACAACTGCTCACCATGGCCGCCGTCGGCGGCGCCGGGCTCTTCACGATGGCCGGAGCTCCCGGTGCCGTCGCGCAGGGGCGCGGAGACGGCACCAACGGCAAGCCGTTCCGGTTGACCGTGCTCGGCACGACCGACCTGCACGGCAACGTCTACAACTGGAACTACTTCAAGGACGCCGCCTACAGCGACTCCAAGGGCAACCACGTCGGCCTGGCCAAGGCGGCCACCCTGATCAAGGCGGTGCGGGCGGAGCGAGGGGCAGACACCTGCATCACCCTCGACGCGGGCGACACGATCCAGGGCACCCCGCTCGCGTACTACTACGCGAAGATCGACCCCATCACGGACGGTTCGAAGCACCCGATGGCCGAGTCGATGAACCTCGTCGGCTACGACGCCGCGGCTCTCGGCAACCACGAGTACAACTACGGTCTCGACACGCTGCGCACCTTCGAGAGCCAGCTGAACTTCCCACTCCTGTCGGCCAACTCGGTCGATTGGGACACGGGGCGGCCGGTGTTCCGGCCCTACGTCATCAAGACGGTGCAGGTGCCGGGGTCCAAGCCGGTGCGCGTGGGCATCCTCGGACTCGTCACGCCCGGCGTCGCGATCTGGGACAAGGCCAACGTCGAGGGCCGGGTCAAGTTCCCCGGGATCGTCGAGCAGGCCGCAGTCTTCGTGCCGAAGCTCAAGGCAGCCGGCGCTGACATCGTGGTCGTGTCCGTCCACTCGGGCGCGGACACGTCGTCGTCCTACGGTGACGCCCTGCCCTACCCGGAGAACGCTGCGAGCCTCATGGCTGAGCAGGTGCCGGACATCGACGCCGTGCTCGTTGGACACGCCCACGTCGAGATCCCACAGCGTTTCGTTCAGAATGCGCAGACCGGCCGCGAGGTGCTGCTGTCCGAGCCGCTCTACTGGGGCATGCGCGTCACCGTCATGGACCTCGACCTGATCAAGGTCCGGGGCCAGTGGCGTGTCGCCGCTTCGAGCGCCACGACGCTGAACTCCAACTCGGTGCCGGAGGACGCAGAGATCGCCACCCTGCTCCAGTCCTCGCACGAGACGGTGCGGGCCTACGTCAACAGCGTCATCGGCTCCTGCACGGAGGCGATGTCGGCAGCCACCTCGCGCTACGAGGACACCGCTGCCATGGACTTCATCAACCTCGTCCAGGCCCAGACGGTCCAGGCCGGTTTGGCCGGCACCGCCGGAGAGGGCCTGCCGGTGCTGTCGATTGCTGCGCCGTTCAACAAGAGCGCCGCCATCCCGCAGGGTGACGTGACGGTCCGGGACGTCGCGGGCCTCTACATCTACGACAACACGCTGCTCGGCATCGTCCTCACGGGTGCCCAGGTCAAGGACTACCTCGAGCAGAGCGCCGCCTACTTCAAGCCGGTGCCCGGACCGGGCACCTACCCGGCCGACGCCGTGACGAACGCGGTGACGGAGCGGGCTCCCAAGGGCACGCCGGACTACAACTACGACATCATGGGCGGCCTCGACGCCCGTCTGACCTACGACATCGACCTCACGCAGGCGGTGGGGTCGAGGATCACGGGCCTCTCCTACGACGGCGCGCCGATCGGCTCCACCGCGGAGTTCGTGGTGGCCATCAACAACTACCGGCAGTCGGGAGGCGGCAGCTTCCCGCACGTGACGGCGGCCCCGGTCGTCTACAACCGGCAGCTCGAGATCCGCCAGCTGATCATCGACTGGGTGACGGCCAACGGGACCGTCGACCCGCCGTCGTTCGCGAGCATCGACTGGCGCCTCGTGGCCGGAACGACGCCCCTGACGATCACCCCCTGACGATCACCCCCTGACGATCACC
>NZ_JAPFQL010000003.1 GCF_028446585.1 Intrasporangium calvum
AGCTGTCGAGCATGTCCGGGGTGAGGTTGGCATCGGTGCCGGGGATCCCGAGGTCCTCGGCGCGCTTGTCGGCCATGGCGAGCAGGCGGCGGATGCGCCCGGCGACGGCGTCCTTGGTCATCGGCGGCTGGGCGAGCTGGCCGAGCTCCTCGAGGCTGGCCTGCTTGTGCTCGAGCCGGAGGACACCGGCCTCACGCAGGTGGTCGGGGACCTCGTCGCCGAGGATCTCCATGGCCCGTTCGACTCTGGCGCCGGCGGCGACGGCGGCCCGGGCCGAGCGGCGCAGGTTGGCGTCGTCGAAGTTGGCGAGCCGGTTGGCCGTGGCGCGCACCTCCCGGCGCATCCGGCGCTCCTCCCACGCGAGCACGGCGTCGTGTGCGCCGAGCCGGGTGAGCATGGCCCCGATCGCGTCGCCGTCGCGGATCACGACGCGGTCGACTCCGCGGACCTCGCGGGCCTTGGCCTGGATGCCGAGCCGGCGAGCCGCGCCGACGAGGGCGAGAGCCGCCTCCGGTCCGGGGCAGGTGACCTCGAGCGCGGACGAGCGGCCGGGCTCGGTCAGGGAGCCGTGCGCGAGGAAGGCACCGCGCCAAGCAGCCTCGGAGTCGCAGGTGGAGCCACTGACGACCTTCGGCGGCAGGCCGCGCACCGGCCGTCCGTGGGTGTCGACGAGGCCCGTCTGCCGCGCGAGGGTCGCACCCTCCTCGACCACCCGGACGACGTAGCGCGAGCCGCGTCGCAGCCCCCCGGCAGCGAGCACGAGGACGTCGCTGCGGTGGCCGTAGACCTCGGTGATGTTGCGGCGCAGCCGGCGAGCGGCGTTGGCGGTGTCGAGCTCGGCCTCGACGACGATCTGGCCGCCGATGATGTGCAGGCCCCCGGCGAAGCGCAGCATGGTGGAGACCTCGGCCTTGCGACAACAGGGCTTCGTCACGTCGAGCCGCGAGAGCTCGTCCTTCACCTTCGCTGTCATCGCCATGTCCGACATCCTGCCACCCGGATCCGGGCCCGGACGCCATGCGCCGCTCAGTTGGCGATGACGTCCCGCAGAGCGGCCGCGAGCCGGAGCGGGTCGTGGACCCCGGGTCGCGCGCGGGCGACGACGGGCGCGATCACGAGCTCGGCGCCCACCTCGGCGGCGGCCGCCCGCAGCGTCTCCGGGTCGTCGACGACGCTCGGGTCCGCGACGACGGCATCGAGGCGCAGGCCCGGCGCGTTGGCGGCGAAGGAGGCGAGGTGGTCCTCTGCGCGGAAGTCGCGGGTCTCGTCGGTGGCGACCTCGAGGTTCAGGATGAGGAGGCGGCGGGCCGTCGTGGCGACGAGCGCGTCGGCCAGGTCGGGGACCAGCAGGTGGGGCATGACCGAGGTGAACCACGAGCCGGGCCCGAGGACGACCCAGTCGGCCTCCAGGACGGCATCGAGGGCCTCGACGCACGGCTGGGGGCAGGTCGGCACGATCCCGATCGAGGACACGACGCCCGGTGAGGAGGCGACGCGATGCTGGCCGTGGACGACGACGGTCTCGTCGGGCCGGTCCGGGTCGTGGCCCCGGATCTCCGCGACGATCTCGAGGGGCTCGGAGGCCATCGGGAGCACCCGGCCCCGGGCGCCGAGCAGCCGTCCGACGAGCTCGAGGCCGCCGACGGTGTCGCCGAGCAGCTCCCAGATGGAGACGATCATCAGGTTGCCGAGCGAGTGGCCCTGGAGCTCACCGGACCCCGCGAACCGGTGCTGGAGCACGTCGCGCCAGGTGTGGCCCCACTCGGAGTCGTCGCAGAGCGCGGCGAGGGCCATCCGCAGGTCGCCCGGCGGCAGGACGTGGAAGTCGTCGCGCAGCCGCCCGCTGGACCCTCCGTCGTCGGCGACGGTGACGACGGCCGTGAGGTGGTCGGTGAGGAGGCGGAGGGCGCTCAGTGAGGCGAAGAGTCCGTGCCCTCCGCCCAGCGCGACGATCTTGCGCTGGTGCGTCGGCAGGAGCTGGGCTGCGGGGGGCACGCTCACTCCCGGCCGAGATCCCGGTGGACGGTGAACGTGTCCACCTGGTCCGTGCCCAGCCGGGCGCTCAGGGCCTCCGCCGTGGCCACTGAGCGGTGCTTGCCACCGGTGCACCCGACGGCGACGGTGACGTAGCGGCGACCCTCACGCACGTAGCCGTCAATCATGGTGCCGAGCAGGTCGGTGGCCCGGTCGAGGAACTCCTGCGCCCCGGCCTGCTGGAGGACGTAGTCCGCCACCGCCGTGTCCCGGCCGTTGAGCGCCTTGAGCTCGGGCACCCAGAACGGGTTGGGCAGGAACCGCATGTCGAAGACGACGTCGGCGTCGAGCGGGAGGCCGTACTTGAACCCGAAGCTCATCACGGCGATGCGCAGCTGCGCCTTGCGGTCGCCCGCGAAGATCGAGGTGAGCTTCGCCGTCAGCTGGTGGACGTTGAGGCCCGAGCTGTCGATGACGACGTCGGCGCCCGAACGCAGGTCGAGCAGGAGCGACCGCTCCTTCTGGATCCCATCGAGCAGGCGCCCCTCGCCCTGGAGCGGATGCGGCCGGCGCACGCTCTCGAAGCGGCGGACGAGAGCCTCGTCGGTCGCGTCGAGGAACAACACGCTCGGCCGCTCGCCGCGCGCCGTGGCCGCGTCGATCGCTTCCTCGAGGTGGGCGAACCAGCCACGTGACCGGACGTCGACGACGACGGCGAGCTGGCGCAGCGCCGCGTCGGGGTGCTGCACGGCGGAGGCCGAGCGCAGCGCGACCAGGGACTCGAGCATCTGGGGTGGGAGGTTGTCGACGACGAGCCAGCCGAGGTCCTCCAGGACGTTCGCCGTCGTGGAGCGACCGGCACCGCTCATGCCGGTCACGATGACGAGGGGGGCGTCCGCGATGGCGCCGCCTCCTGGTGGTGACGCCTGGGGTGTGGCGGACCCGGTGTTCATTCGAGGATCTCTCCCGTCGTGAGGTTGACGGCCGGCTCTGCCGGACCGCTCTCGGACAAGTGGGCGACGATGGCGCCCGCCAGGGCAGGGCCGATGCCCGGCACGGCCATGATCGCGTCTGCGTCGGCGGCCCGGAGCCGTTTCACCGACCCGAAGTGCTTGAGCAGGGCCCGCTGCCTGGCGGCGCCCAGCCCGGGGACCCCGTCGAGCTGCGAGGCCGTCATGGCCTTGGAGCGGCGCTGGCGGTGGAAGGTGATGGCGAAGCGGTGCGCCTCGTCACGCAGGCGTTGCAGCAGGTAGAGGCCCTCGCTGGTGCGCGGGAGGATGAGCGGGTGGTCGGTGCGGGGCACCCACACCTCTTCGAGCCGCTTCGCGAGCCCGACCAGGGCGACCTCCTCGATGCCGAGCTCGTCGAGCACGGCCTGGGCCGCGTTGACCTGGGGCAGGCCGCCGTCCACGACGACGAGGCTCGGCGGGTAGGCGAAGCGTCGCGGCCGTCCGGTGGTCGGGTCGATCGGTCCGGTCGTCGCATCGTCCTCGAGGTCTCCCTCCCGGCCAGGCGGTCCGGCAGCCGCGCCGTTGGAGCCGGACGGTTGGGTGTCCGCCTCGACCCCGGCCGCCAGGTCGAGGTCGCCGACCCCTTCGGCCTCCTCGAGGTATCGGCGGAACCGGCGACCGAGCACCTCGCGCATGGCCGCGGTGTCGTCCACCGTCGCAGCCGGGGCGGGGCCGGCTCCGTCGGGCTCGTCGGCTGGTGCGCCCCCACGCACGATGAAGCGGCGGTACTCGCTCTTGCGGGCGAGGCCGTCCTCGAAGACGACCATGCTCGCCACGACGTTGGTGCCCTGGACGTGGCTGACGTCGTAGCACTCGATCCGCAGCGGCGCCTCCGGCAGCTCGAGGTAGTCCTGCAGCTCCTGCAGCGCCTTGCTGCGCAGCGTGAGGTCGCCGGCGCGCGCCACCTTGTGCCGGGCCAGGGACTGCTCGGCGTTGCGCCGCACCGTCTCCATGAGGCTTCGCTTGTCACCGCGCTGCGGGATCCGCACCGACACCGTGGACCCGCGTAGTCCGGAGAGCCACGCAGCGACGGCCTCGGGGTCGGCGGGCTCGACGGGCACGAGGACCTCACGCGGGACGGCATCCCGGGCGGTCGTGCCGGGGTCGACGTCGCCGTAGACCTGCTGAAGGAGGTGCTCGACGAGCAGCGGCAGGTCCTCGCTCTCCTTCTCGACGACCCAGCCGCGCTGCCCGCGGATGCGGCCACCGCGCACGTGGAACACCTGGACGGCTGCCTCGAGGTCGTCGTCGGCGAGCGCGAAGACGTCGGCGTCGGTGCCGTCCCCGAGGACGACGGCCTGCTTCTCGAGCGCCTTGCGCATCGCGGTGAGGTCGTCTCGCAGCCGGGCCGCCTCCTCGAACTCGAGGTTGGTCGAGGCCTCCTTCATCCGGCTCTCCAGCCGCCGCAGGAAGCGGGTCGTGTCGCCGGACATGAAGTCGCAGAACTCCTCTGCGATGGCGCGGTGCTCGTCGGCACTGACGCGGCCGACGCAGGGGGCCGAGCACTTGTCGATGTAGCCGAGCAGGCAGGGTCGGCCGCTGGCGGACGCCCGCTTGAAGACCCCGGCCGAGCAGGTCCGGATCGGGAAGACGCGGAGCAGCAGGTCGAGGGTCTCGCGGATGGCCCACGCGTGCCCGTAGGGACCGAAGTAGCGGGTGCCCCGCCGTTTCGCGCCGCGCATCACCTGGGCCCGCGGGTACTCCTCCCCCATCGTCACGGCAAGGAACGGGTAGGACTTGTCGTCGCGGTACTTGACGTTGAACCGCGGGTCGAACTCCTTGATCCAGGAGTACTCGAGCGCCAGGGCCTCGACCTCGGTCCGGACGACGGTCCACTCGACGGAGGCGGCGGTGGTGACCATCGTCGCGGTGCGTGGGTGGAGCGCGGCGATGTCCTGGAAGTACGAGGACAGCCGGGGGCGCAGGGACTTCGCCTTGCCGACGTAGATGACCCGACCGTGGGCGTCCCGAAAGCGGTAGACCCCCGGGTCGATCGGGATCTCCCCCGGCTTGGGGCGGTAGGTCGTCGGGTCGGCCACGCCACCACCCTATGTCGACGCGCAGACGCTGCCGTATGCCGCTGGGCTCGGTCCGCGGGCGCCGTCAGCTGAGCGTGTAGCTGTCTCCGGACACGGTGACCGACTTCGCCTCGAGCGGCCGCTTGGCCTGGCTGTCCGGGGTCGGGGCTCCGGACTCGATGTCGAAGGCGCTGCCATGGCAGGGGCAGATGATCTGCCCGTCGCGGATGCTCGTCACGGCGCATCCCTGGTGCGTGCAGGTCGTGGAGAACGCCTTGAGGGTCCCGGCTGCCGGCTGGGTGACGACGACCTTCGTGTCCGGGAAGATCTTGCCGCCGCCGACGGGGATCTCGGAGATGGGGCGTCCGGCCACTGCGGAGCCGGCGCCAGCCGCGTCGGGCGCGGCCGTCGTCGGCACCGGTGGGCTGCTGCACGCGGCGAGGGCGCCGGCCCCAGCGATCCCGGCAGCCCCGGTCAGCACGTTGCGTCGGCCGGTGAGGCGTTGGCTCATGACGTTCCCTTCGTCGATCGCTTCGCGGGAGTCGAACGTTTCGCGGCCGTCGTGGCCGTGGCCGGAGCCCGGCGAACCGTCACCGTGGAGGTGCTCTTCGCAGCGGCGGCGGTCGTGCGGCGCCGCGACGTCGTGGACCCCTTCGCCGACGTCGCCGCCACCGTGCCGGTCGTCTTCGCGCCGTTCGACGCCGCCGGCTTCCTCCCGGAAGCCCGGGACGGAGTGCGCGCGGTCCGCTCGAGGATCGGCCGGAGGAAACGGCCCGTGTGACTTGCCTCGACCTGGGCCACGTCCTCCGGGGTCCCCTCGGCGATGACCTGCCCACCGCCCGAACCGCCCTCGGGACCGAGGTCGATGATCCAGTCGGCGTTCTTGATCACGTCGAGGTTGTGCTCGATGACGATGACGGTGTTGCCCTTGTCCACGAGGCCCTGGAGCACGTCGAGCAGCTTGCGGATGTCCTCGAAGTGCAGCCCGGTCGTCGGCTCGTCGAGCACGTAGACCGTGCGCCCCGAGGACCGCTTCTGCAGCTCGCTCGCGAGCTTGACCCGCTGCGCCTCACCCCCGGACAGGGTCGGCGCGGGCTGGCCGAGCCGGACGTAGCCGAGGCCGACGTCGTTGAGCGTCTTCAGGTGGCGCGAGATGGCGGGGACCGCCTCGAAGAACTCGGCCGCCTCCTCGATCGGCATGTCGAGGACGTCGGCGATCGTCTTGCCCTTGAAGTGGACCTCGAGTGTCTCCCGGTTGTACCGCGCACCGTGGCAGACCTCGCACGGGACATAGACGTCCGGCAGGAAGTTCATCTCGATCTTGATCGTGCCGTCGCCGGCGCAGTTCTCGCACCGCCCGCCCTTGACGTTGAACGAGAACCGGCCGGGCTGATAGCCGCGCACCTTGGCCTCGGTCGTCTCGGCGAACAGCTTGCGCATGTTGTCGAAGACGCCCGTGTAGGTGGCCGGGTTCGACCGAGGCGTGCGCCCGATCGGGCTCTGGTCGACGTGGACGACCTTGTCGAGGTGGTCGAGCCCACTGACCGACCTGTGCCGGCCGGGCACCCGCTTGGCGTTGTTGAGCCGGTTGGCCAGGACGTTGTAGAGGATGTCGTTGACGAGCGTCGACTTGCCCGAGCCGGACACGCCCGTGACCGCGACGAGGTTGCCGAGGGGGAAGTCGACCGTCACGTCCCGCAGGTTGTTCTCCCGGGCCCCGGTCACGGTGATCCGGCGCCCGTCGTGGCCACGCCGCACGGCGGGGAGGGAGATCTCACGGCGACCCGACAGGTACATCCCGGTCAGCGAGTCGGGGTGCTCGAGCAGGCCCTTGACCGGCCCGGAGTGGACGACGTGCCCGCCGTGCTCGCCGGCCCCGGGCCCGATGTCGACGACCCAGTCGGCCGTGGCGATGGTGTCCTCGTCGTGCTCGACGACGATGAGGGTGTTGCCGAGGTCGCGCAGGCGCGTCAGCGTCTCGATGAGCCGGTGGTTGTCGCGCTGGTGCAGCCCGATGGACGGCTCGTCGAGGACGTAGAGGACGCCGACGAGGCCGGAACCGATCTGCGTCGCGAGCCGGATCCGCTGGGCCTCGCCGCCCGAGAGCGTCCCGGCCGCCCGGTCGAGGGAGAGGTAGTCGAGACCGACGTCGACGAGGAAGCCCAGGCGCGCGTCGATCTCCTTGATGACCCGCTCGGCGATCTGTCGCTCGCGAGCCGTGAAGTCGACGTGGTCGAGGAAGCCCGCGGCATCGGAGATGGCGAGGGCGCAGACCTCGCTGATGTTCTTGCCGTCGATGAGGACGGCGAGGGACTCCGGCTTGAGCCGGGCACCCTTGCAGACCGGGCAGGGCACCTCGCGCATGTAGCCCTCGTAGCGCTCCCGGCTCCAGTCGGACTCCGTCTCGGCGTGCCGGCGCTTGATGAACGGCACGACCCCCTCGAACCCGGTCGTGTAGGACCGGTCGCGGCCGTAACGGTTGCGGTAGCGCACATGGACCTTGTAGTTCTCACCGTGCAGCAGCGCCTCCTTGGCGCGCTGCGGCAGCGCCTTGAACGGCACGTCCATCGAGAACTTCAGGTCCTCGGCGAGCGCCGCCATGACCCGCTGGAAGTACTCCGCGGAGCCGCTGCCCTGGGCCCACGGCTGGATGGCGCCCTCCGCCAGGCTGAGGTCGTCGTTGGGCACGACGAGCTCGGGGTCGACCTCGAGCTCGGTGCCGATGCCCGTGCACTCGGGGCAGGCCCCGAACGGCGAGTTGAACGAGAAGGAGCGGGGCTGCACCTCGTCCATCCCGAGGGGGTGGTTGTTGGGGCAGGCCATCTTCTCCGAAAAGCGGCGCTGCCGCTCGGGGTCCTTCGCGTCGCGGTCGACGAAGTCGACGACGAGGATCCCGCCCGCGAGGCCGAGGGCTGTCTCGACCGAGTCGGTGAGCCGTCGCTTGGCGCCCGTGTCGTCGCCCTTCGCGACGAGCCGGTCGACGACGACCTCGATCGTGTGCTTGCGCTGCTTCTCCAGCTTGGGCGCCTCGGTCAGCGAGACGACCTCACCGTCGACGCGGGCCCGGGAGAACCCCTTGGTCTGCAGCTCCGCGAAGAGGTCGACGAACTCGCCCTTACGGCCCTGGACGACGGGCGCGAGCACCTGGAACCGGGTGCGGTCCTCCAGGGTGAGGAGCTGGTCGACGATCTGCTGCGGTGTCTGCCGGGTGACCGGCTCCCCGCACACCGGGCAGTGCGGCCGGCCCGCGCGCGCGAAGAGCAGCCGGAGGTAGTCGTAGACCTCCGTGATCGTGCCCACGGTCGATCGGGGGTTGCGGTTCGTCGACTTCTGGTCGATCGACACCGCCGGTGACAGCCCCTCGATGAAGTCGACGTCCGGCTTGTCCATCTGGCCGAGGAACTGCCGCGCATAGGAGGAGAGCGACTCGACGTAGCGCCGCTGCCCCTCGGCGAAGATCGTGTCGAAGGCGAGCGACGACTTGCCGGAGCCGGAGAGACCGGTGAAGACGATGAGGCTGTCGCGGGGCAGGTCGACCGACACGTCCTTGAGGTTGTGCTCACGCGCGCCACGAACGACGAGCGCGTGAGAGGTCGAGGGCCGATCCGTGGGCGTAGCAGTCACGCGCCCCATGCTAAGTCGGCGCACTGACAGTCCCCGCATCGTGCGGATTCCACCAAAGGGCTCGGAAGGGGCGCGGAAGGGGCGCGGAAGGGGCGCGGAAGGGGCGCGGAAGGGGCGCGGAAGGGCACGGAAGGGGCGCGGAAGGGACGGGACGTCGCTCGGCCCGGGAACGAGCCCAGCGGCATACGGTGTCCTCATGAGCGCGAGCCGGCCACCCGGGAACGTCACGCCGATCGAGGACTACGCCGTCCTCGGCGACACCGGGACCGCTGCGCTCGTCAGCCGTGGCGGGTCGGTCGACTGGCTCTGCCTGCCGCGGTTCGACTCCCACGCGTGCTTCGCGGCGCTGCTCGGCACCCGCGAGAACGGGCGCTGGCTGCTCGGCCCGGTCGACCCCGAGGTGCGGACGACGCGTCGCTACCTCAACGACTCGTTCGTCCTCGAGACGACCCACGAGACGTCGACGGGCGTCGTGCGGGTCGTCGACCTCATGCCGCTCGGCGACGGCCGGGCCGACGTCCTGCGCCGCATCGAGGGAGTCAGCGGCACGGTCCGGATGCGGCACGAGTGGATCGTCCGGTTCGGCTACGGCCTCATGCGCCCCTGGGTGAGCCGGCACACCGAGGAGCGCGAGGCCGGGATCGACGAGGTCATCACCGCCGTCGCCGGCCCCGACATGATCGTCCTGCGCGGCGCGCGGCTGCCCCGGGCCGAGGGCGGACAACACGTCGACGAGTTCGACGTCGAGGCCGGGCAGACCTTCACCTTCGCGACGACCTGGTTCCGCAGCCACGAGACGGTTCCGGCCCCCCTCAAGGTGATGAACCGCATCGCCGACACCATCGACCGCACCCATCGGTGGGCTGCGTGCAGCGACTACGACGGCCCGTACGCCGCCGCCGTCACCCGCTCGCTCCTCGTCCTGCGACTGCTCAGCCACGGCGTCACCGGCGGCATCGTCGCCGCACCCACGACGTCCCTGCCGGAGGACTTCGGCGGCGAGCGCAACTGGGACTACCGCTTCTGCTGGCTCCGCGACGCTGCCCTGACCCTCGAGGCTCTCCTCGGCTGCGGCTACGTCGAGGAGACGGAGCTGTGGCGCCAGTGGCTGCTGCGAGCCGTGGCCGGCGACCCCGACGACATCCAGATCATGTACTGCGTCGACGGGGCCCGCGACCTGCCCGAGCGGGAACTGTCCCACCTGCCGGGCTACGCGGACTCGAGACCGGTCCGGATCGGCAACGGCGCCGTGGGCCAGCGGCAGACCGACGTCCTCGGCGAGGTGATGATCGCACTCGAGCACGCCCGCCAGCGCGGCCTCGCCGAGACCGACGACTCGTGGAACCTCCAGCGCGCCCTCGTCGACAACCTCGCCGAGCACTGGGAGCAGGCCGACAACGGCCTCTGGGAGATCCGCGGCCCGGTCCGCCACTTCACCCACTCCCGCGTCATGGTGTGGGCCGCCTTCGACCGGGCCATCCAGGCCGTCGAGGAGCACGGCCTCCCCGGCCCGGTCGACCGGTGGCGCGAGCTGCGCGAGCAGGTCCGCGCGGAGGTGATGGAGAAGGGGTGGAACGACAAACGCCAGACCTTCGTGCAGCACTACGACACGACCGAGGTCGACGCGTCCCTGCTCACCCTCTCCGCCGTCGGGTTCCTGCCCGGCGACGATCCGCGGATGCTCGGCACGATCCGTGCCGTGGAGCAGGACCTCATGCCCGACGGGCTCGTCCTGCGCTATCGCACGGAGACGGGGGTCGACGGCCTCGAGGGTGGCGAGCACCCGTTCCTCGCCTGCTCCTTCTGGCTCGTGACCGCCTACGCCAAGGCCGGCCTCGTCGCCGAGGCGACCGCGCTGATGGACCGGCTCGTCGGTCTCGTCAACGACGTCGGGCTGCTGTCCGAGGAGTACGACCCCGTGGGGCAGCGCATGGTCGGCAACTTCCCCCAGGCTTTCTCCCACCTGACCCTGGTCGGCGCGGCGCTCGCGCTGGCCGAAGCGACCGGAAAGGCACGACATGCACCTCATTGACCTGTCGACGCGTCACCTGCCGCGAGAGACCGAGCGGCTCGTCGAGACGGCCCAGTCGCTCTCCGACGCGGACGTGCGGGCTGCGTCGTTGTGCGCGGGCTGGACACGCGGGCACGTCCTCAGCCATCTCGCGCGCAACGCCGAGGCCCTGACCCGGGTCTGCACCTGCGTCCTCACCGGCGAAGCCGACACCATGTACGACTCCAGCGAGGCACGCGACGCCGACATCGAGGCGGGCGCCGGCCGCGAGGCAGCCGCGCTGGCCGAGGATGTCCGTTCGACCGCCGCGCTACTCGCGCCCGAGATCGCGAAGGTCGGCGTCCAGCACGTCGGCACCACCGTCGAGCGCGTTCCGGGTGGCCAGCTCATCGCCGCGGAGCGGGTGCCCTTCATGCGGCTGCGCGAGGTGGTCTGGCACCACGTCGACCTCGATGCGGGCTACACCTTCGAGTCGGCTCCGGACGAGCTGGTCCACCTCTTCCTCGAGGACATGGTCGCCCGGCTCGGCTCGAGCGACGGCGTTCCCGGCCTCTCCCTGCGCACCGACGAGGGGGACGAGTGGACCGTCGGAGACGGGGAGACGAAGGTGACCGGTCCGCGGCACGGCGTTCTCCTCTGGCTCGCCCGGGGCCGCACCGAGGCCCTGGGGGACCACTCCGAGCCGCTCCCCCGACTCCCCTTCGGAGGCTGAGCGATGGGCGACTCCTTCGGACCCCCGCCGACGCCGGCTGCTGGTGACGACTACACGGGACGGGTGGTCCCCGGTGGCCCCGTCGACGTCCGTCAGCTGCGGGACCTCACGATCCGCAAGCTTGCCGTCTCAGAGATGAGCAACAACGTCTACCTGCTGACCTGCCGCGCCACCGGCCGCCAGCTGCTCGTCGACGCGGCCGACGACGCCCCCCGGATCCTCGGGCTCGTCGCGGACAGCGGCTCGGGCCTCGACCTGGTCGTCACCACGCACCAGCACTGGGACCACGTGCGCGCTCTCGAGCAGGTCGTCGCCGCGACCGGTGCCCGCACCGTCGCCGGTGCTGACGACGCCGACGCCCTGCCCGTCGCGGTCGACGAGCGCGTCGGCCAGGGCGACACGGTCCGGTTCGGGGAGGTGCTCCTCGACGTGGTCCACCTGCGCGGCCACACGCCGGGATCGATCGCCCTGGCCTATGCCGACCCAGGCGGGTCCACGCACCTGTTCACGGGCGACTCGCTCTTCCCGGGCGGCATCGGCAACACGAAGAACCCGGGCCAGAGCTTCGACTCCCTCATCGAGGACGTGAGCACCCGGGTCTTCGATGTCTACGACGACGACACGTGGTTCTACCCCGGCCACGGCGACGACTCCACCCTGGGCGCGGAGCGGCCACACCTCGACGAGTGGCGGGCCCGGGGTTGGTGAGTCGGAGGTGAAGCGGGCCGACTCGAGGGTCAGGCGGTGGCGGCCTCGGGCTCCGGGTCGACCTCGTCCGGGCCTGCCTCGAGCTCGGCGATGAGCGACTCGAGCTCGGCGCGAACGAGCTCCACGTCATAAGGGACGTTGCTCACGACGAAGTGCCGGCGCGGGCTGTTGGCGATGCACAGCCCGACCCCGAGCCGGGACCGCCCGTGCTTGTCGTTCCAGAGCCGCTCCAGCCGGGTGCCGTCCCAGTCGCTCGGTGCGTGGAGCCAGCCCTGCATGACGACCAGGGCATCCTCCGGGTCGGGGCGGTGCTTGGGAGCTTCGAGTTCTTCCAGAGTGATCTCGCCCATGTGTCGACGGTACGACGGGCGCAGGCCCCCTGTCAGCCCCTCGGTGCTCGCCGGTCGGTCGTGTCGCGGGCGTCCCGCTGGCTGCGTGGCAGGATGACGTCGTGCCGCGCCCCCGCTGGAGACTGGATCACTCGTCGGCACCCCTCCTCGTTCTCGCGGGTGTCATCTCCGTGCAGTTCGGCGCCGCCCTGGCCGCGACCCTCGTCCCGCGGATCGGAGCCATCGGCTCGGTCATGCTGCGCCTCGTCTTCGCCATGATCGTCCTCGCCGCCGTGGCGCGACCCCGCTTGCGCGGGCGCTCCCGCAGGGACTGGGCCACGGTCATCCTCTTCGGGCTGGCCCTCGCGGGGATGAACACGGCCTTCTACTCGTCGCTCGCGTACCTGCCGATCGGCGTCGCGGTCACTGTCGAGTTCCTCGGTCCGCTGGGGCTCGCAGCGGCGCTCAGCCGGCGCCCGCGGGATGTCGCCGCCGTGCTCGCGGCGGCCATCGGCGTGGCCCTCGTGTCCGGGGCCACCGATGCCACCTGGGGACGGTTCGAACCGATCGGCCTGCTCTGGGCCGGGGCTGCGGGGCTCATGTGGGCCGTCTACATCGTGCTCAGCCAACGCACGGGCGCCCGCTTCGACGGGCTGGACGGCCTCGCCATCGCGCTCGTCATCGCGACTCTCGTCGTGGCGCCGTTCGGCATCACGTCCATCGACGCCTGGAGCCCGGACATCCTCGCGCTCGGCCTCGGCATCGCCGTGCTGAGCACGGTCCTGCCCTACTCGCTCGAGCTCGTCGCCCTGCGGCATCTGACGCAGCGCGTCTTCGGTGTCCTGCTCAGCCTCGAGCCGGCCGTGGCCGCACTGGCCGGGCTGATCGTGCTCAGCCAGGTGCTCGACCCGGGGCAGGTGGTCGGCCTCGTCCTCGTGGTGGCCGCCAGCGCCTTCGTCCTCAGCGCCAAGCAGGAGCCGGACCCGCCCGACGCGGTCGTGGGGTCCGGCTGACCCTGCTGGATCGCGACGGTCCCGCTCAGCGCTCGCCGGTCCCGGGGCCGGCGGTGCTGTCGACGGACGACGCCGAGCTCGCTTCGAGCCGCGCGTCACGTCGGGTCTTGAGCAGGCTCGCGACGGTCGTGACCCCGAGGATCACCACGATGGCGCCCAGGGAGACGCTGATCGGGATGTCCGGGACGCCGTGGAACGGCTCGCCGCCGTTGAGGAAGGGCAGGTTGTTCTCGTGCAGGGCGTGCAGGATCAGCTTGATCCCGATGAAACCGAGCAGCACCGCCAGCCCGAAGCTGAGATAGACGAGGCGCTTGAGCAGGCCACCGATGAGGAAGTAGAGCTGGCGCAGCCCCATCAGAGCGAAGATGTTGGCCGTCAGGACGAGGAACGGCTCCTTCGTCAGCCCGTAGATCGCGGGGATCGAGTCGAGCGCGAAGAGCAGGTCTGTCGTGCCGAGGGCGAGGATGACGATCATCATCGGGGTGATCAGCCGCTTGCCGCCCTCGACGATCGTCAGGTGGGGACCGTGCCACTCCTTGGTGGCCCGGAAGGTCTTCTCGACCCAGAGCAGGAAACGGTTCTCGTGGTACTCGTCGTCGTCCGTCTCACCGCCCTTGGCGAGCTTGATGGCCGTGTAGATGAGGAAGGCGCCGAAGATGTAGAAGACCCAGGCATAGGCGTTGATGACGACCGCACCGAGCGCGATGAAGATGCCGCGCAGGACGATGGCGATGATGATGCCGATCATCAGGGCCGACTGCTGGAGGCGCTGCGGCACGCGGAAGCTCTGCATGATGAGCAGGAAGACGAAGAGGTTGTCGACCGACAGGGAGTACTCGGTCAGCCACCCGGCGAAGAACTCACCGGCGTACTGTCCGCCCCACTCCCACCAGACGAACAGCCCGAAGAGCACGGCCGCGGTGACGTAGAAGGCCAGGTGCCGACCGGCCTCCCCCATCGAGGGCACGTGCGGGCGGCGGGCGATGACGAAGACGTCGATCAGCAGGGCCACCGTCATCAAGCCGATGGTGAGATACCAGCCCCACAGGGGAACATGCATGTGAACGCCTTCCGGTTACAGCGTCGGTCAGGTCAACGTGAGCAACCGGAGGTCTCTCCCGCCTTGCAGGCCGGCCGATGGGCCCGGGACCGACGTGGTCGGAGCCGTGATGACGAACCCATCGCTTCGGGGATACTCCCCTCCGTGAACGCCTGAGTGTTTCACCCCTTGGCACGTGCGCCAAATCTCGTTCGGTGGGCGGACCCCGCCGCGGGGACCCGGCGGCGATCCTCAGCGGGTGGCCTCGGTCATCTGCCGGAGCTCCTTCTTCAGCTCGCTCACCTCGTCGCGCAGCCGGGCCGCCAGCTCGAAGTGGAGCTCGGCGGCCGCCTGGTGCATCTGCTCCGTCATCTCCTGGATGAGGCCCGCGAGGTCAGCGGCGGCCAGGTCGGCAGGACGGTTGCCGCGCCGACCGGACGACACCCCGACGTCGGCGGCGACGGCACCGCGGCCCGCCCCGCTCTTGCCGCGGGACTGCATCCGGCCCGAACCGATCAGCTCCTGCGTGTCGGCGTCCTCGCGCTGGAGCAGGTCGGTGATGTCGGCGATCTTCTTGCGCAACGGCTGCGGGTCGATCCCGCGTTCCCGGTTGTAGGCGAGCTGCTTCTCCCGGCGCCGGTTCGTCTCGTCGAGGGCCTCCTGCATGGAGGGCGTGATCTTGTCGGCGTACATGTGGACCTGGCCGGAGACGTTGCGGGCCGCGCGGCCGATGGTCTGGATGAGCGACCGAGTGGAGCGCAGGAAGCCCTCCTTGTCGGCGTCGAGGATCGAGACGAGGGACACCTCCGGCAGGTCGAGACCCTCGCGGAGCAGGTTGATGCCGACGAGGACGTCGTAGACGCCGGTGCGCAGCTCGCGGAGCAGCTCGACGCGGCGGAGCGTGTCGATGTCGCTGTGCAGGTAGCGGACGCGGATGCCCTTGTCGAGCAGGTAGTCGGTGAGGTCCTCGGCCATCTTCTTCGTCAGGGTGGTGACGAGGACGCGCTCGTTGCGCTCGACGCGGAGCCGGATCTCGTCCATGAGGTCGTCGATCTGGCCCTTGGTCGGCTTGAGGACGACCTCGGGGTCGACGAGGCCGGTGGGACGGATGATCTGCTCGACCGGTGGTCCGCTCTTGCCGGACTTGGCCAGCTCGTACTCGCCGGGGGTTGCCGACAGGTACACCGTCTGACCGATCCGCTCGAGGAACTCCTCCCACTTGAGCGGCCGGTTGTCCATCGCGCTCGGCAGCCGGAAACCGTGCTCGACGAGCATCCGCTTGCGGGACATGTCGCCCTCATACATCGCCCCGATCTGCGGGACGGTCTGGTGCGACTCGTCGATGACGAGGAGGAAGTCCTCGGGGAAGTAGTCGAGCAGGCAGTTCGGCGCGGACCCCGCCCCGCGCCCGTCGATGTGCCGTGAGTAGTTCTCGATGCCGGAGCAGAAACCGACCTGGCGCATCATCTCGATGTCGTAGCTGGTCCGCATCCGCAGCCGTTGCGCCTCGAGCAGCTTGCCCTGCTTCTCGAACGTCGCCAGCTGGTCCTCCAGCTCGAGCTCGATCCCGCGGATCGCGCGCTCCATCCGCTCCGGACCCGCGACGTAGTGCGAGGCCGGGAAGACGTACATCTCCTGCTCCTCGTGGACCACCTCACCGGTGACGGGGTGCAGGGTGTAGATCCGCTCGACCTCGTCGCCGAAGAACTCGATCCGGATGGCGAGCTCTTCGTAGACCGGGATGATCTCGACGGTGTCGCCGCGCACCCGGAAGGTCCCACGGGTGAAGGCGAGGTCGTTGCGGGTGTACTGCATCTCGACGAAGCGGCGCAGCAGCGAGTCCCGGTCGACCTCCTCGCCGACCTTGATCCGGGCCATCCGGTCGACGTACTCCTGCGGCGTGCCGAGGCCGTAGATGCAGGACACGGATGCGACGACGATGACGTCGCGCCGCGTGAGCAGCGAGTTGGTGGCGGAGTGCCGGAGCCGCTCGACCTCGTCGTTGACCGAGCTGTCCTTCTCGATGTAGGTGTCGGTCTGCGGGATGTACGCCTCGGGCTGGTAGTAGTCGTAGTACGAGACGAAGTACTCGACGGCGTTGTTGGGGAGCAGCTCGCGGAACTCGTTGGCCAGCTGCGCCGCGAGCGTCTTGTTGGGCGCCATGACGAGCGTCGGGCGCTGCACCTGCTCGATGAGCCAGGCGGTCGTCGCCGACTTGCCGGTGCCGGTCGCACCGAGGAGGACGACGTCCTGCTCGCCCGCCTTGATCCGGCGCGCGAGCTCCTCGATGGCCTGTGGCTGGTCACCACTCGGGGTGTACTCCGAGATGACCTCGAAGGGGGCCACCGTGCGCTGGAGGTCGGTCGTGGGACGCATGCCTACACCGTACGTGCCGCTGCCGACACCGCCGAGTCCGTATGCCGCTGGGCTGGGTTGCGCACGCCGGTCACGGCACCCGGTGGGTCCACTCGTCGGTCGCGAACTTGGCCTCGACGAGCTCCTTCGCGGCGCTCAGCTCGGACTCCGTGTAGGTGGCGGGCGTCGTGCTGTGCATCCGGGAGAACGAGGCGATGAAGCTGTCGATGATGGCCTCGCGGGTCATGCCGGTCTGGGAGCGCATCGGGTCGACCCGCTTGTTGGCCGATCGGGTGCCCTTGTCGGAGAGCTTCTCGCGCCCGATCCGGAGCACCTCGAGCATCTTGTCGGCGTCGATGTCGTAGGCCATGGTCACGTGGTGCAGGACGGCGCCGGCGACGAACCGCTTCTGGGCTGCTCCCCCGATCTTGCCCTGGTCGCTCGCGATGTCGTTGAGGGGCACGAAGTGCGCCCGCACGCCGACGTCGGCGAGCGCGCCGATGACCCAGTCGTCGAGGAAGGAGTAGGAGCGCTCGAAGCTGAGGCCCTCGACGAGCGAGGTGGGCACGACGAGGGAGTAGGTGATGGTGTTGCCGGGCTCCATGAACATCGCTCCCCCGCCCGAGATCCGTCGGACGACCTCGATGCCGTGGCGCGCGGCACCATCCGGATCGACCTCGTTGCGAACGCTCTGGAAGGACCCGATGACCACGAGAGGACGGTCCCAGTCCCAGAACCGCAGGGTCGGGGGTCGCTCGCCCGTCGCGACCTCGTGGGCGATCACCTCGTCGAGGGCGACGTGCATTGCCGGGTCGAGGGTCACGGGCGGGATGACGTCGAAGACGTGGTCGTGCCAGCCGGTCGCCTTCCCGAGGGCGCGCCGCACGGCGATGCCGATGGCCTCGGGCGTGAAGCCGATCAGCGAGACGGCCTCGTCGAGGGCTCCGTCCACGGCTGCGGCGAGGTGCTCCACCCCGGCATCCACGGAGAGCCCGTTGAGGGCCCCGTTGATGTCATCCAGCGCCTCGTCGGGCTCGAGGAAGAAGTCCCCCGAGACGCTGACGTCGGACAGCCGTCCATCGGACACATCCAGGTCGACCGCGACCAGCTTGCCACCCGGGACCTTGTACTCACCTCTCACGCCACCCTCAACAACGGCGTATGCCGCTGACTTCCCTCCCGCACGAAGGTGCCCTCAGCGAGGGGTCCAGCTCGTCTCCACCGCCCACCGCTCGGCTCGGGGCAGCGCCTCGGCGAACCACGGCTCCTTCGCCTCGGCGTAGACGGAGGTCCGGTCGTCCAGAGTGAGGAGACGGTGCTTCTCCGACGCATAGCCCTGCCGCGCCGCGGGCTCGTGGATCAGCCAGTCCCGGAAGAGCAGTGCGAGGCGCCACCCCGGGGAGCCGGTGCGGCGCACGTGGATGTGGGCGACGCCGGCCGGGTCGGTGGAGCCCCAGACGCGCTTCTCCCACTGGGCCGGATCGGCACCGGACGGGCGCGGCGTGTCGGCCGTCAGGTGGTCGAAGCGCAGGAGGCCGGCGTGCCGCAGGGCTGCCTCGAAGGCGGGTGAGTCCGCGACCGCGAGATCCCGGACGCCGACCTGGAGGTCGAGCACGTCCTTGGCGGGCAGGTTCGGCACCGCGGTCGAGCCGATGTGCTCGACCTCGGTGACGGCACTGATCTCCCGGAGGGCGTGGGCCACCCGGGCGACGAGGCGCCCGCCGCGGGCGCCCCAGTCGGGGCGCGGCGCGACGACCGCTGACCGGTCCGGCCTGCGGGAGTGGCGTCCCTGCACGAGGTTGTGGTTCCACGGCACGAGCCGGTCCCGCCACAGGAGGTCCACGGCTGCCGTGAGCTCCTCCGGTGTGCCGTCGTTGGCCAGGACGACGTCGCAGGCCGCACGGCGCTCGGCGTCCGACGCCTGGGCGGCGATCCGGTGGCGGGCGTCCTGCTCGTCCAGGCCGCGCTGCTCGACGAGACGCCGAACGCGTGTCTCGGGCGCGGTCTCGACGACGAGCGCCACGTGCTCGTGGACCCACAGCCCACGCTCGACGAGGAGCGGCATGTCGAAGACCGAGACGGTGCCGGGCGAGACCGCCGAGCGCCGGAGCGCGACGCGCCTGCCGATGGCCGGCCCCGTCATTGCGTCGAGGGCGGCCAGGGCCGCTGGGTCGGGGAAGACGATCGCGGCGAGGGCCGCCCGATCAAGCGACCCGTCCGGTCGGATCACGCTGTCGCCGAAGCGCTTCCGCACCTCATCGAGCACCGGCTCGCCGGGCTCCATGATCTCGCGGGCGACCTGGTCGGCATCGATGACGACGGCGCCCAGCTCTCCCAGACGGCGAGCGACCGTGGACTTGCCGGAGCCGATGCCCCCGGTCACTCCGACGCGCAGCATGGCGCCACGCTACGGCATCCGTCCGCCCACGAGTGCTGGGCCGGGCGGTCCGGCCACGCTTCTCAACCGAGCACGGACAGCGCCAGCTCGGGGTCGTCGGTGATGAGGCCGTCGACGCCGGCAGCGACGACGCGCCGCAGGTCGTCGGGATCGTTGACCGTCCACGGCAGGACTCCGAGTCCGAGCTCATGGGCCCGGGCGACGAGCTCGGCATCGACCGAGTCGTGGTGCGGAGCGACGACGTGCGCGCCGACTGCGGCCGCTGCGCCGGCCAGGTCGTCCCGGTGGTCGCGCCAGTCCACGCCACCGAGCCACGGCGACCCCTCGGTGTAGGTCACCCCGGTGACGGCGAGGGCCGAGCGGTGCAGCTCGGGTGCGAGCTGCTGGGCCAGTTCGAGCGCGGCCCAGTCGAAGGAGTGGACCAGCGTGCGCGGCCCAGTGCCCGCCGCGGCAACGGCTGCGAGCACGCTGTCGAGCAGCAGGGCTCTCGTCCGGTCGACTCCGGGCTCGGTCGGGTCGAGCTTGAGCTCGATGGTCCACCAGATGTCGGGGGCGCGGTCGCGGCCGACCGCGAGGAGCTCCGACAGCGTCGGGATGCCCGCGCCAGGGGCCGGGCGCTGGAGCGGAAAGGCGGCGGACGTGCGAGACCCGACGTCGACGGTCCGCAGCTGATCCAGGGTCAGCTCGTCGACCCGGGCCCCGATGAGGTCGTCCCGGGTGGAGCTGCACTTCTCCGGCTCGAGGCGGGGGTCGTGCCAGACGACGACGTGCCCGTCAGCCGTGAGTCGAACGTCCAGCTCGACGCCGGTGGCTCCCGCGTCGAAGGCGGCCACGAAGCTCTCGATCGTGCTTTCGACGACCCGGGCCCGGGCGCCGCGATGGCCTTGGATGTCGAGTCGGCTACCCGGCCAGAGCCGCTCCGACCGATGGTGAAGACGCTGGGTGAGGGAGGTGGACGTCGCCGGACTCGGCTCGACCAACAGGTGCTGCACGTTCCCACTCTCCGGTTCACGGATGACGACGCCCGGCCGCGATGGTGTCCACCACCTGGCCGCCAGATGAACAGCCGGTGACTGTTTCCCGGGCCGCGTCCCGGCGCGACGGGCCTCACCCGGAGGTGGTTCCCCCGAGGAACGACGCAGCCCCGGTCCCCCACGTGGGTGGAGGACCGGGGCTGTGACTGGCCGTTACCGCTGGAGCGAGCCCAGCGGCATACGTCCTGCTTTGTTCAGTTGCCCGTCAGCTTCTCGCGAAGCGCGGCGAGCGCCTCGTCCGAGGCAAGGGTGCCCTCGGCCGGAGCCTGCGTCGACTGGCTCTCGGAGGACCCGCCGCCGCTCGCGGACGAGTACGACGTGGCCATGCCGGCGTTCGCAGCAGCCTCGGCGTCCGCCTTCGTCGCCGCGTCGACCTGCGCCTTGTGGGCCTCCCAGCGTGCGTGGGCCTCGGCGTACTGCCGCTCCCACTTCTCGCGCTGGGTCTCGTAGCCCTCGAGCCACTCGTTGGTCTCCGGGTCGAAGCCCTCGGGGTACTTGTAGTTCCCCTCCTCGTCGTACTCGGCGGCCATGCCGTAGAGGGTCGGGTCGAACTCCGACACCGGCACGCTCTCGTCGTTGGCCTGCTTGAGCGACAGGGAGATCCGGCGACGCTCGAGGTCGATGTCGATGACCTTGACGAAGATCTCGTCACCGACGTTGACGACCTGCTCCGGCAGCTCCACGTGACGCTCGGCGAGCTCGGAGATGTGCACCAGGCCCTCGATGCCGTCCTCGACGCGGACGAACGCGCCGAACGGGACGAGCTTGGTGACCTTGCCGGGCACGACCTGGCCGATCGCGTGGGTCCGCGCGAAGTGCTGCCACGGGTCCTCCTGCGTCGCCTTGAGCGACAGGGAGACACGCTCGCGGTCCATGTCGACGTCGAGAACCTCGACCGTGACCTCGGTGCCGACCTCGACGACCTCGGACGGGTGGTCGATGTGCTTCCAGGACAGCTCGGACACGTGGACGAGACCGTCCACACCGCCGAGGTCCACGAAGGCACCGAAGTTGACGATGGAGGACACGACGCCCGAACGGACCTGGCCCTTCTGGAGCTCCTTGAGGAACGTGGTGCGAACCTCGGACTGCGTCTGCTCGAGCCAGGCCCGGCGCGACAGGACCACGTTGTTGCGGTTCTTGTCGAGCTCGATGATCTTGGCCTCGATCTCCTTGCCGACGTACGGCTGAAGGTCGCGGACGCGGCGCATCTCGACGAGCGACGCGGGCAGGAAGCCACGGAGGCCGATGTCGAGGATGAGACCACCCTTGACCACCTCGATGACCGTGCCGGTGACGACGCCGTCCTCTTCCTTGATCTTCTCGATCGTGCCCCAGGCGCGCTCGTACTGCGCACGCTTCTTGGACAGGATCAGGCGGCCTTCCTTGTCCTCCTTCTGGAGAACGAGGGCCTCGACCTCGTCGCCGACCTTGACGATCTCGCCGGGGTCGACGTCGTGCTTGATGGACAGCTCGCGCGAGGGGATGACGCCCTCGGTCTTGTAGCCGATGTCGAGCAGGACCTCGTCCCGGTCGACCTTGACGATGCGACCTTCGACGATGTCGCCGTCATTGAAGTCCTTGATGGTCGCGTCGATCGCGGCAAGGATGTCTTCCTGAGAGCCGATGTCGTTGATGGCGACCTCAGGCGCGGTCTTCTCGACCGTGTTGGCAGTCATGTAGTAGGAACTCCGATTGTGGACAGTAATATTGGCGGCGGCTCGGGGTCGCCGTGTGGACATGGTGAACTGAGCACACGAATGTGCTCGAGCATCCTATCCGGGCGCGACGGACGTGGTCAAAGGCAGGGTGCGCGGTGAGCGAGCCCACGGAGGCGCTCCGGCGTCCGGTCGCCGCGGGCGAGACCGTGCGGGCCAACCGGACGTGGTGGGACGCCGAGGCAGCGGACTACTACGCGGAGCACGGCGCCTTCCTCGGCGACGAGGACCTCGTCTGGGGACCCGAGCGGCTGCGCGAGTCCGACGCCCGCCTGCTCGGCGACGTCACCGGCCGCCGGGTGCTGGAGATCGGCGGCGGCTCGGGGCAGGGGGCACGCTGGGTGCGCGGCCACGGCGGCGAGGTCGTCGCGAGCGACCTCTCGGCCGGGATGATCCGGGAGGGTGTCGCAGTGAACGCGTCGCTCGCGCCTGGGCGTCGCGTTCCTTTCGTCCAGTGTGACGGCCGGTCGCTGCCCTTCCCCGACGGCAGCTTCGACGTCGTCTTCACGGCGTACGGAGTCATCCCCTTCGTGGCGGACTCCGAGGTCGTCCTCCGGGAGGCGGCGCGGGTGCTCCGACCGGGCGGCCGGTTCGTGTTCTCGACGACGCACCCGATCCGGTGGGCCTTCCGCGACGATCCCGGCGAGGGCGGGCTGACCGCGACCTACTCGTACTTCGACCCGACCCCCTATGTCGAGCAGGACTCGGGTCGGCGGGCGACCTACGTGGAACACCACCGGACCCTGGGCGAGCTGGTGCGACAGGTGGCCGCGGCCGGCCTGCGCCTCGTCAACCTGGTCGAGCCGGAATGGCCTGAGGGCCACGAAGAGATCTGGGGCGGCTGGTCCCCCTTGCGCGGCCGGCTGATCCCCGGGACCGCGATCTTCGTGTGCGACCGCTCCTGAGAGGGCCGACGCAGTGCGTCAGACGCGCGCTCGCCTCTGGCGCCGCGAGTCCTGGGCGCTCACACCGAGGCCGGCCACACCATCGGCTGTCCGCGCGGCGGGCCTGGAGGCACGGCCCGTGAGGAGCAGCACCAGCCCGGCCGCGAGGGCAAGGCCACCGACGATGAGGCCGACGGAGGTGAGGCTGTCCCGCAAGAACCCGAGCAGCTGCCCCTTGACGCGGTACTCGTTCGCATTGGCCCGAACGGTGGCGTCGTTGTAGGCGAGGGTGCCCTTGGTGGTGACCACCGTGCCCAGTGACCCGCGCAGGGTCTTGTCCAGCTCCTCCTGCCCCTTGATGACGACGCCGGTGTTGGGTTCCACCCAGACAGTGCGGGTGTTGCCATAGAAGGGGACCGCGTCGACCATCCCGCCGGTTCCGCCGAAGACCTGCGCGGGAACGCTCACCGACTTCAGAGGTGTGACCGGGGTCCGCTGGACGAAGACGAAGGTGTCCACGCCGGCGATCGTCTCCTCGCGGACGAACTCCATGGTCGCGGCACGCTCCATGTCGCCGTCCCACCATGGGTACGCCTTCTTCTCGACATTGAACGGGAACTTGAAGAACAGCCCCGCGTGCTTGATCGGCCTCATCGCCTGGGGGTCATCCAAGGTGCCCGCAGACTTCTTGTCGCGGCCGTCCCCGGTCGTGAGCCCTGTCCGACGGTCGAAGGTCACCAGCTCCTCCGTCGCGGGCATGTCGCCGATCCCGACCGCCTTGGAGATCACGCCCGTCTGCCAGACTGCGATCTTCCCGCGCTGCTCGGCGGGCACCAGTCCGGGGATGCCCACGACCTTGCGCGTGTTCTCGATCGTCACGTTCTCGAGCTGGTCGTAGTGCGCCTCGGTCTTCCCGCCACCGAGGTCCTCGCCCCACACACGCAGGACGGTCATATTGGTCCCGACTGCCACTGACGTCGACTTCTGGTCGAGTGCGACGATGGCCAGCCGCTCGTACAGCATCCCTGCGGACAGCGCCAACACGATCGCGGCTGCTCCGATTGCCATGAGGGCGAACGATATTGGTCGACGCAAGAGAGGCTCCTGGCTTGAGTGACGACGCTGTCGGATGCAGGATACGCGCTGGTAACCTACCGCCGGAAGCCTAGCAGCGTCCCGGTCAACATTCACGACCCAGATCGAGGCAGGATGTCCAACGTGCCGCACGTCACCCCCGCCGCCCAGCCGGCCGTGTCGTGGAGCCCCGTGTCCGCCTCCTGGGCACTCGGCGCGGTGATCCTCGCATACCGGGCCTGGCAGCTGTCCCAGGCGTACTTCTGGCAGGACGACTTCCTCTACCTGTACAGCGCCGACGTCTCCACCCTCGGGATGAGCTACCTGCTGCAGGACTACCACGGTCATCTCATGCCCGGGGCGTTCCTCGTGGCCGATGCCGTGGCGCAGCTGTCTGGTCACAGGTGGTGGGCAGCGGCAAGCATCGTGATGGTGATGGAGGCGCTCAAGGTCATGCTGGTCATTCGCACCAGCCTGGCGTTGTTCGGCGCTCGTTGGGGCACTCTGCTCCCGACGTCACTGCTGTTGATGTCTCCCATGTGGGTCACCCCCACCCTCTGGTGGGCAGCCGCACTCCAGTCACTACCCCTTCAGATCTCGGTCCTGGCCTCGGTGTGGCTCGTCGACCGGTATCGACGCCGGCAACGAACGACGACCTTGGCCGCAACGGCCGCGGTGTACCTCTTCGGCCTCCTCTTCTGGGAGAAGGCGCTCGTCGTGCCGGCCGCAGCCTTCGCCGTCACCCTGGTCGTCTCTGCGTGCCGGGGGTCGCGTCCGCTCCGTGCGGTCCTCTTGGACGTGACCCGCAGCCTGCATCGGGTCATTGTCGTCTGGGTCGTCATCACCGTCGGTTACCTGGCCGTCTACCTCAATCGGATCGACCTGGCCGCTCAGTTCAGCAGCACGGGGGTAGCCGCTGACGACAAGGTCGCAGCCCTGCGCCACTCCGTCGTCTCGTTCGTCACGGCGCTGGCGGGGGGGCCGTGGCGCGCAACGGCGGGGACGGACACCCTCACCCCTGCGCCTCCGGCAGGGGCGGTCTTCGTCGCGGTGCAACTCGTCCTGCTGGCCGGGGTGGTGCTCCTCGCGGTCGGCGGCGCCCGGCGGCTGGTTCTTGCCTCGGCAGCGACAGGAGCCTTTCTCCTGGTCGACGCGGCCGTCGTCTCGATGACGCGCCTCGACCTCCTCGGTCCCGCGCAGGCCAGCGACCCTCGCTACTTCACCGAGGCACTGATCGTCACGGCCCTCTCTGCGGGGGCCTGCGCCATGGGCAGCGACGCCTCGCAGCATCCCCTGGTGAAGCGCATCGGCGACCGTGGTCCGATCCTCGTCGGTGTGGCTGTGGCCGTGTTCGCCAACAGTGCGGCCATCGCGCAGCAGGCGCTCACCGAGGTCGCGTCCCGGAGGGGGTCCGGCCCCTGGGCCGTGGAGGCGGCCCGGCAGGTGGCCGACAAGGGCGCACTCGACGTCCACGACGGCCCGGTCCCGGAGGACGTGATCGGCGGCATCTTCGGGTCGGAGGCGCGCGCCTCGCGGGTGCTCGCTGACCATCGCCTGCCGATCCGGTGGAACACCACGACCTCGGACCTGCTCATTTTCGACGGGCTCGGCGTCCTCCGTCCGGCAGACCTCAAGGACGTGACTCTCGACGCGGGAGCCGGACCGGACCCGGGCTGCGGCTGGCTGGCCAGGCCCGGAGCCCCCGCCCGGATCCGGCTTCCGGTGTCCGTCGACCTGGAGGAGCAGCCGCTCGCCCTGGGTCACTTCAGTGACCGGCCGGCCCGGCTGGAGGTCATGCTCGACGGGGAGCCCCGCGAGGTGAGCATTGGTCAGGGCCTGAACCGCCTCTGGATCTACTCCCAGGGCCCGCGTGTTCGTGACATCGAGGTCCGGGTCGTCCAAGGTGGTGCCGTGTGCGTGACCGAGGCGAGAAGGGGGACCGTATGGCCCAGACAGTGATGGGCGGCGCGGCGCAGGCCGTCGAACCCACCCGCTTCGCCGCTCTCGATGGCCTGCGGGCCGTCGGCGCGCTCGCCGTGCTGACCACTCATGTCGGCTTCCACTCGGGCGCCTCACTGAACGGGCCGGCCGCTGGCCTCTTGTCCCGGCTGGACGCGGGGGTTGCCCTCTTCTTCGTCATCTCTGGCTACCTGCTCTATCGCCCACACGCGATGAGCCGGATGACGGGCGGCCCCGGTCCCGTGCTGACGCGCTACCTCATGCACCGGTGTCTGCGCATCCTGCCGGCCTTCTGGCTGGCGGTCCTCGGCGCAGCCCTGCTCATGCGGGACCCAACCATCGACGCCTACGAGTACCTGCGCATCGCCACCTTCACGCAGATCTACACGCCAAGCGCCTCCGTCCCGGGCCTGACCCAGATGTGGAGCCTGTCGACCGAAATCGCCTTCTATCTCGCCCTGCCGCTCATCGCAGTGCTCCTGGCGCGCGTCCCCGGGACGGCTCACTCATGGGCTGCGCGAAGCAGCCGAATCCTTCTGGTCGCCATTCCCGCCGCCGTGGCCTGGATCGTCTGGGTGCACGTCGACGAGGGCGCCGGCCACCGGGGGTTGTGGCTCCCAGCGTTCCTGGGCTGGTTCGGCGTCGGGATGGGCCTGGCTGTCTGGAATGCTGCCCGCACCGCTGGCGTCCGACGAGCAGGATGGCTGGATCACCTGGCCGGCTCGCCAGGCACCTGCTACGGCACTGCCGGGGCGCTCTACCTCGTCCTGTCCACTCGGCTTGCCGGACCGCTGGACCTTGCCGAGCCGACCTTGAGCGCGGCGGTGGTCAAGAACCTGGGCTATGCCATCCTCGGGGGTTTGCTCGTCCTCCCCGCCGTCCGATCCGGGCCGGCGGCCTCCCACTCCCTCGTGGCGCTGACAGGTAGCGCCACGCGTCAGCTGGGCGCAATCTCGTACGGCATCTTCTGCTATCACCTGATCGCCCTCGATCTCGCCGAGCGAATGCTGGGCCACGCAACCTTCGACGGGCAGTTCGTCGAGCTCCTGATCCTCACCACGGCACTGACGCTCCCCATGGCCTGGTTGAGCCATCGGTTCGTCGAGCTCCCGGTCATGCGATGGGGGCGCCGCTACCGGTGGGGCGCGCCGCAGGTTCCGTCCGTCGGTCGACCACCCTCGGCTCAGGCGTCCCTCGGCGAGGTGCCAACCGGCCCGATCTCGCCGCCTGTCACTGCGGAGGTCCCCACCACAACGAGCAGCAGCCAAGCCACGAACTGAGCAAACGCCGAGGTCAGCTGAGCACCGCCGGCACCCCAGGGATCCAGCATCACCGCCACAGCGAGAATGAATCCAGCGGTGACGATGGCCGGGCCCGCGACTGGCCGAAGGTGGCGGCTGACGAGGTGGATGCCGACAGCGGCCAGGACTGCGACGCAGCCGACCCAGCCGGCATTCAACAGCGCCGCGACCACGACGACCGCAGCCGCCAGCCGGCCCCCTCCGGAGCTGCTCACCGGGATGACGTCGTCTCGCGACCAACGGCGCACCGCTGCGAAGAGGATGAGGAGCAGGAGCTCCGCTCCGACGACCAACCCCAGGGCATACGGCCGCTGGGCGACGAACTCACGGCCGATCATGGTCGCCGGACCGGCCGGAATTACCCAGGCCTGCTGCCAGCCGTTGACCCGCACTGCCTGCAACTCGGTTCCCTCCGGCGTGGTGGCCACCCAGGCGTCGTTGAAGTTGTGCGGCATCACGATGAGACCAGTCTCCTCCCGCGCGCCGACCGAGATCTTTCGCGCGCGGTCCGATTCGACGACCACTCGGACCGGAGGCGTGGCTGGTGCCGCCTGCCCGTGCTCACCCTCCTGAACGGCTCGCTTCCTGAGCAGGACGGAGCTTGGCAGGAACTCCGCACTGGCGGTTGCGATCAGCACATGCCGGCCGGCCGACAGGCTGACGGGAGTGGACGCACCGGCGCCGCACACCTCCCAGGACAAAGGGGATCCGCGGAGGACGTCCTCCACAGTCCCCCTCACCTGCGTCTCGTAACGGGTTCCGTCGACCCGCAGGTCAGGGCCCAGCCCGCACTCCGATCCGACGAACGCGCCCGGGTCCAGCGGCGTTCGCAGGTCCTCCGCCCCGATCAGCCGAAGTTCCGAGATCCCGACGGGAAGGACGGATCGCCAGCCGGTGCGTGCGTCCACGTTGGTGGTGGGCTGCGATCCGGTGAACGTGATCGTCACGGAAGCCGTCCTGGTGGCCGGGAACCGCACGTAGCCCTCGCGGTCGACCGGCAGGCTGATTCTCCGCCGGTCCCCGAGCGTGACCATCACCTGACTCGGGCGACTGGCAGCAAGCGCTGGATCAACCAGGACCTGTAGGCCGGTCAGGCGACGGGCACCCGGCAGAGTCACGCGTAGCGTTGGTGCAACGTCCTCACTCCCCGCTACCCAGCCCGTTCCGACATCGCGGTCCAGCACTGCTGCCGGACGACCCGCCGGGCCGGGGACGGCACGCGAGCTCGCCGTGGCAGTGGCCCTTCCTGGCAGATCGAGAAGCGCGTCCAGACTCGCAGAGGGCCGCGGCACCACCTCGCCCGCGAACCGGTACTGGCCGCGGTCTCCCGTGGTGAAACCTCTCCTGATCCCAGCGACCTCCTCTCCGGCCACGACACTGGATGCAGCGCAGAGCGGACGGGAACCGGCGAAGTGGCAGCCTGAGCTGCCCCCGTCCTGCACCCGGAAGGCGATGAGGTTCAGTGCACCTCGAGCTGCCGTGGTGGTGACGATGCGAGGTTCCGGCTGCACGCCCGGCACGTCAAGCTCGGCGATCGAGAAGGCGCCGTCGGCGGCTCCAGAGACGGCTGTGAGGGTGATCCGGAGGCGAGCCGTGCGTCCCTCCGGGACCTCGAGTCGCCACTCACCACCGGCCCGCACCTCCTGCTCGATCCTCCCGGCATCGGTCGAGACCATGACGCGTGTGGGGATCGCCTCGACGGTGGACTGTCCTGAGAGGACGATCGTCGTGCCACGCACATCACGGGGCTCCAGGAACTGGACATCGAGCCAGGCGCCGACGCCCCGTCCGACCTCCCCGGACACCCACCGAGTGGTCGGGTCGCCGTCCAGCGCAGCTCCCGGCCAGTGGCCAGGGCCGAGTGGCAGCGTCGCCGTTGCGTCCGAAGCCGACGAAGACGCATCGACGGCCGCGACGCCCTGCCACTCCAGTACCGCAGATGGGCGGGCACCGGTGGGCAGGTAGTCGATGGTCTTCCTCCGACTGCGAGCCTCGGCATCGGCGGCCAAGGTCTCGGACGTGTTGTTGCTCGGCCGCCCGAAGGCAACCTCGCGACGGCGCAGCCCGTCCGTCAGCACCTCGTTCACGGGGGTCAGACCGGCCGCTTCACCATCCTCCCGAAGCACCAGGGCACTCGATCGAGAAAGGGCCGGAGTCAGACTGAAGACGTCCTCTGGACCACCGATGAGCGTGGTCACCTTCGACACCGGGACATAGCGCACCGCGCTCGCGGATCCCACGTCGAAGACCTCGACGCTGGGATACGGCAGCAGGGTCCGTTCGCTGACCGTGAGCTCACTGCTCTCCCACTGGCTGCCGGCCGGTGGTCCGAAGGCAGCTACGCGCTTGATGCCGGCTTCGTCCAAGCTCTCGTGGACCGCCACCGGCTGCGCCGTGGCGACCGAGGCAACAAGGTCGTTCCGGACGACCACGTAGCGGATGCCGGCCTGAGCCAGGCCCTGACGCAGCTCTGGAGACCCCGTACCGTTGCGGAGGCGTCGTTCGACCTCGTCGAGGAGACGCGTCGCTCCTGCACTACCGAGGGGTACCGCATCCCGAACGACCAAGGGGCGCTTCATGAGAGCCTGCAGGGGCTCATCCTTGGGAGACCCCCACGTGAGATCGGCGAAGGACGCCGCCGGCACGACGAGCGCTGAGCCAGGCGCTGGCTGCGCATCCAGCCACCTCGCGACGTCCCGCCAGTGGGCGGGGATCGTCTCGTACGCCCCAGCGCGAGGCAGCGCCGACACCAAGCCGGGCGCCGCTATCACCACGATGGGTACGGCGGCTGCAACGGCCTGGACGATGCTGCTGATACCCCAGCTGTCAGCTAGCTCGACGAGGCGGGCGGAGGCATGAGCCAGACCGAGCACCAGCGGGATGCGCAGCACCAGCTCGAACTTGTGCAGGTTTCGCAGCGGCGCGAGCGGACCATCCAGAAGGGCGTGAACCTGGTCCACGAACGGGCCGGGCGCCGATCGGCTGAATCCGAGTGTCAAGGCGAGGGAGCCGACCGCAAGTGCGGTCAGGAGCCAGCCGCGGGCGGGCATGTCGCGCCGGGCGAGACCAGCAAGGCCGAGGATCGCGATGGCGAAGGACACGGCGATCAGCACCGGCTGGCTGGCGAAGAGCCACCCCGTCGGCCAGCTCGCCTGTCCGTTGATGGTCAGGTAGGACAGCCACGCGGTGGTCCCCTGGATCGCCGCAACGGCGCTCGAGGTGCCAGTGGTCACTCGAGCGTCCTCGATCCAGTCCAGGAACGGTGGGCTGTACCTGCCGAGCACCAGGAGTGGGACCAGCCACCACGCGGCGGCCATGAGGCAGGCACCCAACCAGAGGACGAACGTGCGGACCCTGCTCCACCTGCCCGGTTGAGTCAGCAGCCACAGCGTCGGGAGGACCAGGGCGACCCCCGTGGCGACGGCGTTGACTCCACCGATCAGCCCAAACGCCGCCGCCGAGCGAGCGACCCGGCCGAGGAGTGGGCGAGGGGCCGGATCCACCAGGGGCACCAGCACCCAGGGCGCCAGCGCCATGGGCCAGACCTCCACCGACGTGATCGCCACCTCGCTGAGGAAGCGCGGGCTGAGCGCAAATACCAACGCGGCGAAGTACCGTGTCCATGGGGTGCCGATGCCCAGGACGGTGCCCAACCGCCACAGGCCGAGGAAGGCGACGCAGAGGATGAGCGCCCACCAGAGCCGTTGGATCAGCCACTCAGGCAGGCCCAAGACGTCGAGGAACCAGTGAAACGGGCCTACGGGGAAGAGGTAGCCGTAGGCCTGGTTCTGCAGCTGGCCGAGCGAGCTCCCGTCCCAGACCGTCAGCGCTCTGCTGAGGAACGACGCGGGGTTGGCGGTCAGGTCGAGCTTCGTGTCCGGCACGATGAGTCCCGGCGCCTGGTGGAGGCAGAGCGCCGCCAACAGGAAGCAGGCCGAGAGCAGCCGGAATCGCCAGACTGAGCGCTCCGCCGTCATCGAGGCCGCAGGACGATCACCGCGTTCCAACTGCTGACCTCACGGACTCCCGGCACCCGGATGACCCAGTGCGCCCACGACGGATGGTAGCGCGGCAGCATGGCGACGATGTCCGCGCGTCCCTCGCGCTCCAAGCGGTTGGCCCAACGACTCATCCGCGCGACGGAGCATGCGAAGAGGGTCCGTCCGAAGTCGTTCTTCGGGCGCCTGCCGTTGCGTCGCGCATAGCGATCTGCCGCCCGGCGCCCACCGACGTAGTGCCAGGGCGCGGTCTCGTGACCGCCCCACGGCGAGAGCCAAGGCGTCCACGACAGGTACACCAGGCCGCCCGGTCGGGTGACGCGAACCAGTTCGTCGGCCATCTCCTCAGGGGTGCGGACATGCTCGAGCACGTTGCTTGAATAGGCGACGTCCACGGCTCCCGACCGGAGCGGCAAGGCGAGTCCGGAGGCTCGCAACATGTTGCGGCCGGCTTCGCCACGGGCGTTGAGCTCACCGACGTCAGGGTCCAGGCCCGCATACCTCGCTCCGGCTGCCGCGAAGGCATCGGCAAAGTAGCCGGGCCCACCCCCCACGTCGATGACGGTGGCGTCACGAAGGCTGATCCAACGCTGGAGCTGCCTGACGGAGTCCTGGGCAAGCAGGGAGTAGAAGTGGTCGGGATCGGTCTGCTCGACACGGAAGGCGCGGAAGAGCTGGAGAGAGCGACGAACAGACCCGTCGCGCTCCAGGACGTGCGTCATGCCGACTCCCTCTCGGCCTTTGCCGGTGAGGTCTCCGCCCCTGCGACGACGCTCTGCAGCAGGTCGTGCCAGCGCGCCACGCTGGCGTTCCAGGTGTACCCCAGTGCCCGGTGTCGCGCAGCCTCGCCGAGGCGGGCACGCTCCGCATGGTCGTGCAGCAGCTGGGCCGCCGCCGCCGCCAGGTCGGCTGACTCATGAACCAGGACGCCAGTCTGCCCATCGAGGATCGACTCAGACAGGCCACCGGCGCCGTGGTGGGCGATGGTAGGCACTCCGTGGGACGCCGCCTCGACGACGTTCAGCCCCCACCCCTCCTTGGCGCTGGGGGCGAGAGCCACCCATGCCCGAGCAAGCTCGCGGTGCTTGGTGATCTCGTCGACATACCCGAGCACGTGCACCTGGTCGCTCACCCCGGCCTCTGCGGCGTGCCGTTCGATGGCAGAGCGCCACCAGCCGTCACCGACGACCCGCAACTGGAGCCGGGGGAACTCGTCACGCAGCCGTGCAACCACATCCACGGCGAGCTCCACTCGCTTGTGGGGCACCAGCCGGCCCAGCACCACCAACGTCGGGTCCCGGTCCTTCGCGGTCGCCAGGGCCAGAGGCCGACTCGTGCCGTTGTGGATGACGTGGATGTCGTCTGCGGCCACGCCCAGGTCCACGAGCTCGTCTCGGCTGCGCTGCGACACCGTGACGTACGGCCTGCCGCGGTAGAGGGCCGGCGCGATCCTCGACTCGATCAGCCAACCCACCCGAGCAAGGATGGGGCCGAGGACGACCGGCCACTGTTCGCGGTGCACATGGTGCACCAGCGCGATGACCGGCCCACGGGTGACGAGCGGTGACCAGAAGGGCAGCCCGTTCTGGGTGTCGATGATGACATCGAACCTGCCGCGCGAGCGCGCCTCGCGCAGCATCGCGCTGAGCGCTCGGGGATACACCGAGAGGCGACCCCCCGCCCGTACGACCCGGTAGCCGTCGAGCGACTCGGAGGCAGGCGCCCCCGGGTGGGCTGCGCAGAAGAGGACGACGTCATGACCGAGCTGGGCCAGTCCGGTACAGATGGTTTGCGCGTAACGCTCGGCACCCCCGCCTTCGGGGTGCGTGAGGTCACGCCAGTTCAGGAAGGCGATCCGCATGAGGGGTGGGATGTCGGCGCAGAAGAGGCGCTGCTCAGCCCCCGTAGGGGATGAGCACTGTCGGCGCTATGGTCTGCTGGGGCCCGGTCTCGACAGCAGCGGTGTCGTTCGGCGCCTGGGCGGCGACCACTTGGACAGCGGCATAGGCCGCGCCGCCGCCTAGGAGCAGGCTGGCCAGGGCCACGACCAGGACCGCCGTACCGCCTCGTTCGCGCTGGGGATTCGACACCGAAAAATCTCCTCTGGGTCCACGGCGCAACGTTGCGCTCCCTACTCCCCGGTATGTTACTGGTGTTCAGGAAAAGATCAACCGGACCGGCGGGCGGTGTCGACCACATGCCAGACCTGGAACTCACGGGTGGTCAGGACTGGTAGGAGTCCGTCGGTGGGCTGCAGAGCCACACCCGGGGTGTCGCGCCACTGGACGACATGGGTGATCCCCAGGCGCGCGAGCGAGGCGGCGTCGACCTTCCCGTTCCTCCAGTCCGACGCCTCAGCGGGGTCGGCCTGCCCGACGACGAGCTCAGCTTCCCCACGGCGCACGGTGAGGTCCCGCGCCGATGTGCTGGGACCTCGTAGCGCCAAGGGAAGCGGGTCGAGGAAGACCTGGCCCCGGGCCCAGCTCGTCTGACGGAGTGGCTGCCAGGGCAGGACCAGCGCATGGCCGTCACCAACGGTGTCGACGACACTTTCCCAAGAGGGGACAAAGGTCACCCTGGTGTACGCCTGATGGAGAAGTCGCGGTGCATCGGAAGCTGCGAGGACGGCCAGAGCGACACCTCCAACCGCTGCGCCTGACGCTGCCAGCACCGACAGGGCTCCGCCCTTGCCCATGGGAGAGCGGATCAACCGGCCCAGACCAACCGGGGCCAGCAGACTCAGGGCAAAAGCTGACAAACCGAGGACACGGTGGGTGTCCCGAAACAGCGCGACGCCTGGAACGGACTGTGCGGCCGTGACCAGCGCGAGGCCAGGCGCGGTGGCCAGGGCGGCCACGAGGGCAGGGGGGCCCAGCAACGCCGTCATCGCGGGAACCCGATGATGCCCCAGAGCTGCAACCCCCAGTCCCGCCAGCATGACAAGGACGCCCGACGCAGTGAGCGCCGGCCATCCGGCGCGCGACGGGAGGTCGGCGGCGGCAGCCCACACTCCCCCGCCGCCCAGGATATCGACGAGTTCGTCGACGCCGGTCACGCTGACGCCGAACGCGCGGGCACCGTCGGGGTCACCAGCGCCGTGGCTGCCCCGGATGGCGGGGACGAGCCACGGCAGACACCACAGGAGCGCCGACACGGCCAGGCGCATCAGGTCCGCCGAGGGTCGACCCATGTGCCACGCTGCGAGGATCGCGAAAGACGCGACAGTCAGTCCGCCGAATGGCGTCAGTGTGGCCGGGAGCGCTGCGAGCACCACCACGCCCACCCACCGCCAACCCCTGGTCTTCGCCCTCACTGCGACGAGCACCCAGGGGAGGACCGACCAGGCCAACAGTGTGGGCGGCTGACCCAGCAGAAGCCGCTCGGCTGCATACGGGCTCCACGTCGCCAGAGCCGCCCCCACCACCACCTCCGCGGACCCTCGGCGACGGAGCAACCACGCCACTCCGCAACCGGAGAGAACGAGGCTCGCCGCGAGCATGATCTGTTGCTGCATCCCCGTGGGGAGGACAGGTGCCAGCAGCGCGGTGACCGCGTCCAGCGGCACGGCTCGCGGAGGGGACCCATCCCACCCCCAGGTGCGACTCGTCAACGATGGGGAGGGCACTGTGATGAAGTCCCGGTGGAGCAGATGGCCGGGGCCGAAAGCCGGTGCGAGCAGCAGCACCGTCATGGCCAACGTCACACAGCCGCCGAGCAGACCTCGCGCCAACTCCGCGCGCCCGGCTGCAATCATGCTCGGCACTATGACACAGCCGATTCGCGCGCTTCACCCATGGGACCGGCCGGTCGACGGCCAGATGACCCCCTGCGGGGACCGGTGACCGGCGAGCCGGTGGCGGCCCGCCCGCGCACGGTGGCGAGGTCAGGTGCCAGCCTTCTCGTCGGAACCCTGTTCTCGAACCTGCTGTCGTACGCCTTCTTTGCCGTCCTGAGCCGCACCATCACCACGTCCGACCTGGGAGCTGTGGGCTCGATCATCAACGTCTCCGTCCTGGCGAGCGTGCCGGCGCTGGGTCTCCAACTGGTCGCCGCCCGGATGGTTGCTCGCGCAGCAGCTGGTGACCGGACGCACGGACTGTCCGCTTCGGCCCTTGTCCGTTTCTCTCTGCTCCTCAGCACGGTGCTGGTGGTCCTCCTGGTCATGGCCACGCCCTTCGTGGCGCAGATCCTCGACGTGGACCGCGCTGTGGTCGTCGTCCTGGCCGCCTCGCTGGTCCCGATGACGCTGACCTACCTCCTGCAGGGCGTGCTACAGGGACACGAAAGGTTCGCCGCGCTCGCGGTCGTCCTGTCCGCGGCAGGGGTGGCCAAGTTCCTCGCCGCGACAGTCGCGACAGCTCTCAGCGCGGGAGTCCTGGGCATCATCGGACTCTTCGCCGGCGGCTGGCTCGTCGTGGCCGCCCTCGCTCTCGCGCTGACGCGCCCGAGCTGGGCGCTCCTCGCCCGAGACACTCCCGAGTCCAGTGTGCACGACCACGTCCCGCGGTGGACCACCACCACGGATCAGCTGGCGCGGTCGGTCGCCCTCGCGGTGGTGCCGACGTCGGGCCTGTTCTTCCTCTCCAGCATCGACGTCATCCTCGCCAGGGTGCACCTGCCCCCAGACGACTCAGGCGAATACATCATCGGGGCGCTGTTCACCAAAGCGGCCTTCTGGGGGATGAGCTTCCTGGCCACCTTGTTCTACCCCGGCATGGCGCAGCACCACCGCCGCCGATGGGCGCTCACCCGAGCCCTCGGCATCACCGTTCTCATCGGTGCGAGCGGTGTCGTGGCGTCCGCGGTCCTCGGCGGGCCGCTCGCCACACTGGTCGGCGGCCAGGGGTATGCCTCGGTCGGCCCGCTGCTCTGGCGGTTTACCGCCCTCGGGGTGTGCCTGTCCCTGGTGCAGGTCCTGGCTTACGCCGGGGTGGCTCGGGCGAGCGCGCCCATGGGCGTCGCCATGTGGGGGGCGAGCGCCGTGGCAGTGCTCGGCGTGGCCCGATGGCACGCCAGCATCGTCGACGTGGTCACGGTGCTCCTCGTAGTCGCAGCCGGGCTCGTCCTGGCCGGTCTCGCCATCGAAGGCCGATCCCTCGCGCGAGCGGACACCGACAGCTGAGCCTGACCTGACTCAGTGAGCAGCGTCGTGCCAGGAGTGCCCGACGCCGACGTTGACGTCGAGGGGCACGTCCATCTCTGCGGCGTGGCCCATCTGCTCGCGCACGATCCGCTCCACGTCGTCACGCTCCCCAGCCGCCACCTCGAGCACGAGCTCGTCATGCACCTGCAGGAGGATCCGCGACCGCGCCCCGGCCTCCGTCAAAGCTCGGTCGACGCCGATCATCGCGACCTTCATGATGTCCGCGGCTGAGCCCTGGATGGGGGCGTTGAGCGCCATCCGCTCCGCCATCTCGCGACGCTGGCGGTTGTCGGAGGTGAGGTCCGGCAGGTAGCGCCGTCGGCCGAACATGGTGGCCGTGAAGCCGGTCCCCCGGGCCTCGGCCACGACCTCGTCGAGATAGGCCCGCACCCCGCCGAAGCGCGCGAAGTAGCCCTCCATGAGGCCGCGCGCCTCCTCGGTGCTGATGCTCAGCTGCTTGGACAGCCCGTAGGCGGAGAGCCCGTAGGCCAGCCCGTAGGACATCGCCTTGACCTTGGAGCGCATCTCGGCCGTCACGTCCTCGGGGGCGACACCGAAGACCTGAGACCCCACGTAGCGGTGCAGGTCCTCCCCCGTGCGGAACGCCTCGATGAGCCCCGCGTCCCCGGACAGGTGGGCCATCACGCGCATCTCGATCTGCGAGTAGTCGGCCGACATGAGGGCTTCATGGCCCTCGCCCACGACGAAGAGCTCCCGGATCCGGCGTCCCTCCTCGGTGCGGATCGGCACGTTCTGCAGGTTGGGCTCGGTCGACGAGAGACGCCCGGTGGCGGCGATGGTCTGCAGGTAGGTCGTGTGGATACGTCCGTCGTCGCTCACCGACTTGCGCAGCCCCTCGACGGTGACGCGCAGCTTGGCGGCGTCCCGGTGCCGCAGTAGTGCCTCGAGGAAGGGGTGCTCCGTCTTGGCATAGAGCTCGGCGAGCGCATCGGCGTCGGTGGTGTAGCCGGTCTTCGTCTTCTTGGTCTTCGGCATCCCGAGCGTCTCGAAGAGGACGACCTGCAGCTGCTTGGGCGATCCGAGGTTGATCTGGTCCCCGCCGATGGCGTCCCAGCAGTCCTGCTGGGCCTGGGTGACCTTCGCGGCGAAGGTCTGCTCGAGCTCGGAGAGCCCGTCCACGTCAACGGCGATCCCTGTGCGCTCCATCCGCGCGAGCACGTCGATGAGCGGCAGCTCCACCTCGGCGAGCAGCTGCGCCCCACCGGTCGCGGCCACCTGCTCGTCGAGGACCCCCGCCAGGTCACGCACCGCGGTCGCCCGCACCATGTCGGTCAGCGCCGCCTTCTCGTCAGCGTCTCCGCCGAAGTCGAGCATGCCCTGCCCGTGCGTGTCGACCGCAGCGCTGAGCTCTCGGCGCAGGTGCCGCAGGACGAGGTCGTCCAGGTGGTACGTGCGCTGGTCCGGCTTGACCAGATAGGCGGCGAGCTGGGTGTCGCTCGTCAGCCCGCGCAGGATCCAGCCGCGCGCGGCGAGCGCCTCGACCGGTCCCTTTGCGTCATGCATGGCCTTGGGCCGCTCCGCGTCCTCGAGCCAGCCGCCGAGGGCGGCCTCACCGGCCGGGTCGAGAGTCGTGAGGTCGATCCAGGCGGCCGCCCCGTCGGGAGCGGCCACGGCGAGCGCGGTCGCGTCCCCGGTGCCGCGCGCCCACGTGCCGGTGACCGACACCCCGGCACGCCCGGGTCCGCCGAGGTGGGTCGCCACCCAGGCCGGCACCTGCGCCGGCGCCAGGACGACCCCGTCGACGTCGAAGCCCTCGTCGGCCTCGGGTGCGCTCGCCTCGACATCGGCGAACAGCCGGTCCCGCAGCACCCGGAACTCCAGCCGGTCGAAGACCTCGTGGACCTCCTCCCGAGCCCACTGGGCGCGTTCGAGATCGTCGATGGTGCAGCCGACCGGGGCGTCCTTGACGAGCTGGTTGAGCCGCCGGTTGCGCAGCACCTGGTCGAGGTGCGTCCGCAGCGACTCGCCGGCCTTGCCCTTGATCTGGTCGATGCCGGCGACGATCCCCGCCAGGTCGCCGAACTGGGTGATCCACTTGGCGGCCGTCTTGGGCCCGACGCCGGGGACACCGGGCAGGTTGTCGGACGACTCCCCCACCATCGCCGCGAGGTCGCTGTAACGCGTTGGCGGCACGCCGTACTTCTCCTCGACCTGGGCGGGACCCATGCGCCACACCTCGGAGACCCCACGCACGGGGTAGAGGATCGTCACGTTGTCACTGACGAGCTGGAAGGTGTCGCGGTCGCCGGAGCAGATCAGGACCTCGACACCCTTCTCGTCAGCCTCGGTGGCGATCGTCGCGATGATGTCGTCCGCCTCGTAGCCGTCGAGCTCGCAGTAGCGGATCCGCAGCGCGTCGAGCACCTCCTTGACGAGCGGGAGCTGACCCGCGAACTCGTCTGGTGTGCGGGCCCGTCCGGCCTTGTAGTCGGCATACTCCTCAGTGCGGAAGGTCTGGCGCGACTTGTCGAAGGCGACGACGACATGGGTGGGCTGCTCGTCGCGCAGCATGTTGATGAGCATCGAGGTGAAGCCGTAGACCGCGTTGGTGTGCTGACCCGTCACCGTCGAGAAGTTCTCCGCGGGGAGGGCGTAGAACGCGCGGTAGGCCAGCGAGTGTCCATCGAGGAGGAGAAGTCGGCTCACCCGGGAGAGCCTAGTGTCCGGCGCCGACAGGCACGCAGCGTGCGGGTCCCCCGCACCGTGCGGCTAGCATCGGCCGCATGCCTGCTGCCACGCACCTCGACTCGATCCGCAAGATGGGCGCCGGAGCCCTGGCTGAGCGCATGGGGATCGAGATCCTCGAAGCGAGTCCGGAGCGCCTCGTCGGGACGATGCCGGTCGAGGGGAATACCCAGCCCTACGGTCTGTTGCACGGCGGAGCCAGCGTCGTCCTCGCCGAGACGCTCGGGTCGTTCGGCGCCGCCCTCGTGGCGGGCGAGGACCGGGTCGCGGTCGGGCTCGACATCAACGCGACGCACCACCGGGCGGCGCGGTCCGGCGTCGTCACCGGCACGGCGACGTTGCTCAGCGGTGGGCGTTCGGTGGCCAGCTTCGAGGTGGTGCTCACCGACGACGAGGGCCGCCGCGTCTGCACGGCCCGGATCAGCTGCCTGCTCCGGGACCGCGCCCCGGGCGCCTGACCGCGCTCAGCCGACGGCTCGCGGCGACTCGGCCGTCGCTCTGCGGAGGTCCCGGCGACGCTGCAGCACCTTGTCGAGGGAGTAGCGCTGGGCGCGCGGCTCTCCGACGAGCTTGCGCTGGAGCGTCGCGGAAGAGGTGACACGGCGCACGGTCTCGGGAACGAACCCCAACCGTGCGAAGAACCGGTTCGCCTCGCGGTCCTGGGCCGGCACGGCGCTGACGAGGTGCTCGCACCCGTTTCGCTCCGCGTAGCGGGACGCCGCGCCGAGCAGGGCCTTGCCGACTCCTTGGCGACGGTAGTCGGCGTGGACGTAGAGCATGTCGATCGAGACGCTGGGGGCGGCGACGAGGAGGCTGCGCGTCGTGTCGGCGATGACGACGTAGCCCGCCGGGATCCCGTCGACGAACGCCATGTAGGCCGTCACGTCGTGGCGGGCCAACGCCTTGCGCAGGGTGCCGTCAGCGGCCAGCCGACAGGCTGCCTCGCGCGTGGTCCCCACCTCGATGCGGTGGGCGATCCACAGCTCGATGAACTGGCTCTCCAGTCCCATTTCGACCCGCTGGACGGTAACCAGCGAACGACCCATACGTCCCTCCAAGTGGTGTGCCCCGGAAGCCACCGCCCGACCTTACGTCCAGAAGGGTGCGCAGCGAAAGGGGCACTTTTGCCATGGGTCGTCCCCTTCCGCTGGGTGCATCACCATGGCGTATGCCGCTGGGCTCGTTCCCGCACGGGTGTCCCCTTCTCGGGTCGCGCCGGATTCAGGGCCGGGCGGACCAGAGCCGGCTGAGGGTGTCGCCGACCGTGGTCACGAGATAGATGGTGTCGCCGAGGGCGGCCGCCGCCACCGGGGCTCCAGCCGGCCCCGGACGGGACCGCCAGCCCGATCCGACCCGCTCCAGGAGCACCCCCGGCGCCACGATGCAGGTCCGGCCACCGAGCCGGACCGGGGGCGGGGCGGCCTGGTGGTCCCCGACGGTCAGCGACGGGATCTCCTGCCGGGTCGCCGTCGATCCGCTCGTCTGCCAGACGGTCAGGACGTCACCGTCGACGCCGACGACGAGACACCCGGACTCGTCACATCGCGCGGAGTGCGCCTCGGCAATCGGCTGGGACGACGGAAGTCGGACGAGAGTCCAGGGTCCCGCCGGCGCAGGCGCGGTCCACAGAGCCGGCACCGACCGCACCGTGCCCGTCGCGAGGTCGGTGACCGAGCCGACCAGAGCCAGCCCGGCCGGAGCGAGGGCGGTGACGGACCTCGCCCCGTTGAGAGCCTCGGGACTGCTCCCGAGGGGGGTGCCGGTCGAGTCCTGGCGGTCCCACCGGTCGCCGGCGACGCGCCAGAGCGACACGTCGTTGCCGGTTCGCGCGCTGGCCCAGGCGCCGACCACCACGGGATCCTCACCCGCGAAGGCAGCCCCGGTCAGGTCCCCAGCGCCCCACCCACCGAAGACGCCGAAGGGTTGGGGCTGCTCGACGAGCCGAGGACGAGGACCCAACGCTCCCTGCCAGACCGTCCAACGGACGTTGGCGTGGGCGCCACCTCGGGCGCCGGCCACCGCGACGACTCGATCGTCATGGACCGCTATCGAGAGCCACCGGGCCACGAACGCATACGGCGAGCTCGGCTCGACAACCACCTGCGTGAGCGAGTCCCCACGCGCGAGGAACAGCCGCGGTCGCGGGCGTTCGGCCGCCAGGGCGCCGATGAGGATCGCGTCTCCGGCAGCGGCCAAGGTGACGGGCTGAACGCCCTGGGGCAGGGCGATCTCGGTCCATGCCAGGCCCGCCGCGGTCGGCGTCGCGTCTCCGACCGTCGTCTGGCAAGCGGCAGCCGAGCTCGCCACGGCGAGCACGAGCAGCGCTGCTGCCAGCACCACCCTCCGCCCCGGGGAGGAACGGCGACCCCTTGGGTGCTCCATCTGCCGATGGTCCCAAGGCGGCCGCCGTCCCTCAACGGGAAATGCGCTTCCGGTCAGTCCTCGCCGAGGTACGCCTTGCGCACCTCGTCGCTCGTGAGGAGCTCCTTGCCGCTGCCCTTGAGGACGATCTTGCCGACCTCGAGGACGTAGCCGTGGTTGGCCCGCTGGAGAGCCGCCTGGGCGTTCTGCTCGACGAGCAGAATCGTCGTGCCCTGCTGCTGCAGCGTCGTCACGGTGGACATGATGCGCTTCATCATGATGGGCGACAGCCCCATCGACGGCTCGTCCAGCATGAGCAGCTTGGGCCGACTCATCATGGCCCGTCCCATGGCGAGCATCTGCTGCTCACCACCGGAGAAGGTCCCGGCTGGCTGCTGGCTGCGCTCCTCGAGGATCGGGAAGAGCTCGTAGACCGCCTTGAGGTCCTTGCCGACCTCGTTGTCCCGCCGCGCGAAGGCACCGAGCCGCAGGTTCTGCTCGACGGACAGCCGGGGGAAGATCCGGCGCCCCTCTGGGGAGTGGGCGATGCCCAGCGTGACGATGTCATGTGCTGCCACGTCGTCAATCCGCTTGCCCATGAAGCGGATCGACCCGGACGTCGGTCGCATCAGCCCTGAGATGGTCCGCAGAGTGGTCGTCTTGCCGGCACCGTTGGTGCCGATGAGGCTGACGACCTCCCCTTGGTCCACGGAGAAGCTGATGCCCTTGACGGCCTTGATCTTGCCGTACGAGACGACGAGGTCACGGACCTCGAGCATGGCGCTCACGCGTCTCCCTCCTCGTCGTCGGCGGCTCCGCCGATGTACGCCTCGATGACTCGCGGGTCGGACTGCACCTCGCCCGGGGTCCCCTCGACGAGGACCTGTCCGTTGACGAGACAGAGCACTCGGTCACAGAGGTTGAAGATGAAGCGCATGTCGTGCTCGATGACGACGACAGCGAGGCCGCTGTCCCTGATCCGGAAGATCAGGTCACTGGCCTGCTGGGTCTCCCGCGGGTTCATGCCTGCGGTCGGCTCGTCGAGCAGGAGCAGCTTCGGCTCGGTGGCCAGGGCTCTGGCGATCTCGAGCCGACGCTGGTCGCCATAGGGCATGTTGCGAGCGAGGTGCTCACTGGACTTGCCCAGGCCGACGAACTCCAGCAGCTCCTGCGCCCGGGCCCGCGTCTCCCGCTCCTCACGACGGAACTTCGGCCCTCGGAGGATCGAGGTCAGCGCCATTGAGCTGGTCCGGCAGTAGCGACCCACCATGACGTTCTCGAGGGCGGTCATGTTGCCGAAGAGCCGGATGTTCTGGAACGTCCGCGCCATGCCGGCCATGACGACCGCCCGCGGCTTCGGCGGCAGGTCGTTGCCGAGCAGTCGGACGCGGCCCTCGGTCGGCTTGTACATGCCGGTCAGGCAGTTGAAGAACGTCGTCTTGCCGGCACCGTTGGGGCCGATGAGGCCCAGGATCTCGCCCGGGCGCACGGTCATTCCGACGTTGTTCACGGCCGTGAGACCGCCGAACCGCATCGTGACCCCGGTCGCCTCGAGCACCGGCCCGTCGTCCGGCCGGTCCGTGCGAATGGTCTCGTCGACGGCGGTCATGCCTTGGCCTCCTGTTCTTCGACGAGGTGGACTTCCTCGACCCGGTCTGCGAGCTCCTCGTCCTCCTCGTGGAACTCGAGCTGCCGGCGCTTGCTGGCGACGAGACCCTCCGGGCGGAAGCGCATCATGAGGACCAGGAGCAGACCGAAGATGAGCAGGCGGTAGTCAGCGACGAACCGCAGCTTCTCCGGCATCAGCTTGAGGATCGTCGCGCCGATGAGCACGCCCGCCACGGTGCCCATACCGCCGAGGACGACGGCTGCGAGCAGGAAGGCGGACTCGAGGAAGATGTACTGGTCAGGGGTGACCGACACATCGTGGTGGGCCTTGATGGTGCCCGCCATGCCGGCGAGGAACGCGCCACCGGCGAAGGCGAACAGCTTGAGCCCGAACGTGTTGACCCCCATGGCCTCGGCGGCCTTCTCGTCCTCGCGGATCGCGATCCACCCACGGCCGATCCGGCTGTTGTTGAGCCGGGTGAAGACCGTGATGATGATGGCGGCGACGACGAGGAGCAGGAAGTAGTAGTTCGCGAACCGGCCCAGCGTGATCCCGAAGACCTCGTGCGTCTCACCGAAGTTGAACGAACCGATCTCGAGGTCGGGGATGGCCGGGATGCCGTTGGGCCCGTTGGTCAGCCGCGGCCCGTCCTGCCCGTCGAGGTTGCCCATCGCCAGCCGGAAGATCTCACCGAAGGCGAGGGTCACGATGGCGAGGTAGTCGCCGGACACCCGCAGCGTCGGGGATCCGATGATCAGACCGAGCGTCGCCGACACGAGGGCGCCGAAGATGACGACGAGCAGGAAGTTGGGCTTCCAGCCGATCGTGGCGAACGCCGAGTGGGAGAACATCGCCCCGACGTAGGCTCCGGCGCCGAGGAAGGCGATGTAGCCGAGGTCGAGCAGGCCGGCGAGACCGACGACGATGTTGAGGCCGAGCGCCGTCGAGGCGAAGATCAGCACCTGGGTGGCGATCGACATGTTCGCGTCCGACCCGTCCTGGGTGAACGGGAAGAGGAACGCCACGGCGACCGCACCGAGCATGAGGACGCGGCGATGCGTCTGCGCGATGATCCCCACCCAGGTGAAGAACCCGGCTCGGGTCAACGTGAACGCGACCAGACCGGTGAACAGCACCACGAGGGAGAAGACGGTGCCGTCCTCGATGTCGAGGACGTAGGCGGCACCGAAGAGGACGATCGCGAGCAGCGCCACGATCGTGAGGATCTCCAGCCACGACGGCAGGTGTGCGTGCAGCGGGTCCTTCGAGGCGCGGGGGGTCAGCCCGGCGGCACCGAGAAGGATCAGCACCGCACCCACGAAGGAGATCCACGCTCCGGGCATGACGTTGACGAGCCCGCCCGCCTGGACGCCGATGAGGGCGATGACCAGGGCCATGAACACCGTCGTGCCGAGGCCGAGGACGCGCAGCGCGGTGGCCGACGCGAGCCACTCACCCAGCCGGGAGAACGGCCCGCGGTACATCAGCGCGAAGATCACGGCAAGCACCGCCGCGATGATCATCAGGTTCTGGACGGCACCGGGGTAGAAGTCGATCGACAGGTCGCCGAGGACTTCGTCGGTGTAGCTCCAGCTGAGGAAGCAGCCGGCAGCAAGAATGACCGCGCCGGCGAGGACCATGGGCCAGGCGAAGGGTGCCACGGGTCGACCGATGCGATCCCAGAGGCTGACCTTCTCCGCATCGTCGGCGTAGGTCGTCTCGATGTCAGTTGACGTGCTCATGCGCGGTCCACCACCCGTGCGCCGAGGATGCCCTGCGGCCGGAAGACGAGGACGATGATGAGGAGGGCGAAGGCCCAGACGTCCTTCCATGCCGATCCGCCGAACTGTCCGGGAATGAAGCCCACGGCGAGCGCTTCGGCGACACCGAGGACGAGACCGCCGACGACGGCCCCCTGGATGTTGCCGATGCCGCCGAGGACCGCGGCCGTGAAGGCCTTGAGGCCGGCCAGGAAGCCCATCCGGAAGTCGACGTTCGCGTTGAGCAGGCCCTGGGCCACGCCGGCGATCGCAGCGAGGAAGGCGCCGAGGGCGAAGGCGATGACAATGATGCGATCGACATTGACCCCCATCAGGCGGGCCGTGTCCTTGTCCTCGGAGACGGCCTGCATGCCGTGTCCGGTCCGAGTGTGGTTGACGAACCACCAGAGCAGGGCCGCGCTCATGAGCAGGGCGCCGACGGTGAAGACCGCGGCCCGTTGGACGGTCACACCGGCGAAGGAGAGCGCCGGGCCGGTCACGACGTCGATCTGGGGGAACGGGATCTTGCTCTTGGCCCCGGGGTAGAAGAGGCGGACCGCCTCCTGCAGGGCCACGGAGATGCCGATGGCGGTGATGAGCGGGGCCAGCCGAGGGGCGCCCCGAAGCGGCCGGTAGGCGATCCGCTCCATGACCACTGCGACGGTGACCGAGGCGACGACGGCGCCGAGGATCATGATCGGGAGCACCCAGAGTGCCGTCGTGCCCTGGAAGAGGAGGGTCCACGTGGCGAGCGCGCCGAAGGCGCCGATCATGAACACCTCGCCGTGGGCGAAGTTGATGAGTTGGACGATGCCGTAGACCACGGTGTAACCGACCGCGATCAGGGCATAGAGGGAACCAAGGGTCAGGCCGTTGACCAGCTGCTGTAGCAGATCTGTCATGACGCCGGGACCACCTTTCGTTCGTGACGAATTCGGCCAGGGACGGGTGTGGCCCGCCCCTGGCCGAACGTGTCAGAGAGTGTTGATCCGGGTCAGCCGAGGTTCTCCGACTTCACGAAGGTCCACTTGCCACCCTCGACCTTGTAGCCGGAGATGACCTTGACCTTGGTGTCACCGAACTCGTCGAAGGCGACCTGACCGGTCACACCGGCGAAGGAGACCTGGCCGACTGCGTCCACGATGGCCTGACGGGCGCTCTTGACGTCAGAGGCGTCCTTGAGTGCCACCTTGAGACCCTCGATGATCGCGTTGGCCGCGTCGTAGGAGTAGCCACCGTAGGCAGCCGACGGCTCGGCGAACTTGGCGGCCTCGTACTCGGCGAGGAACTTCTTGCCGGCTTCGGTGGCGTCGGTCGGCTCGCCGACGGACGTGGCGAAGTCACCCTCGGACGTGGCGCCCGCGAGCTGGATGAAGGTCGGGTCGTAGATGCCGTCGCCACCCATGAGCGGGACGTTGAGGCCGGCGGCCTTCATCTGCTGGGAGAGCGGACCGGCCTGCGGGTACTCACCGCCGTAGTAGACGGCCTCCGGCTTGGCCGGGGCGACCTTGGAGACGACCGGGGCGTAGTTGGACTCGTCCGGGTTGATCGTCTGGGCCACGACGACCTCGCCGCCGCCTGCCTTGAAGGCCTCGGTGAAGTACTGGACCAGGCCCTGGCCGTACGTCTTCTTGTCGTGGATCGTCGCGACCTTCTTGATGCCCTGGTCGAGCAGGAACTTCGCCGCGAAGGCGCCCTGCGTGATGTCCGTGGTGCAGGTGCGGAAGAAGGTCTTGTAGGGCCGCGTGTTGCCGTCGGCGCCGCGCGTCAGCGAGGGACCGGTGTTGGCCGGGGAGACCTGGACGATGTTGGCGGCGGCGAAGACCGGCTGGGTCTGCTGGGAGACGCTCGAGTTCAGGTTGCCGACGACACCGGCGACGTCGTCGTCCGCGGCGAGCTTCGTGGCGCCGTTCTTGCCGACGTCGGCCTTGCCCTCGTCGTCGACGGCCTCGACCTTGATCTCCCAGCCCGGGATCGCGTTGGCCGCGTTGGCCTGCTGGACCGCGAGCTCCACCGAGTGCTGGATCCCCTTGCCGAGGGCCGACAGGTCACCGGACAGCGGTGCGATGACACCGATCTTGACGGTCTTCTTGGCACCATCGCCGCCGGTCGAGCCGGCGCCCGGCTCCTCGCCGCGAGTGCCACAGGCGCTCAGGGCCAGAGCGGCAACCACCACGGGCACCGCAAACTTCATGTGGGAACGCACTGCTGTCCTCCTGATGTCACACATCCCTCTGGTCGAGGGCTGAGCAGGACATTAGAGGTATACGTGCGCCACGTCACCCCCTTCACACCGATCGGTGACCGGACCGTGACTTCCGTACCTGATCAGGGGTGCGACGTCCGGTGAGCGGACACTCGACTCAGGTGGTCGGAAAACCGTTGATGACCGCTTCCGCCACTTCCTTCATCCCCAGTCGCCGGTCCATCGCCGTCTTCTGGATCCAGCGGAACGCATCGGACTCGCTCAGCTTGAGCTGGCTCATCAGCACGCCCTTGGCCCGGTCGACGAGCTTGCGCGTCTCGAGCCGCTCCCCCAGGTCGGCGACCTCTGCCTCGAGGGCGGTCAGCTCGAGCCAACGGGAGTGCGCGATGTCGATGGCCGGCCTCAGGTCGTCGGCCGTGAACGGCTTGACGATGTAGGCCATCACCCCGGCGTCCCGCGCGCGTTCGACGAGCTCGGTCTGGCTGAACGCCGTCAGCATGATCACGGGGCACAGCTTCGCCTCGTGGAGCTGCTCCGCTGCGGAGAGTCCGTCGAGGACCGGCATCTTGACGTCCATGATGACGACGTCGGGCTTCAGCTCCTTGGCCAGCTCGACCGCCTGCTCGCCGTTGCTGGCCTGGCCGACGACGTCGTAGCCCTGCTCCCCCAGCATCTCGACGAGGTCGAGGCGGATCAGCGCCTCGTCCTCGGCGACGAGGACGCGGGTCGCCCCGCTGTCACTGGACTGCTGCCGTGCCGTGCCTTCGTCTGTGCTCACGTGTCCAACCCTATCTGTGTGCCGGGAGCGGGACTCGAACCCGCACGACCTTGCGGCCAAAGCATTTTGAGTGCTCCGTGTCTGCCATTCCACCACCCCGGCCGAGGTGCCGGGCCAGCATACCCGCGCTGCGGATCCCGGCACGAAGCGACCGACCCGTCAGCCGGTGACCTCGTCCGGGTTGTAGGCGGGAGCGGCCCGATTCACGGCGTCGCCCACGCGGTGGACCCGCAGGGCGTTGGTCGAGCCGGGGATCCCGGGGGGCGATCCGGCGACGATGAGCACACGGTCGCCCTCGGCGACGCGGCCCTCGGGGATCAGGTTGAGGTCCACCTGCATGGCGAACTGGTCGGTGTGCATCATCCTCGGCACCAGGTAGGTCTCGATCCCCCACACCAGGGCGAGCTGCGAACGGGTCTGCGGCTCCGAGGTGAAGGCCAGCATGGGGCGTCGCGGCCGCAGCCGGGCCTGCCGCCGCGCGGAGCCGCCGGTCTCCGTGAAGGTGATGAGGAACTTCGCGTCGACGACGTCACCGATGTCGATGGCCGCCTTCGTGACGGCCCCCGCGACGGTCGTCATGGGGGTGCGCATCGGCGAGATCTTGTCGTGCCCGTGCTCCTCGGTGGACTCGATGATGCGCGCCATGGTCATCACGGCCTCGATCGGCCAGGCCCCGACCGACGTCTCGCCCGAGAGCATGAGGGCGTCGGCTCCGTCGAGCACGGCATTGGCCGCGTCGGACGCCTCGGCCCGAGTCGGCCTGGGGTTCTCGATCATCGACTCGAGCACCTGGGTGGCGACGATGACCGGCTTGGCCTCCTGCCGGGCGAGCTCGCAGGCACGCTTCTGGACGATCGGGACGTCCTCGAGCGGCATCTCGACGCCCAGATCGCCTCGGGCGACCATGATCCCGTCGAATGCCGCGACGATCTCCTCGAGGTTGTCGACCGCCTGCGGCTTCTCGATCTTGGCGATGACGGGGATGCGGCGCTCGAACTCGTCCATGATCGCGTGGACGTCCGCGATGTCGTCCGCAGAGCGCACGAAGGAGAGGGCGATCATGTCCACGCCGAGACGCATCGCGAACCTGAGGTCGTCACGGTCCTTCTCGGACAGGGCCGGCACGCTCACGGCCACGCCGGGCAGGTTGATGCCCTTGTTGTTGGACACCACGCCCCCGATGACGGTCTCGGTGACGACGTCGGTGTCGGTGACGTCGACGGCACGAAGACACACCTTGCCGTCGTCGATGAGCAGGACGTCGCCGGGGCGGACATCCTGCGGCAGCCCCTTGAACGTCGTGCTGACCTCGGTCTCGCTGCCCTCGATGTCGCGCGTCGTGATGGTGAACCGCTGGCCGGGCGAGAGCTCAACCGGGCCCTCCTTGAAGCGGCCGGTGCGGATCTTGGGGCCTTGCAGGTCCACCAGGATGCCGACGGCCCGGCCGGACGCGTCGCTGGCGGCGCGCACGTCGCGGTAGACCTGGGCGTGCAGTGACTGCTCACCGTGCGAGAGGTTGAGACGGGCAACGTCCATGCCCGCGTCCACGAGGGCGCGGAGCTGCTGGGGGGAGGATGTCTTGGGACCGATCGTGCAGACGATCTTGGCGCGACGCATGGCTCAACCTTATGGGTGATGTGACGTGGGTCACGGTGCGGGTTCGCCCTGTGGGACGAGGGGCCTCGCGTCGTTGAGAAGCCGTTGGGGGCTGGGGCGCGACCGGCTGACGAGCCCAGTCGGATGACTCGTCGGGACAGTCGCGGGCGTGGCGGCGGGTGACGTCATGCCTCGCCAAGTATCCACCACGGCGAACCGTGGCCGGTGGGGTCCCCCACCGGGTCCGCGACGACAGCCGAGGTGGCGCCGCGGACCCGGTCAGGGGGCCAGGAGGAGGACCGGCTCAGACGGTGAGCGGCCGGTCCGTGGGAGCGATCGGCCTGGGGAGCGAGCTGGAGCCGGTCAGCCAGGCATCGACTCCGGCAGCGGCGGCTCGACCCTCGGCGATGGCCCAGACGATGAGGCTCTGTCCGCGTCCGGCATCACCGGCGACGAAGACCCCGGGAACCGAGGACATGTAGTTCTTGTCCCGTCGCACGTTGGACCGCTCGTCGAGGTCGACGCCGAGCTGCTCGACGACCCCCGGACCCTCGGGACCGAGGAACCCCATGGCGAGCAGCACCAGCTGCGCGGGGATCTCACGCTCGGTCCCCGGCTTGGCCTGCGGGCGCCCGTCGACGAACTCGACCTCGACGAGCCGAAGCGCTGCGACCTGTCCGGCACCGTCGTCGACGAACTCCGTGGTGTTGACCGCGTAGATGCGGTCCCCGCCCTCCTCGTGCGCACTGGCGACGCGGAAGAGCATCGGGTAGGTCGGCCAGGGCTGGCTCGCGGGCCGCTCGTCCCCCGGCTGCGGCATGATCTCGAGGCTGGTGACCGACCGGGCGCCCTGACGGTGCGCCGTGCCGATGCAGTCGGCACCGGTGTCGCCGCCGCCGATGACGATGACGTCCTTGCCGGTGGCCAGGATCTGGTCGGCCACGGTCTCCCCCACGGCAACCCGGTTGCCCTGGGGCAGGTACTCCATGGCCTGGTGGATCCCGCGGAGCTCCCGCCCCGGGACGCTGAGGTCTCTGGGCACCGTCGCCCCGACGGCGAGGAGGACCGCGTCGTAGCGGTCGCGCAGCTGCCGGCCCGTGATGTCGGATCCGATCGCCACCCCGGTGCGGAAGCGCGTGCCCTCGGCCTCCATCTGACGCAGGCGCCGGTCGAGGACCGACTTCTCCATCTTGAACTCGGGAATGCCGTAACGCAGCAGCCCGCCCGGCTTGTCGGCGCGCTCGAAGACCGCGACCGTGTGGCCCGCCCGCGTCAGCTGCTGGGCCGCCGCCAGGCCCGCGGGGCCGGACCCCACGACGGCGACCGTCTTGCCCGACAGCCGCTCGGGCGGGAGCGGACGGACGAGGCCCCGGTCGAACGCCTGCTCGATCGTCGTGACCTCGACCTGCTTGATCGTCACGGCGGGCTGGTTGATACCAAGGACGCAGGCCGTCTCGCACGGTGCCGGGCAGAGCCGCCCGGTGAACTCGGGGAAGTTGTTCGTCGCGTGGAGCCGCTCGATGGCGCTCGGCCAGTCGCCGCGCCAGGCGTGGGTGTTCCACTCCGGGATGAGGTTGCCGAGGGGGCAGCCCTGGTGGCAGAACGGGATGCCACAGTCCATGCAGCGGCCGGCCTGACGCTGGAGCTGACCCAGCTCCTGCTCCTCGTACACCTCTTTCCAGTCCCGGATGCGCACCGGGACCGGACGACGGGCCGGGAGCTCGCGCTGCCGGGTCTTCAGGAAACCTTGCGGGTCAGCCACGGGAAGCCTCCATGATCCGGTTCCACACGTCGGTGCCATCGAGGTCGAGGCCCTCGGCCTCGGCCTCGGCCCGGACGTCGAGAACACGCTGGTAGTCGCGCGGAAGGACGAGCGTGAAACGCTCGCGGGCACTGGCCCAGTCGTCGAGCAGCCGCTGCGCCACGGGCGAGTCGGTCCAGGACACGTGGTCGGCGAGAAGCCCGCGAACCACCTCCTCGTCACCGGCACGCAGCGGGGAGAGGTCGACCATCTCGTGGTTGACGAGGTCGGGGCGCAGGTCGAGGACGTAGGCGACGCCACCGGACATCCCGGCGGCGAAGTTGCGTCCGGTCGCCCCGAGGATGAGGACGGTGCCACCGGTCATGTACTCACAGCCGTGGTCCCCCACCCCCTCCACGACGGCCCTCGCACCCGAGTTGCGGACGCAGAACCGCTCGCCGACCAGCCCTCTGAGGAACAGCTCGCCGGTCGTCGCGCCGTAGGCGATGACGTTGCCGGCGATGACGTTCTCCTCCGCGACGAGAGCGGTGTCCCGGTGCGGACGGACGACGACGCGCCCACCGGACAGTCCCTTGCCGACGTAGTCGTTGGCGTCACCGAAGAGCCGGATCGTCACCCCGGCCGGCAGGAAGGCCCCGAAGGACTGGCCGCCCGAGCCGGTCATCGTGAGCTCGATGGTGTTGTCCGGCAGCCCGTGAGGATGAGCGCGGGTCACCTGGTGGCCGAGCATCGTCCCGACCGTGCGGTTGACGTTGCGCACGGCGATCTCGGTCCGCACCTGCTCGCGGCCCTCGATGGCGGGCAGCGCCCGCGTGATCAGCTCGTTGTCGAGTGCCTTGTCGAGCCCGTGCTCCTGGACGCTGGACTGGTAGAGCGTGCCTCCGGTCGGGTTCTCGGCGATGGCGAGGATCGGCGCCAGGTCGAGGCCGGACGCCTTCCAGTGGGCGATCGCCTTGTCCAGGTCGAGGCTCGTGACCTGCCCGACCGCTTCCTCGATGGACCGGAAGCCGAGCGCAGCCAGGTGCTCGCGCACCTCCTGGGCGATGTACTCGAAGAACGTCTCGACGAACTCCGGCTTGCCCGTGAAGCGGGCCCGCAGCTCGGGGTTCTGCGTCGCGATGCCGACCGGACAGGTGTCCAGGTGGCAGACGCGCATCATGATGCAGCCGGAGACCACGAGCGGGGCGGTCGCGAAGCCGAACTCCTCGGCCCCGAGCAGGGCCGCGATGACGACGTCGCGGCCGGTCTTCAGCTGGCCGTCGACCTGCACGACGATGCGGTCGCGGAGCCCGTTGAGCACGAGGGTCTGCTGCGCCTCGGCGAGCCCGAGCTCCCAAGGAGCCCCCGCGTGCTTGAGCGACGTGAGCGGCGAGGCGCCGGTGCCCCCGTCGTGTCCGGAGATGAGCACGACGTCTGCGTGCGCCTTCGAGACGCCGGCCGCCACGGTGCCCACGCCGACCTCGGACACGAGCTTGACGTGGATCCGGGCAGCGGGGTTGGCGTTCTTCAGGTCGTGGATCAGCTGCGCGAGATCCTCGATCGAGTAGATGTCGTGGTGGGGAGGCGGCGAGATGAGGCCGACACCCGGAGTCGAGTGCCGGGTCTTCGCCACCCACGGATAGACCTTGTGGCCGGGCAGCTGCCCGCCCTCCCCCGGCTTCGCGCCCTGGGCCATCTTGATCTGGATGTCGTCGGAGTGGGTGAGGTAGAGGCTCGTCACCCCGAACCGGCCGGACGCGACCTGCTTGACGGCCGACCGGCGCTCGGGGTCGAGCAGCCGGTCGAAGTCCTCGCCACCCTCACCCGTGTTGGACCGCCCGCCCAGGCGGTTCATGGCGACCGCCAGCGTCTCGTGTGCCTCCTGCGAGATGGAGCCGTAGCTCATCGCACCGGTGTTGAAGCGCTTGACGATCTCGCTGACCGGCTCGACCTCGTCGATCGGCACGGGCAGCCGCCCGGTGACGCCGGTCGGCTTGAAGGCCATCAGGCCGCGCAGCGTCATGAGCCGCGACGTCTGGTCGTCGATCCGCTCGGTGTACTCCTTGAAGATGTCGTAGCGCCGTTGCCGCGTGGAGTGCTGGAGGCGGAAGACGGTCTCGGGGTCGAACAGGTGCGGCTCGCCCTCGCGGCGCCACTGGTACTCGCCACCGACCTCGAGCACGCGGTGCGCCTGGTAGACGCCGTCGGCCGGGTAGGCCTTCGCGTGACGCGCCGCCGTCTCCTGGGCGATGACGTCGAGGCCGACGCCGCCGAGCTGCGACACGGTCCCGGTGAAGTAGCGGTCCACGAGGTCCTGGGACAGGCCGATCGCCTCGAACACCTGCGCACCACGGTAGGAGGCGACGGTGGAGATGCCCATCTTGGACATCACCTTGAGGACGCCCTTGCCGAGCGCCTTGATGAGGTTCTTGACGGCCTGTTCGGGCGAGACGCCCTCGATCTGCCCCGACCGCACGAGGTCCTCGACGGTCTCCATGGCGAGGTAGGGGTTGACGACGGCCGCGCCGTAGCCGATGAGGAGCGCGACGTGATGCACCTCGCGCACGTCGCCTGCCTCGATGATGAGACCGACCTGGGTCCGCGTCTTCTCCCGGATCAGGTGGTGGTGCACCGCGGACGTGAGCAGGAGGGACGGGATCGGCGCGAGGTCGCGTCCGGAGTCGCGGTCGGAGAGGACGACGAAGCGGGCGCCGCGCGTGATCGCCTGCGAGACCTCCGCGAAGATCTCGTCGAGCCGCTCACGCATGGCGGCTGCGCCACCGGTGACGTCGTAGAGGCCGCGGACGACGTGCGTGGCATAGCCGGGCAGGTCCCCGTCGGCGTTGATGTGGACGATCTTGGCCAGCTCGTCGTTGTCGATGACCGGGAACTGGAGGACGACCTGCCGGGCGTGGGCCGGCGACGCCGAGAGCGCGTTGCCCTCCGGCCCCATGGTCGTCGCCAGCGAGGTGACGAGCTCCTCCCGGATCGCGTCGAGCGGCGGGTTGGTGACCTGGGCGAAGAGCTGGGTGAAGTAGTCGAAGAGCAGTCGCGGACGGGACGACAGGACCGCGATCGGCGTGTCGGTGCCCATCGAGCCCAGCGCTTCGGCGCCCGACTTCGCCATCGGCGCGAGGAGGATCCGCAGGTCCTCGGTCGTGTAGCCGAAGGTCTGCTGCCGCCGGGCCACGGATGCCGCGGTGTGGACGATGTGCTCGCGCTCGGGCAGGTCCTCGAGCCGGATGAGGCCCGCATGCAGCCACTCGGCGTAGGGCTTGCCCGCAGCGAGCTGGCCCTTGATCTCGTCGTCGCTGACGATGCGCCCGTGCTCGGTGTCGACGAGGAACATCTTGCCCGGCTGGAGCCGGCCCCGCTGGACGATGCGCGCGGGGTCGAGGTCGAGGACGCCGGACTCGGAGGCCAGCACGACGAGGCCGTCGTCCGTGACGGTGTAGCGCCCCGGTCGGAGGCCGTTGCGGTCGAGCACGGCCCCGACGAGGGTGCCGTCGGTGAAACAGACGTTGGCCGGGCCGTCCCAGGGCTCCATGAACATCGAGTGGAACTCGTAGAACGCGCGTCGCGCCGGGTCCATCAGGTCGTGGTTCTCCCACGCCTCCGGGATCATCATGAGCACGGCGTGCGGCAGCGACCGGCCACCGAGGTGGAGCAGCTCGAGCACCTCGTCGAAGCTGGCCGAGTCCGAGGCGCCGGGGGTGCAGATCGGGAAGAGCCGCTCGAGGTCCCCGGGGATGATGTCGGAGGTGAGCAGGCTCTCGCGGGCCCGCATCCAGTTGCGGTTGCCCTTGACGGTGTTGATCTCGCCGTTGTGCGCGATGAGGCGGTAGGGGTGCGCGAGCGGCCACGACGGGAAGGTGTTGGTCGAGAACCTCGAGTGGACGAGGGCGAGCTCGGTGGCGAAGCGGGGGTCGGACAGGTCGGGGAAGAACGGCTCGAGCTGGCCCGTGGTCAGCATCCCCTTGTAGACCATGGTCCGCGCGGACAGGGACGCGAAGTAGACCTCCGCCTCCCGCTCGGCGCGCTTGCGCAGTCCGAAGGCCAGCCGGTCGAGGCCCAGCGCCACCTGGCGGCCCATGGCCGAGCTGACGAAGAGCTGCTCGAAGTGCGGCATGCAGGCGCGTGCCGCCTCACCGACGAGGTCCGCGTCGACCGGGACCTCGCGCCAGCCGAGCACCTTGAGGTGCTCCTCGACCGCCAGCTCCTCGATCCGCGCCTTGGCGGCGACCCGAGCGGCGGGGTCCATGGGCAGGAAGGCCAGCCCAGCGGCATACGCCCCCGGGTTGGGGAGCGTGAAGGGCACGACCTCGCGCAGGAACGCGTCGGGGACCTGGGTGAGGATGCCCGCGCCGTCACCGACGAGCGGGTCGGCGCCGGTCGCGCCGCGATGGTCGAGGTTGCGCAGCGCCGTCAGGGCGTGCTCGACGATGTCATGGCCGGCTTCGCCCCTCATCGTCGCGACGAGGGCAACCCCGCAGGCGTCGTGCTCGAACTCGCGGCGGTACAACCCGGAGTCCTCCGGCTGGGCACTGAACAGTGCGCGCTGGCGGGTATGCGGCGACATCTTCACCGTCCTTCTGGCAGTAATCAATCCCCTGGAATGGCATAGGGCTGTGGACGGCTCTGGCCACAAGCATTGGGCAGAAAGATACTGGCGGTGCGGCCTGTCCTACGTATTGATACGGCCAATTTCGGATGGTGAGACGCGAGACCTCCGTGAGCGTCAGGCCGGCGAGCGGTCCGGCGGCCCCGTTCCCGCCTCGGACCCCGAGGCCGCCTCTCCCTCGGCTGCGCCATCGGGCGACGCGACGGGCTCGGTGTCCGTGGCGGTGTCGGTGGCGGTGGCGGAGCCGCCGTCGGCGTCGGCCGGCTCGTCCCGCGCGCCGGCGCGCTTGTCGAACCACCACCACAGCCAGGCCCCGAGGAGGAAGACGAGGATCGACGTCCACGTGTTGACCCGCTGGCCGAGGATGTGGGTGGCGGGGTCGGTCCGCATGTTCTCGACGACGATGCGCCCGACCGGGTAGCCCATCACGTAGGCGGCGAACACCTGCCCGCGGGCGAGGCGGAACCGTCGACCCAGCCAGATGAGGAAGGCCGCCAGCACGAGGACCCACAGCGCCTCGTAGAGGAACGTCGGGTGGAAGTAGCCGCGCACGATCGGCTCGCCCGCGAGGTCCAGCTGGGCCCGGCCGGCTGCCTGGTCCCAGACGTGGATGCGCAGCTTCCACGGCACGTCCGTCTCGGCGCCGTAGAGCTCGTTGTTGAACCAGTTGCCGAAGCGGCCCATCGCCTGCGCGATCGCGACGCCGGGCGCCGCCGCGTCGATGAAGTCCCGGAAGTCGACGCCGGACTGGCGGCAGCCGATCCACGCGCCCACGGCGCCCAGGGCGATGGCGCCCCAGATGCCGAGGCCACCCTCGTAGATCTTGAGAGCGTCCATCGGGTTGCGGCCGGGGCCGAAGTACTTGTCGGCGTCCGTGATCACGTGATAGATCCGGCCACCGACGATGCCGAAGGGCACGGCCCACGCGGAGATGTCGATCGCGACGCCGGGCGCCGCTCCCCGAGCGGCCAGGCGCCGCTGCGTCAGCCACACGGCGACGACGATGCCCGCGAGGATGCACATCGCGTAGGCCCGGATCGGCACCGGCCCGAGGTACCAGACGGACTGCGTGGGCGAGGGGATCTCCGCAGGAAGAAGCAGTGGTATGCCGCTGAGCTGGGTCATGCGCGTCCCTTCCGAACCCCGTCGGCGAGCTCGCCGGCCAGCTGTTCGAGTTCCTTCAGACCGGCCTCCGGGCTCTGCGCCTCGGTGAGGCACCGCACCAGCGCGGACCCGACGATGACACCATCGGCGAACCGACCCACCTGGCTGGCCTGGTCCCCCGTGGACACGCCGAGGCCGACGCAGACGGGCAGGTCGGTGACCGCCCTCGTGCGGGCCACGAGATCCTCGGCGGCGTCGCCCACGCTCGCCCGTGCCCCGGTGACTCCCATGACGGCGGTGGCGTAGACGAAGCCGCGCGACCGACCGGTCACCGCGGCCAGGCGCTCGGGTGTCGAGCTCGGGGCCACGAGGAAGACCTTGTCCAGGCCCTGCTCGTCGGCCGCCCTGATCCAGTCGCCTGCCTCGTCGGGGATGAGGTCGGGGGTGATCAGGCCGTCCCCGCCAGCAGCAGCGAGGTCCGCGGCGAAGCGGTCGACGCCGTAGCGCAGGACCGGGTTCCAGTAGGTCATGACGAGGGCGCCGGCCCCGGCGGCCCGCACCGCGCGGACCGCGGCAAAGGTGTCCTTCAGCCGCACGCCCGACTCGAGTGCCCGGACCGCTGCGTCCTGGATCACGGGCCCGTCCATGACGGGGTCGCTGTAGGGCACACCGATCTCGACGATGTCGACGCCGGCCCGCACGAGCGCCTCCATGGCCTCGATGGACCCGTCGACGGACGGGAAGCCGACGGGCAGGTAGCCGATGAGAGCCGCGCGGCCCTCGGCCCGGCACGCATCAAGGATCGGCCTGACGCTCACTGCTGCTGCCCCATTCCCTTGGTCCCTGCCTCGTCCTCGGTGGCGGGAGGTGGCGTGGCCTTCCCGGGAGCATCGATCAGCCCGAACCACTCGGCTGCGGTGTGCACGTCCTTGTCGCCGCGCCCGGAGAGGTTGACCAGGATCAGGGCCTCCGGGCCGAGCTCGCGCCCGAGCTGCATGGCCCCTGCCAGCGCGTGGGCACTCTCGATGGCCGGCAGGATCCCCTCGGTGCGGGCCAGCAGCCGGAAGGCCTCCATGGCCTCGTCATCCGTGATCGGACGATACTCGGCGCGCCCGGACTCGCGCAGCAGCGCGTGCTCGGGGCCGACGCTCGGGTAGTCCAGGCCGGCCGAGACGCTGTGGGACTCGATCGTCTGGCCGTCCTCGTCCTGCAGGACGTAGGTGTAGGCGCCGTGGAGCACGCCCGGGATGCCCGAGGAGAACCGCGCGGCATGCTTGCCGGACTCGATTCCGGAGCCGCCGGCCTCCAGGCCGACGAGGCGCACCGCGGTGTCGTCGAGGAAGCGGTGGAAGATGCCGATGGCGTTGGAGCCGCCGCCCACGCACGCGCAGACGACGTCCGGCAGGCGACCGACGAGGTCGAGCACCTGCTGCCTCGCCTCGATGCCGATGACGCGGTGGAACTCGCGGACCATCTCGGGGAAGGGGTGCGGCCCGGTGACCGTGCCGAGGACGTAGTGCGTCGTGGCGACGTTGGCCACCCAGTCGCGGAAGGCCTCGTTGACCGCGTCCTTGAGCGTCTGGCTGCCGTGCTCGACGGCCACGACCTCGGCACCGAGCAGCCGCATCCGCGCGACGTTGAGAGCCTGCCGCTCGGTGTCCTTCTTGCCCATGTAGACGACGCACTCGAGGCCGAGCAGCGCCGCCGCGGTCGCCGTGGCCACGCCGTGCTGACCGGCGCCGGTCTCGGCGATGACGCGGGTCTTGCCCATGCGCTTGGTCAGCAGCGCCTGGCCGAGGACGTTGTTGATCTTGTGCGAGCCCGTGTGGTTGAGGTCCTCCCGCTTGAGCAGGACGCGGGCCCCTCCGCAGTGCTCGGCGAAGCGCGGCACCTCGGTGATGATGCTGGGCCGCCCGGTGTAGGTGCGGTGCAGCCGCTCCAGCTCGCCCGTGAACGCCGGATCGACGACGGCCTTGCGCCAGACCTCCTCGAGCTGCTCCAGGGCGGGGATGAGGGCCTCGGGGACGTAACGTCCGCCGAACCTGCCGAAGCGCCCGACCGGCTCCGCATGCGGCATCGAGGGGGACATGGTCACTCCTTGTCCTGGGTCACGCCGGGCGCGGCGCCGGCAGGGTGGGGACGCACGTCACGGGCCGCCGCGATGAACGCCGCCACCGCGTCGCTCGGCGCCCCGCCCGTGACGAGAGCCTCGCCGACGAGCACTGCCCCGGCGCCGGCACGAACGTACTCCGCGACGTCGGCCGGGCCGGTGACGCCGGACTCGGCGACGGCCACGACGTCCGGAGGCAGGAGGGGCAGGAGGTCCGCGACGACCTGCCGGTCGACGTCGAGCGTCTTGAGGTTGCGGGCGTTGACCCCGACGACGGCGGGCGTGACGGCGAGAGCCCGCTCGACCTCGGCCGCGTCGTGCACCTCGACGAGGGGGGTCATGCCGAGGCCGGTGGCGAGGTCATGCAGCTCGCGGAGGTCGTCGTCCGCGAGGGCGGACGCCATGAGCAGGATCAGGTCGGCGCCGTGAGCCCGCGCCTCGAGGACCTGATAGGGGTCGACGATGAAGTCCTTGCGCAGCACCGGGATGGTGACCGCCGCTCGGACGGCGTCGAGGTCGGCGAGGCTCCCACCGAAGCGGCGCTGCTCGGTGAGCACGCTCACCGCGCTCGCCCCACCGGCAGCGTAGGCGGCCGCCAGGCGTCCCGGCTCGGCGATCGGGGCGAGGGCGCCCTTGCTCGGGCTGCGTCGCTTCACCTCGGCGATGACGGCGACCCCCGGTGCGGCGCGGAAGCCGGGAACCGGGTCGAGAGCGGCCGGGGCGGCCGCAGCCAGCTCCTCGACCTGCGCCAACGGAACGGCTGCGCGACGGGTCGCGAGATCCTCGCGAACGCCGCTGATGATCTCGTCGAGAACCGTCGACACTGCTCTCAGCTCTTGCCGACGGTCGAGGTGCCGCGCTCGTCGGGAGCGTCAGCGATGAGGTCCTCGCGCTCACTGTCGTGCGGCTTGCTGCCGTAGCCGGCCATGGCCAGGACCTTGCCGGCGATGGCGCCGGCAACGATCACGACGGCGGCGATGATGCCCAGCAGCATGCTGGGGATGACGACGGCGATGCTGCCGAGCGCGGCTCCGACGAGCATGATGCCCACCGCGGTCCACGCCGCAACGCTGTGTCCGTGGTCCTCGTGGTGTTCTTCCATGGCGTTGTCTCCCATCCGGTCGGCGTCCCTGGTCGATCGCCGATGCGTCGTCCGGCGGCTGCTCGGTTGTCGTGAGTGGGCGAGTCACGGGGCGACTCGGCGAGCCACGCTCCGTGAGTCGGTCCGGGCCGCTCTCGGGTCATTCTGTCAGGTCAGGTCCGTCATTCTGTCAGGGCCGCTCCGGCCCGTCGCCCAGGGTCGGGTCGGCACCCTCGCTCAGCTCGTCCCACGCAGTGCGGACCTCTCCTCGCGGACCCGCCGCGGCCCGTCGTTCGTAGCGGGCCGACAGGCCGGCCCAGCGTCGGCTGGACGCGGCCACCGCGAGACAACCGGCGAGCAGGACGCCTGCGACGGCGACCGCCGCCCAGCCCCACACCGTGGTGGCGCCGTTGGCGTCCGGCGCCGTCGTCCGGGCCAGCTCCTCCGACAGGGCACCCGCGACGGCGTCCTCGGGGCGGAGCGCGACGAGGAGGGCCAGCACGAGCGCACCGAGCGCCGAGAGCGTGAGGACGACCGAGGAGATCCCACGGATGACCGGCCCACCGGTCATCAGGGCGAGCAGCGAGACGATGCAGATGACGGCCAGCCCGACGGCACCGGGAGCGCCGCCGCCACCCGTGACGTCAACGGTGCCCGCGCTGAGCACGTCTCCTGTCGTGCCACTCGCCCACACCTGCGTGGACAGGCCGATGAAGCCGAGTGCCGGCAGGCCCACGGCCAGTGCGGACCGGCGCTTGTCGAGGGCGGCCGGACGCCCGACCTCGCTGCTCATGTCCGTGCTCGCGTCGCTCACCGCGTCACCGGCCGCATCCCGGCGGCCGCTGCGACGGCGCGCAGCGCGGCCGCAGCCTTGTTGACGGTCTCGGCGTACTCGAGGTGCGGCACCGAGTCGGCGACGATGCCCGCACCCGCCTGCACGTGCGCCTGCCCGTCCTTGATCAGTGCGGTGCGGATGGCGATGGCCATGTCGAGGTCACCGGCGAAGTCGAGGTAGCCGACGACTCCCCCGTAGAGCCCGCGACGCAGCCCCTCGTAGCGGTCGATGAGCGCCATGGCCCGCGGTTTGGGCGCCCCTGAGAGCGTGCCGGCCGGAAAGGTCGCGACCAAGGCGTCGTAGGCGCTGCACTCGGGCCGCAGCTCGCCCACGACCGTCGACTCGATGTGCATGATGTGGCTGTAACGCCGGACGGACATGAAGTCGACGGTGTCGACGGTCCCTGCCCGGCAGATTCGCTGGAGGTCGTTGCGGGCGAGGTCGACGAGCATCAGGTGCTCGGCCCGCTCCTTGGCGTCGCCGAGCAGGTCCTCTGCGAGGTGTGCGTCGTGGTCGGGGCTCTTGCCGCGGGGCCGGGACCCGGCGATCGGATGGGTGATCGCCTGGCGCCCGGTCACCTTGATCAGGGCCTCGGGACTCGACCCCACGACGTCGTAGGACGACCCGTCAGGGTGCGGGAGCCGGAGGAGGTACATGTAGGGGCTGGGGTTGCTGACGCGCAGCGCCCGGTAGACGTCGAGGGCATCGGCCGTGCACGGCACGGTGAAGCGCTGGGAGACGACGATCTGGAAGGCCTCCCCCGCCCGGATCGCCTCCTTCGCCTCCTCGACCATCGACTCGAACTGCTCGGGCGTGTGGCTGCTGACCGGCTCGGAGGCCTGTGGCTCGATGGTGGCCACCGTGCTGGGTGCGGCTGCGGCGAGCTCCTCGGTCATGCGGTCGAGCCGGCCGACCGCATCGGCCCAGGCCTCCTCGATCCGCTCGTCCGTGGCGTCACGGTTGACGGCGTTGGCGACGAGGAGCAGGGACCCGTCGCTGTGGTCGAAGACGGCCAGGTCGGTCGCGAGCATCATGGCCAGCTCGGGCAGGTGCAGCTCGTCGCGTCCCTCGTCCGGCACGCGCTCCCACCGGCGCACCGCGTCGTAGGTGATCGCCCCGACGAGCCCTCCGGTCAGGGGCGGCAGTCCGGGGATCCGGGGGGTCGCGAGCGCCGCGACGGTGTCGCGCACGGCGGCTGTCGGGTCGCCTGACTGCGGCAGCCCCACCGGGACGTCGCCGATCCAGTGCGCCTCCCCGTCGCGTTCGGTCAGGGTGGCGGCGCAGCGAGCGCCGACGATGGAGTAACGAGACCAGACGCCGCCGTGCTCGGCGGACTCGAGCAGGAAGGTGCCGGGGGCGTTCTTGGCGAGCTTGCGATAGACGCCGACCGGCGTCTCCGCGTCGGCGAGCACGCGGCGCACGACCGGGATGACGCGAGTGTGGCCCAGGGCGAGCTCCGTGAAGACCTCGAGGGACGGCCAGGTGGTGCCCCAGCTGAGGTCGGCGTGGGGCACGGCTGGCGGAGCGGTCCCCGTCTCCACGCTGGTCGGCCGGCGCGTGGCCGTCGTCTCGGGGGTCATGTCGGGCACGTCGTCATTCTCGCGCACCAGCGGACGCGTCCCGGCCGTGCCCGCCATCCGGGACGTCCGCAGCGCCACTTGGCCACTCAGGATCCGGTGGTGCCGCCGGACTCGCCGACGACAGCGGGCAGCACCCGAGCGTCGAAGCAGGTCCGGTCGCCGGTGTGGCAGGCCGCGCCGACCTGGTCGACCTGGACGAGGAGGGCATCGCCGTCACAGTCCAGCCGCAGGCCCCTGACCCACTGGACGTGGCCGCTGGTGTCGCCCTTGCGCCAGTACTCGCCGCGGCTGCGGGACCAGAAGGTCACGCGTCCCTCGCTGAGCGTGCGCCGCAGGGCCTCGTCGTCCATCCACCCGAGCATGAGCACCTCGCCCGTGTCGTGCTGCTGCACGACCGCGGCGACGAGCCCGTGCTCGTCGCGCTTGAGCATCGCGGAGATGGCGGGGTCGAGCTCGGTCGGCGCGGGGGTGCTCTCGGTCACCGGCACATTGTGCCCCGAAGTCACCCCGGCCGTATGCCGCTGGGCTCGCTCGCGCGGTCGCCCACCTCGCTCTGGGGCCGGCTTCAGAGGGACTGCTGCTGGGCGACCCAGGAGTCATGGAGGCCCGTGTAGACGCCGCCCCGCCCGACCAGCTCGGCGTGGGGGCCCCGCTCGACGATCCGACCGGCGTCGACGACGACGACGACCTCGTCCGCTGCCTCGGCGGTGGAGAGCCGGTGGGCGATGGCGATCGAGGTGCGGCCGCGCGTCAGGGAGTCGAGGGCCCGCTGGAGGCGTACCTCGGTGCCGGGGTCGACCGCGGAGGTCGCCTCGTCGAGGACGAGCAGGTCCGGGTCGGCGAGGTAGGCGCGGGCGAGGGCGACGAGCTGGCGCTCCCCCGCCGACAGGGACTCGCCCCGCTGGCCCACGTGCGTCGCGAGGCCGAGCGGCAGTCCGGAGACCCAGCCGTCGAGGCCCAGCTCGGTGATCGTCAGCCGCACGTCGTCGTCCGATGCGGCCGGCCTGCCGAAGCGGATGTTCTCGAGCAGGGTGGCGTCGAAGAGGAAGCCCTCCTGGGGGACGAGGACCACGCGCTGGCGCAGTGACGAGAAGGCGACGTCCCGCAGGTCGGTCCCGTCGACGAGGACGCGACCGGTGGTCGGGTCCATGAGGCGGGTCAGCAGCTTCGCGAGGGTCGACTTGCCGGTGCCGGTCTCACCGACGACGGCGACTCGACGCCGCGGGGCAATGGCCAGGTCGATGTCGTGGAGGACGGGCTCGCCGCCGGGGTAGGCGAAGCCCACGGCCTCGAAGCGGACGGTGATCGGTCCGCGCGGGAGGACGACGCCGTCCGCCGGGTCGGCGACGTCGGCGGGGGTGTCGATGATCCCGATGACTCGACGCCAGCCCGCCACGGCGTTCTGCATCTCGTTGAGGATCTCGGTGGCCTGCTGGACGGGCATGGTGAAGAGGTTGACCAGGAACAGGAAGGCAAGCAGCTCCCCGAGCGTGAGACTGCCGCGGGCAGCGAGCACGGTGCCGACGACGAGGACGACGGCGGTGGTCAGGCCGGAGACGAGCTGCCCGGAGGTGAACGCCAGCACGGCGCGCGCCTGGGCCCCGATCGCGGCGACGCGGTGGTTCTCGATCGCCGCGTCGATCCGTTGGGCGGTGCGGTCCTCGACCGCGTAGGCGCGGATCGCCTGGGCGCCGACGACAGCCTCCGAGATGGCCGCCAGCAGGTCGCCCACCCGCTCACGGACCGTGGTGTAGGCCCGGCCGACGACACCCTGCAGCAGCCGGATGATGAAGAAGAGCGGCACGAAGCACGCCCACACGACGAGGGCGAGCACCGGGCTGTAGACGAGCATGAGCACCGTCGCGAGCGTGATCTGGGCGACGTTGACCATGAGCATCAGCCCGCCGAACTGCACGAACATCGAGATGGTGTCGACGTCGGAGGTCACCCGGGACACGAGGGACCCGCGGCGCTCGGTGCTCTGGGTCAGCATGGCCAGGTCGTGGATGTGCCGGAAGGCCTTGAGCCGGAGGGTGGCCAGGCCCGTCTCCGAGGACCGGAAGAGTCGGACGTTGACGAGATAGGCGGACAGCGCGGTGACCACGACCCCGGCCAGGGCGAGCGCGACGTAGCGCGCCACGACGTCCTCGTGGGGGCCCCCGGCCGCCAGGATCCCCTCGTCGGTGACCCGCTGCACGACGAAGGGCACGAGCACCCGGCCCAGGGTGGACAGGCCGGCGAGGAGCACGGTCACACCGAAGCCCCGGCGCAGCTCCGGGGAGAGCTCGATGCCACGCCGGAGCGTGCCCCACGTCGACAGGTCGCGTCCGGAGGCGATGCCGTGGTGCTCGACGGGAGGGGCGGACCGCAGGCTCATCGGGCCGCCTCCTCGGTGGCCGTGATCGCCGCCCGCTCCGCTGCCTCGCGCGCGTAGGCGGTCATCAGCTGCTCGTAGCCCGGGCAGCGGCCCAGCAGCGCCGCGTGGGTGCCTCGGTCGACCACGCGTCCTCCTTCGACGTAGAAGACCTCGTCCGCGAGGAGCACCGTCGCCATCCGATAGGCCACCACCACGACCGTGGTCCCGGCGCTGGCGCGGCGCAGGCGGTCGAGAATCCCCTGCTCCACGGAGGGGTCGACGGCCGACGTCGCATCGTCGAGGATCAGCAGCTGGGGGTCGCGGATGATCGCCCTGGCGAGCGCGACCCGCTGGCGCTGTCCACCCGACAGGCTGGCCCCCCGCTCGCCCACGCGCGTGTCGAGCCCGGCGCCGAGCCGTCGCACGAAGTCCGCGGCGTGGGCCACCTCGAGGGCTCGCCACAGGGCTGCGTCGTCGTGCGCGCTCCCCAGGGTGACGTTGCCGCGGACCGTGTCGTCGAAGAGGAAGGTCTGCTGCGGAACGAGGGCGGCGACCTCGCTCACGCCGCCGCGACGCACCTCGCGCAGGTCGATGCCGTCGACCAGGACGACGCCCGTGTCGGGGTCGACGAGCCGCATGAGGAGGTTGGTCAGGGTCGACTTGCCGCTGCCGGTCGGCCCGACCACGGCCACCGTGGCACCGGCCGGGACCTCGAGGGTGACGTCGACGACGGCGGGGTGGAGGGTGGCTGACCCCTCGGGCTCTCCCGGGTCGGTCTCGATCTCGTAGGCGTAGGAGACCGACTCCGTTGCCACGGTGCTCGCCCCGCTCCGGGGCAGGTCACGGTCCCCGTGATCCATGGCTCCCCGCGCCTCGAGCACGGCCGAGACGCGGTCCCAGCCGACGACGGAGCGGGGCAGCTTGGCGAGCACCCAGCCGAGCGCCCGGACGGGAAAGGCGGTGATCGAGAAGAGGTAGGCGATCTGGGCCACCTCGGCCGCGGAGAGGCTGCCGGAGCCCACCCGGTGAGTCCCGACGAGGAGCACCGCGAGGGTGCCGAGCGTCGGGATCGCCTCGATGGCCGGGTCGAACCGACCGCGGGTCCGGCCGACCTCGATGTTCGCGTCGCGCAGCTCGTCGGTCACCGCGCGGAACCGCTCCGTCTCGTGGTCCTCGCGTCCGAGGGACTTCACGATGAGGGCCGCCTCGAAGCTCTCGTGGGCCACCTGCGACACGTCGGCGCGCAGCTGCTGCGCCTGGGTCATCCGGGGCGACATGGCTCGCTGGAAGGCCACGTTGGCGGCGAAGAGGAGCGGGAAGACCGTGAGGCCGACGACGGCGAGGAAGGGGTCGACGACGAGCATCTGGACGATCCCGAAGGCCAGCATGACGAGCACCCCGATCGCCATGGGCAGCGGGGCGAAGATGTTCCACGTCGCCTCGACGTCCGCGTTGGCGTTGGAGAGCAGCTGCCCGGACGGGTGACGGTGGTGCCAGCTGAGGGGCAGCCGCAGGTACTGACGCGTCACCTCCCGGCGGTAGTGCGCGCCGAGGTTGTACATCGCGATGCCGCCCGCGAGGCGCCTGCCGACGACGCCGACGACGTTGACCAGGACCACCGCGGACAGCACCCCACCCACGAGCCACAGCTGCCCGCTCGTGGCGTGACCGGCCTCGATGGCGGGGGTCACGGCCTCCTGCACGACCCATCCGATCGCCCAGGCCGTGAGGCCCGTCATCACGCCGTAGACGGTGGCCCCGAGGACGGCGACCGCGAACCACCGCGGCTGGGCCGCGATGCCCCGACGGATCACCGCGAGCCCTTGGCGAAGGGTGGACCCGGCTGCCGCAGGCCGGTCGCCCGTCACGTGCGGACGTCCGCGCGCGCCGTGGTGGGGACCCAGTACCGGCGAGTCGTGCCGAGGACGTCCTCGAGGACTCCGCCGCTGCCCTCGATCGTCCGCGCCGAGGCGAGGTTGTCCTCGTCGCAGGTGACGAGGGCGGGGTCGATGCCGCGCGCCGCCGCCATGCGGAGCGCGATCCGAAGGGCTCCGGTCGCCACCCCGCGTCGGCGCGCGCTCGGGCGCACGGCATAGCCGATGTGCCCGCCGATGACGAGCAGCGCCTCGGTGAGGTGGTGGCGCAGGGCGATCGTGCCGACGAGCCGCCCGTCGTCGAGGATCCAGCGGTACGACGCCGTCACGTAGCCCTCGGGGACTGCGGACTGGTCGACCTCGCGGGCGGCGAGCAGGTCGACCCAGGCCTCGAGGCCACCCGGTCGCTCCAGAGCGGTCCTCTCCTCCGGCCGGTAGGCGGACCCGTGCATGAGCTCGTCCCCGAACTCGTCGACCATCTCCCACCACTCCTGCGCCAGGAGGCTGGTCGGGCGGGCGAGTTCGATCACTCCCCGACCCTAGGTCGGCGCAGCCGCCGGTGCCAGCGGATTGGACGCCGCCCGCAGACCGCCGCATCGCCTCCTGAGAGGATGGCGCCCATGACGCGACACGCATGGTCCGAACGACAGCTGCTCTGCGACGAGCTCGAGCGACTCGGCCCGGACGCCCCGACCCTCTGCGAGGGCTGGGCGACGCGTGACCTCGCCGCCCACCTGCAGATTCGGGAGGCCCGACCGGACCTCGGCATCGGTGCCTACGTCCCGCTCTTCGCCAAGCGGCTCGAGCGGGAGCAGCGTCAGCTCGCGGAGACGGACTACCCGGCGCTCGTGGACCAGGTCCGCGCCGGGGCCCCGGCCTGGAACCCCTTGTCCCGCCCGGTGGTCGACGAGCTGGCCAACCTCGTCGAGTACTTCGTCCACCACGAGGACGTCCGCCGGGCCCAGCCGGAGTGGGAGCCGCGTGACCTCCCCGCCGACGTCCAGGCAGCCCTCTGGAGCGCCCTGCGGCGAGTCGGCCGGCTGATGTTCCGCAGGTCCCCCACCGGGGTCGTCCTGGTCGCGCCCGGCGTCGGCCGGCACTGCGCCAAGCTGCCCGACGAGCACGGCACCGTGATCGTCCGCGGCGCACCCGCCGAGCTCGTCCTCTTCGCCTACGGACGCGCCGACCACGCGGACGTCCAGCTCGAGGGCCGCGCCGACGACGTCCTCGCTCTCAAGCAGGCTCGGCTCGGCCTGGGCTGAGCGCCGGCCACGCGGCGGACGGTTCAGCGCACGACGAGGCCGGCCGCCCGCATGGCGGCCTTGACCTCCGCAACGGTGAGCTCACCGAAGTGGAAGACGCTCGCGGCGAGGACGGCATCCGCGCCGGCCTCGACGGCCGGGGCGAAGTGCTCGGGCCGTCCGGCCCCACCGCTCGCGATCACCGGGACCGTGACGGCTGCCCGCACCCGCCGGACCAGCTCGAGGTCGAAGCCCTCCTTGGTCCCGTCGAGGTCCATCGAGTTGAGCAGGATCTCGCCGGCTCCCAGCTCGGCGGCCCGCGCGCACCACTCGATGGCGTCGAGGTCGACCGGCGTGCGGCCGCCGTGGGTCGTCATGACGAAGTCGTCGGTGCGGCGCCCCTCCCGGTCCACCCGTCGGCGCACGTCCGCAGACAGGACGAGGACCTGCGCGCCGAAGCGATCCGCGATCTCGGCGATGAGCTCCGGGCGCGCGATGGCGGCGGTGTTGACGCCCACCTTGTCGGCTCCCGCGCGCAGCAGCCGGTCGACGTCGTCGACACTGCGCACGCCGCCGCCCACCGTCAGGGGGATGAACACCTGCTCCGCCGTGCGCCGGACGACGTCGTAGGTCGTCTCGCGGTTGCCGGAGCTCGCCGTGACGTCGAGGAAGGTCAGCTCGTCGATGCCCTGGGCGTCGTAGAGCTGGGCCAGCTCGACCGGGTCACCGGCGTCGCGCAGGTTGGCGAAGTTCACCCCCTTCACCACCCGACCGGCGTCGACGTCGAGGCAGGCGATGACGCGTGTGGCGACGGAGGTTCGGGCAAGCACGGGTCAAGCCTAGTTCGCGGGTAGGGTCGCGCTCATGTGGGACCAGATCACGGGACCGGCCGACCCCCTCCACGTCGAGGCCGTCGTCGAGCTGGCCCTTGACGTCCTGCCGCGCTGTGGCGACACGGCCGTCGTCGCGATCGACGGCCGCAGCGGCGCCGGGAAGACGACGCTCGCCCACGGCGTGGCCGCGGCCCTCTCCGCCTACGGCACCGTCGAGGTGGTGCACATGGACCAGCTCTATCCCGGCTGGGACGGCTTGGCCGAGTCGTCTGAGCTCCTGGCCACGCGCGTCCTCGAGCCGATCTCCCGAGCGAGCTCAGCGGCATACGACCGCTGGGACTGGCAGGAGGGTGGCTGGGACGGCACCGTGCGCGTCGAGGCGGCCGACTTCCTCGTCGTCGAGGGGTGCGGTGCCAGCGTCGGGCCCGCCAGGCCGTTCGCCGCCGTCACGGTGTTCATGGAGGCTGACCGGGACGTCCGCCGCGACCGGGGACTCGCGCGGGACGGAGAGACCTACCGGCCACACTGGCAGCGCTGGGCCGCCCAGGAGGAGGCCGTGTTCGCCTCGGACGACACGAAGTCGCGGTCGGACCTCGTCATCGACACCAGCACCGGGCGCACCGGACGGAACCCCGCGACATGACCGTGCCAGCCACCCCTTCGGTGGCCCTCAAGCCCTTGCCGCCCGTCTGGATCATGGCGGCGGCCCTGGTGGCGGTCGCGGGCAACCTCCGCGCCGCGATCACCAGCGTCCCGCCGCTGCTCGACGCCATCTCGGGCGACCTCGGCCTGAGCCACGCAGCAGCCGGCGCACTGACGACCCTGCCGGTCCTGTGCATGGGCCTGTTCGCACCGCTCGCCTCCGGGATCGCGCACCGGCTCGGCGCGGTCGCGGCCGTGCTCGCCGCTCTGGCGTGCGCGCTCGTCGGCACGGCGAGCCGGTGGTTCGGTGACGACGTCGTCACCCTCTACTCCGGCACGTTCGTCGCCGGTGTGGGCATCGCGGTCGCGGGCACCCTGCTCCCGCGCCTCGTCAAGACGTTCTTCCCGCCCCACCGGGTCGGCCTCGTCACCGGCCTCTACATGTTCGCCATGATGGGCGGCGCCGCGCTGGCGTCCGCGCTGTCGGCACCACTCGCCGACCGGCTCGGCTCGTGGCAGGGATCGCTGGCCTCCTGGTCCGTCCTCGTCCTCGTCGGCCTGCTGGCGTGGGCGCCGTTCACGGTCCGGGCCAACCCGCACCACACCCCCGGCGAGGAGGGGCCCGGACGCCTGCCCTGGCGCCACCCCACCGCGTGGGTCGTCGCGGGCTACCTGTCCCTCCAGTCCTGGTGCTTCTACTCAGCCGTCACCTGGCTGCCACCGACGTATGTCGAGCTCGGCTGGGACCGGGCCGCGGCCGGCTACCTCGGTGCGGTGTTCAGCGGGGCTCAGGTCGTCTCCGGGTTGCTCGGGCCCCTGCTCAGCGACCGCGCGGCGGACCTGCGCCGGCTCCTGTTCGCGGCCGGGGCGCTCGCGGTGGCCGGCTGCCTCGCCATCTGGGCCGCGCCCGAGGCGGCCCCCTGGCTGTGGGCCGTCATCCTCGGGCTCGGGCAGGGCGCCGCCTTCTCCCTGGCCCTGGTGCTGCTCGTCCGCTATGCCCACACGCCCGAGGCGAGCGGCCGGCTCACCGGGATGACGTTCCTCGTCTCCTACAGCATCGCGTCGGTCGGGCCCCTGGCGATGGGGCTCGTCCGCGACGTCACCGGTGGTCTCGCCCCGGTCTGGGTCATCCTCGGCGGCCTCACCCTCGCCCAGGCGCTCATCGTGGCGCGGATGCGTCCGGACCTCAGTCGCATCGGCTGACCGGCTCAGCCCCAGTAGTCGTCGCGCGTCTCACCTGCGCGATCCTCGTCCTCCGCGGTCCTCTCGGTGACGGTGAACTGCCCCCGGTAGAAGAGCATCGGGCGCCCGCGGCCCGTGTCGTCGAGCCCGAGGACCCGACCGATCACGACGTCGTGGTCGCCGGCGACGTGGACCTGCTCCACCGAGCAGTGGATGCGCATCAGCGCGTCGGTGAGACTCGGTCCCGCGTCCTCCGACGGGTACCAGTCGAGGTCGTCGAAACGTCGACCGTGCGGCGAGCCGAACCGCTCCACGACGTCGAGCTGCTCGTGGTGCAGGACGTTGACGGTGAAGAGGCCGGTGTCGCGCATGTGTGGCCAGGACCGGCCGCGGTGGTCGGCGCAGAAGAGGACGAGCGGCGGGTCGAGCGACACCGACGCGAAGGACTGGCAGGCAAACCCGACCGGGTCGCCGTCGAGTGTCGTGCCGGTGATGACGGTGACACCGGTCGCGAAGTGGCCGAGCGCGTGGCGCATCTCGTCGGGAGTCGGCTGCCGGCTCACGCCCTCCCGCCCTCCCGGCCTTCCCGGGCCGCTCCGAAGGCCTCGACGAGCGCCGCCAGCCGGGAGGCCTCCCGGTCGGCGATCTCGCCGTCCGCCTTCTGGATGGCCATGACGGCCATCGTGTCGCCGTCGAGCAGGTCGAGGCTGACCCACGGCTCGCCACCACCGAACTGGACGCCGACGATCTCGGACCACTCGAGCGTCCGGGTCAGGAGCAGGTTGCGGATGGTCAGCCCGCTGCGGGTCGGCAGGGCGCGGATCGACGCGTAGCGCCAGGCCAGCGCGGCGATGAGGGCGCCGAGGCCGAAGAGCATGAGCCGGTCGGCCGGGCCCCAGCGGCCGTCCTGCTCGGGCATGATCACGGCGATCGTGCCGAAGATGAGCAGCGACGTCCAGACGACGCCGATCGCGACCACGCGGCCGCGACGTGGCCGGAACGGCGCCAGCGCGTCGGGGGGACGGGCCTCGGGTGCTCCGCTCACAGCCGGCAGGCGGCGATGTCGGTGACGAGGATCGCCCGGGCGCCGAGGTCGTAGAGCTCGTCCATCAGCCGGTTGCGTCCCACCCGCGGGACCATCGCGCGCACCGCCACCCAGGCGTCGTCCTGGAGGGGCGACACGGTGGGCGACTCGAGGCCCGGCGTGAGCTCGGTGGCCTGGGCGACGAGCTCCTTGGGGCAGTCGTAGTCGAGCATGACGTAGGTGCGGGCCGTGATGACCCCGGTGAGGCGACGCTGCAGCACGGCGGTGGCCTGCTGCTCCCCCGGCCGGTCGCCGCGGATGAGGACCGCCTCCGAGCGCAGGATCGGCTCGCCGAAGACCTCCAGCCCCTGCTGGCGCAGCGTCGTGCCCGTCTCGACGACGTCGGCGATGACATCGGCCACTCCGAGCGTGATCGCGGTCTCGACGGCGCCGTCGAGGCGGACCACCTCGGCCTCGATCCCCCGCTTGGCGAGGTCGGCCCGGACGAGGCCCGGGTAGGAGGTGGCCACCCGCTGCTGCGCGATCTGGTCGACCGTCGTGACCTTGCCGGGCCGGGCGGCATAGCGGAAGGTCGACGCCCCGAAGCCGAGCGCCATCACCTCGATGGCGTCGGAGCCCGAGTCGAGCAGCAGGTCGCGGCCGGTGACGCCCGCGTCGACCGTGCCGGAGCCGACGTAGACGGCGATGTCACGGGGGCGCAGGTAGAAGAACTCGACGTCGTTGTCGGGGTCGGCGACGACGAGCTCCTTGGCGTCCCGACGGGTGCGGTAGCCCGCCTCCCGGAGCATCTCGACGGTGGCGTCGGAGAGGGAGCCCTTGTTGGGCACGGCGATACGGAGCATGGCGGGTCCTCGGCTGGTCTGGTGCGGTGCGAGATCCGGTGGGGTTCTCGGTCGGGTCAGAGGTGGGCGTAGACGTCGTCGAGCGAGATGCCCTTGGCGAGCATGAGGACCTGGAGATGGTAGAGCAGCTGGCTGATCTCCTCGGCGGCCTCCGCCGTGGACTGGTACTCGGCGGCCATCCAGACCTCGGCCGCCTCCTCGACGATCTTCTTGCCGATGGCGTGGACCCCCGCGTCGAGGGCAGCGACCGTGCCGGATCCCTCCGGCCGGGTCGCCGCCTTCTCGGCGAGCTCGGCATACAGCTGTTCAAAGCTCTTCACGGTCCACCACCCTAGAGGGCCGTATGCCGCTGGGCTGACCCGCGCTCAATCCCTGACCACCGCGACCGGCCCCTCGGACCCGACCTGGCGCAGCGCGACGACGGTCGCCACGGCAGCCGTGGCCGCCTCGTGGCCCTTGTCCTCGCTCGAGCCCGGCAGGCCGGCGCGGTCGAGGGCCTGCTCGTCGGTGTCACAGGTCAGGACGCCGAACCCGATCGGGGTGCCCGTCCGGACCGACACGTCGGTGATCCCGGAGGTCGCTGCCTGGCACACGTACTCGAAGTGGGGGGTGCCACCGCGGATCACGACGCCGAGCGCGACAAGTGCGTCGTAGCGCTCGGCCAGCCTGGCGCAGGCCACGGACAGCTCGAACGTCCCGGGGACCCGGACCTCGACGACGTCGGTGACCCCGGCATCGGCCAGGCCGCGGCGGGCGCCGTCGAGCAGTCCGTCCATGACCTGGTCGTGCCAGCTCGCGGCGATGACGGCCACGGACAGGCCGCGACCGTCGACGGCCAGCGTGGGTGCTCCATCCTTCATGGGGGTCTCCTTCAGGCAGATTCGGGCTTGGCGTGGATGACGGCGGGCAGGTCGTGGCCGAGACGTTCCCGCTTCGTGACGAGGTAGCGCTCGTTCTCGGCGGCCACCTCGGTGTGGAGTCGCTCCACGGCGACGACGTCGATCTCGAAGTGGCGCAGGGCCGCGACCTTCGACGGGTTGTTGGTCAGCAGGACGACGCGCTCCGCACCGAGGTCGTGGAGCACTGCGGCCCCTGCTGCGTACTCCCGGGCGTCGACCGGCAGGCCGAGCGCCGTCTGGGCATCCACCGTGTCGGCGCCACGGTCCTGCTCCCCGTAGGCCCGGAGCTTGTCCACGAGGCCGACGCCGCGACCCTCGTGCCCACCGAGGTAGACGATGACGCCGCCTTCCCGCCCGACGCGAGCCATCGAGGCCTGCAGCTGCGGTCCGCAGTCGCAGCGGAGGGAGCCGAAGGCATCCCCGGTCAGGCACTCGGAGTGGAGGCGCACGAGAACGGGCGCAGCCGGTCGGGATCCGTGCAGGCCTCGGGGGCTGACCAGGGCGACGTGCTCGTCGCCGGTCAGGGTGTCCCGGTAGCCGTGCGCCGTGAACGAGCCGTGCCGAGTGGGGATCACCGTCGTGGCGAGCCGCTCGACCCGGTCGTGCTGCTGGCGCCAGGCGATGAGCCGCTCGATGGTGATGACGGGCAGCCCGGCCTCGCGGCCGAGTGCGACCACCGCTTCGTAGCGCATCATGCGGCCGTCGTCGTGGACGAGTTCCCCGATGACACCCACGGGCGGCAGGCCCGCGAGCCGGGTGAGGTCGACCGCCGCCTCCGTGTGACCGGGTCGGGTGAGGACTCCCCCGGCGCGAGCCCGGAGCGGGAGGACGTGACCCGGTCGGATGAGGTCGGCGGGCACGGACTGGGGGTCGGCCAGGACCCGCACCGTGCGCGTGCGGTCCGCCGCGCTGATCCCGGTCGTCACTCCCGACGCGGCGTCCACGGAGACCGTGTAGGCGGTCCGGAGCGGGTCGCGGTTGTCGGCGACCATGAGCGGAAGCTGCAGGCGGTCGGCGACGGGGTCGGGCATCGGCGCGCACAGGTAGCCGGACGAGTGACGGATGGTCCAGGCCATCCACTCCTCCGTCGCGGTGTGGGCCGACAGGACGAGGTCGCCCTCGTTCTCCCGGTCCTCCGAGTCGAGGACGAGGACGGGGCGCCCTTGGCGCAGCGTCTCCAGGGCCTCCTCGATGGTCGCCAGCTCGCTCATGACTCCTCCTTGCCGATGGCTCCGTGCCGGATCAGGTTCTCGACGTACTTGGCGAGGACGTCGACCTCGAGATTGACGCTGTCCCCCACCTGTTTGCGCCCGAGGGTCGTCGCCTCGAGCGTGGTCGGGATCAGCGAGACGCTGAAGGTGGTGGTCGCGACGGCCGACACGGTCAGGGACACACCGTCGACCGTGATGGACCCCTTCTCCACGACATACCGGGCCAGCGACTCGGGGAGGCTGAACGTGACGACCTCCCAGCGGTCCCCGGGAACGCGCTCGACGACGGTGGCCGTGCCGTCGACATGTCCCTGGACGATGTGACCGCCGAAGCGGCTCGACGCCGCCATGGCGCGCTCGAGGTTGACGGGGTCGCCCGGCCGCAGGGCGCCGAGGCTGGAGCGGCGCAGGGTCTCGGCCATGACGTCGACGGTGAAGCCGGCCGCGTCGTGGGTCACGACGGTGAGGCAGACGCCGTTGACGGCGATCGAGTCCCCATGCCGTGCGTCGGACGCGACGAGCGGTCCCTCGATGCGCAGGACGGCTGACTCGGTGGAGCTCTCGATCGAGCCGACCCGGCCGAGCTCCTCGACGATTCCGGTGAACATCTGGGTGCTACTCCTTCCCCGCCACTGACGCGGGCACTGCCTGAACTCGGATGTCCCCGCCCACACGGGTGACGTCGGTGACCTCCAGCCGTCGGATGGCGTCCATGGAGGTGATGCCGAGGTCCCCCACGGCTGCTGGGCCGGCGCCGAGCAGCGCTGGGGCGAGGTAGGCGACCACCTCGTCGACCAGGCCGGCCGAGAGGAACGCCGCCGCAAGCGTGGGACCGCCCTCGAGCCAGACGTCTCGGACGCCTCGCTCCCAGAGGGTGTCCAGCACGACCTGGGGATCCCGGGTGCGCAGGTGGACGACGCCGCCTGGCCCCGTGTGGACCCGCGCCGTCGCGGGGACGTCGCGCAGGCCGACCACGACGCGCAGCGGGGCGGTCTCGGGGAGCCGGCCCAGCGGCATACGGTCTGGCTCGCGTCGGACGGTGAGCCGGGGGTCGTCCGTCAGGACGGTGCCCGTGCCCGCGACGATGGCGTCGCGCGTGGCCCGCAGGTCGTGCACGTCTCGGCGCGCCTCCTCCCCGGTGATCCACTGGCTCGACCCGTCCGCCGCGGCGCTGCGACCGTCGAGAGTGGCCGCGAACTTCCACGTCACGAGCGGCCGTCCCAGGGCGACGGTGCGGGCCCACCTCGCGTTGATCGCCGCGGCCTCGCCAGCCAGGAGCCCGGCCTCGACCTCCACCCCCGAGGCACGCAGCACGTCGGCTCCCCCGGCAGCGACGCCGTTCGGATCGGTCTGCGCAAAGACGACACGGCTGACTCCCGCGGCGACGAGCGCGTCGGCGCAGGGGCCGGTCCGCCCGGTGTGCGCGCACGGCTCGAGCGACACGTAGGCGGTCCCGCCCCGAGCGAGGTTGCCGGCCAGCGCCAGCGCCGCCGCCTCCGCGTGCGGGGTCCCGGCGCCCTCGTGCCAGCCCTCCCCGACCACGGTGCCCGCCGCATCGACGATGACACACCCGACCCGAGGGTTGGGGTCCGGCCAGGGCGATCGCTCGGCGAGGGCGATGGCACGCTGCATGAACGCCGCGTCCGCGCCCGCGCTGCCCTCCGGCTGCCGCGCGACCATGCTCAGCCCACCCGGGAGCCGGCCAGGACCGGCTCGACGTCCCGGTGCCCCGTCCGCGACGCCTTGACCCACTGGATGAAGCCGTAGACGACGAAGAGGCCGTAGAAGATGTAGAGGACGGCCGTCGGGACGTAGCCGGTCGCGAAACCGAAGGGCACCCCGACGAGGTCGACGGCGATCCAGGCCAGCCAGAACTCGTTCCAGCCGCGGGCCATCGCGAAGGTCGCGACGATGGACCCGACGAAGATCCAGGCGTCGCACCAGAAGAACCACCACTCGGGGGTCCAGTACGGGTTCGGGGCCAGGGACCACAGCCAGGTGAAGGCCTGGTGGACCGCCACGGTGCCGACGACCCAGAAGCCGGCGACTGCCAGGCGCTCGTGACGCGTCGCCCAGCGCGGCGTGATGGCGGCCCCGCTGGCGTCCTCGGCGTGGCTCAGTCGCTGCACCTGCGTCCAGCGCCACCAGCCGTAGGCACTCATCAGGATGAAGAAGACCTGACGGCCGGCCTGGCCGAAGAGGGGGACGCGCTCATCCGCGCCGAAGAGGGCCCCGAGGTAGACGAAGAAGAGCATGACGTTGGCGATGATGCCGACCGGCCAGGCCCAGACCCGCCGCTTCATTCCGAACCAGGCGGAGACGACGCCGATGAGCACGGCGATGAGCTCGGTCCAGTGCAGCTGGTAGATCCCGATCGGGATCGCGGCATCGAGGACCTGTTGGAAGAGGTTCTTGGTCTCGTCTGCGAAAGCGAGTGACTGCATGTGGTGTTCGTCCTTGGAGTTCGTGGTGCTGAACGGACGAACTCCGGGGGAACTCCACAGCTGGCGCTGTCGCGCTCCGCGCTCCCGTTCGGGGGTGCGCGGACCACACAGACGCCAGTCTGTTTCGTGCTGCCTCCCATCCGGACTTTCACCGTCGGTCCTGGAGTTCCACCAGGTCAACCGGCCGCTCGTGAAGCTGTTGAGCGGTCGGGTCGCGGACTGTCACCGCCGGCTCGGAATTACACCGACCCCGGAGCACGTACGGCCAGTATGCACCGTGTCGCGGGACGAGCCCACATCGCTCTCACGTGACGGTCACCACCGGTGGGGCTCCGGCGCCCGGGTCACCCGGTCGCGTGCGCGGGTCAGTGATGGTGCGCCGCGACGAGCGAACGCAGCTCGTCGACGGCGGCAGCGGCGTCCTCCGCGCCGTAGACCGCGGACCCGGCGACGAAGACGTCGGCCCCGGCCTCGGCGCACTGCTCGATCGTCGCGGCGCTGACGCCCCCGTCGACCTGGACCCAGATCTCGCCCCCGTGCCGCTGGACGGCCTCGCGGACCTGGCGCACCTTGGGCATCTGGTCGGCCATGAAGGACTGGCCGCCGAAGCCCGGCTCCACCGTCATGACGAGCACCATGTCCAGGTCGGGCAGCAGCTCCTCGTAGGGGCCGAAGTCCGTGCCGGGCTTGATCGCCATGGCGGCCCGCGCCCCCGCCGCGCGAAGGGTGCGCGCCAGGGCGCGCGGGTCCCGGGCCGCCTCGATGTGGAAGGTGACCGACTGGCACCCTGCCTCGGCGTAGAGCGGCGCCCACCGGTCCGGGTCCTCGATCATCAGGTGAGCGTCGATGGGGATGGGGCTGACCTTGAGCAGGGCCTCCACGATGGGAAGTCCCAGGGTGAGGTTCGGCACGAAGTGGGCGTCCATCACGTCGACGTGGGCCCAGTCGGCGTTCGCGATCCGCCCCAGCTCGCGCTCGAGGTTGGCGAAGTCGGCCGACAGGATGCTCGGGGAGATCTGCACGGTGGACAGCGTAGTTGGGCCGGCCGGACGCCACGGACACTGCCTGCGAGGATGCCTCCATGCTGCAGCGCCTCGTCGACGACGACGTCCTCGTGCTCACCCTCGACCGCCCGGAGAAGCGCAACGCCCTCGACCTCGAGCTGTGTCGAGCGCTGCAGGGTGCCCTTGACGGAGCGGTCACGGGCCCCCAACCGGTCCGTGCCGTCGTGATCACCGGCGCCGGCTCGACCTTCTGCGCCGGCGCAGACCTCGACGGGGTCTATGGCGACGACTTCCGGGAGGCCCACTACGGCATGCTCGGCGCGATCACCTCCGTGCCGGTCCCCGTGATCGCCGCCGTCAACGGTCCGGCGATCGGTGGTGGCACCCAGCTCGCCGCGGCCTGCGACCTGCGAGTCGCGACGCAGGCCGCCCGCTTCGCCGTGCCGACCGCCCGCAACGGGCTCGCCGTCGATCCGTGGACGATCCGCCGGCTGGCTCATCTGGTCGGCGGCGGCCATGCCCGCGGCCTGCTGCTGGCCGCCGAGACCATGGACCTCGGGGCGGCGCTGGCCAGCGGTCTCGTGCAGCGCGAGGGCGACCTGACGGACGCCATCGCACTGGCCCACGACCTCGCCGCGCTGGCTCCGCTGTCGCTGTCCTACGCCAAGCGGGTGCTCGGCTCACCTCATCTGCCCGACGACGATCCCGGTCTGCACGCCGAGTTCCTGGCCTGCTTCGCCAGCGAGGACGCCGCCGAGGCGGACGCGGCCCGACGGGAGGGACGGCGCCCGGTGTTCCGCGGGCGCTGAGGTCAGCGCTTGCGCAGCAGTGCGAGGAACATCGCGTCGGTGCCGTGGACGTGCGGCCAGAGCTGGACGTAGGGACCGTCGCCGAGGTCCGGCAGGGGCGCTCCCGCAGCGTCGCGGAAGAGCGGTCGCGCATCTTCCAGCTCGACGTCGTCGCGCTTCTTGATCACGTCCTGGACGACGAACTTCGTCTCGTTGAGATGCGGACTGCACGTCGCGTAGCCGATCACGCCGCCCGACCGGGTCGCCTCGATCCCCGATGCGAGCAGCTCGCGCTGGAGGGTCGCCAGGGTGGCCACGTCGCCGGGGCTGCGTCGCCACCGCGCCTCCGGCCGGCGGCGCAGCGCCCCGAGGCCGGTGCAGGGGGCATCGATGAGAACACGGGTGTATGCCGCTGGGCTCAGTTCCCCGATCTCCCGCCCGTCTCCGTGGCGGACCTCGATCGTCGTGCCGGCCTCGCGGGCCGCCGCGGACGCGGCCGCGAGAGTCTGTTGGACGAGTTGTGCCCGGTGCTCGTTCACCTCATTGGCCACGAACGGGATCCTGCGCTGCACGGCTATCGAGGCGAGGAGTCCCGCCTTCCCACCGGGCCCGGCGCAGAGATCGAGCCAGCGTTCGCCCGTCAGGGCTGACTCGCCCATCTCGGCCGTGGCGATGGCCAGCGCGAGCAGCTGGGAGCCCTCGTCCTGCACCGCGGCCCGGCCCTCGCGCACCGCTGGGATCGCTCCGGGGTCCCCCTCGGGCAGGACGGCGCCCACCGGACTCGTGGTCGACGCCTCGGCGCCGGCCTCGACGAGCTCCGCGACGGAGGCCAGACCGGGTCGGGCGGCCAGCGCCACCTTGGCGGCGGCGTTGTCCGAGGCCAGCAGGGCAGCCAGCTCCGCCTCCGCGGTGTCGACCACCGCGCGACCGTGTCCGATGAGGGCGGCCCGAAGTGCCTTGACCACCCAGAGCGGGTGCGACGTCCGGATGGCGAGGGCCTCGGTGGGATCGGCGACGTCGGCCGTGACGACCTCCAACCACTCGTCCAGGGATCGTTCGCTGATCCGGCGCATCACGGCGTTGACGAAGCCGGCGGCTCCTGCCCCGTTGACCTGCCGCGCCAGCGCCACGGTCTCGTCCACGGCGGCGTGCGTCGGGACACGCATGCTGAGGACCTGGTGGGCCCCGAGCCGGATCGTGTCGAGGACCCGCGGGTCGATCCGGTCGACCGGCCGGTCGGCCGCCCGGGCGGCGAGCGTGTCGTAGAGGCCGGAGAGGCGGGTCGCGCCATAGACGAGCTCGGTCGCGAAACCGGCGTCGCGGCCGTGGATCCGCTTCTCCCGCAGCAGCTTGGGCAGGGCGAGGTTGGCGTAGGCGCCTTGGGCGACCTCGCGCATCACCGTGTAGGCGGTCAGGCGGGCCGGGTCGGTGCGCCGGGCTCGCTCAGAGGGTCGCTGGGCCGACCGGTGCTGGGCCGACCGGTCCCGGGCGGGCGGCCGCTGCCGTCCGCGACGTCGCTCGTCACTCATCGCCGACCCGCTCTCCTGATTCGACGCGGACGCCCCGTGCCCAGTCGGCCGCGGGCATGGGCTTCTTGCCGCGACCCTGGACCACTCCGAGACGCACTGGGGACGTCGCGGTCCCGACCAGGACGGCCTGCTTCGTCACGAGGAGCTCGCCCGGCGCCAGGCCCGCCGCACCCGCAGGGTCACCCTGCTCCGACACGACCAGGGGCGAGACCTTGAGCCGATCCCCGCGGAACGTCGTCCACGCACCCGGCGCCGGGGTGCAGCCGCGCACGAGCCGGTCGATCGCCAGGGCCGGTCGCGCCCAGTGGATGCGGGCGTCCTCGGTCTCGATCTTGGGTGCGAGCGACACACCATCGGCCGGCTGGGGCTGGGCGACGAGGTCACCCGACTCGATCCCGTCCAGCGTGGCGACGAGCAGGCCGGCGCCGGCCGTGGCCAGCCGCTCGAGCAGCTCTCCCGCCGTGTCGGTCGGGCGGATCCGCTCCGTCATCACGCCGTAGACGGGGCCGGTGTCCAGTCCGCGCTCGAGTCGGAAGGTCGACGCTCCCGTCATCTCGTCCCCGGCCATGATGGCGTGCTGGACCGGTGCCGCTCCGCGCCAGGCCGGCAGCAGCGAGAAGTGGAGGTTGACCCAGCCCTGAGCAGGGATGTCGAGCGCCGCCTGGGGGATGAGGTTGCCGTAGGCGACCACGGGGCAGGCGTCCGGGGCGAGCTGCCGCAGCGCATCGAGGAAGTTGGGGTCCTTCGCCGAGGTCGGGGTCAGGACCGGCAGGCCCAGCTCCTCGGCCCGGGCGCGGACCGGCGACGCCTCGAGCCGGCGGCCTCGCCCGGCGGGCGCGTCGGGCCGCGTGATGACGGCGACCAGCTCGTGGCGCGAGGCGGCGACGGCATCGAGGCTCGGCAGGGCCACGTGCGGGGTTCCCGCGAAGACGACCCGCACGTCACATCCCCAGACCGAAGGTCGAGTGGGGGCTGACCTTCACCGTGGGCGGCGGCTCACCGAACCACTCCGCCTCGCGGATCGCGCGCATGGCCGCCTTCCTGGCCGCCGGGTCGAGGCGGTCGACGAAGAGGATGCCGTCGAGGTGGTCCGTCTCGTGCTGCACGGCGCGGGCCAGCAGCTCCGACCCCTCGAGGACGACCGGCTCGCCGTGCTGGTCCTGGCCCTTCGCCACGACGGACAGGGCCCGGCGGGTGTCCACCGTGACCCCCGGGATGCTGAGGCACCCCTCCGGCCCTTCCTGCTCCTCGTCCGAGAGGTCCAGGACGGGGTTGATCAGATGGCCGACGATGCCGTCGACCCAGTACGTGAAGACCCGCAGGCCGACCCCGATCTGCGGGGCCGCGAGGCCGGCTCCCGGAGCGTCGAGCATGGTGTCCTCGAGGTCCTTGACGAGCGTCCGCAGCTCCTTGTCGAAGTCGACGACCTCCGCGGCGGGGGTGCGCAGCACGGGGTCTCCGAAGAGGCGGATGTCCTTGATCGCCACAGGCTTGGGTCCTCGGGGTCGATGACGGGTCGGCGGCACCCCGGGTGCCCGGGCGCGGTCCAAGTGTAGGTGCGTCCGCCCTCAGGTCAGACGCTCGACCTCGAGCGTGAAGCCCTGATCCCGCAGCCGCTTCACGAGCACGTCACCCAGCGCGGTCGCCGGAGTGAGGACCCCGGCCCGGTCGGGAAGGCGGTCGCCGTCCTGCAGGAGGGACAGGACGCTCTCACCGAGCATCACCGCCGTCCCGCTGTAGCCCGGGTCGAAGGGAGCGGCCACGGTGGCGACGTACTTCGCCCCCGTCGTGGTCGTGGACCGGATCTCCATCCGGAACCGGCCCGCCGCCATCTGGGCCTCACTCGGCCCCTCCCCCGGCTTGGGCAGCACCCGGTCGAGGACGGCGCGCGTCGGACCCCACGAGAGTCCCGCGAGACCACCCGCGAGGCCGATGGCCATGCCCCCGGCCAGCAGAGGCGACAACGGTCCGGAGCCGAAGTCGACGACCTCCCGGTAGCGGAGGTCCCGACCGTAGGACCACTGGGTCAGCGTGTTGGACAGGCGCACGATCCTCGTGTTGAAACCGGCCATGACGAACGGGCCGTTCCAGCGTCCCGTCTGGGGGTCCCGGTCCACCGGCACCAGCTTGCGGAGCAGACCGGGCAGGCCCGTCGATCGCCGTGGACCGCCCTTCGGCTCGTCCTGACGTCGCGGGCTCAGCGCATGCGGGTCGCTGAGGACACGGCGGGCAGCGGGGTCCTGCGCGGCGACGATCGCCTGGTTGCGCGCCGAGTGGACCGTGCCACCGCTGAACCCGCCCTTGGCGGACTTGACCGCGAGCACGGTGTCGCCGAGAGTCCCTGCACCGTCCGCTGCGGCTCGGCGCGCGAGGAGGAGCACCCCCAGGTCGGAGGGCACGGAGTCGTAGCCGCAGGCGTGGACGATGCGGGCACCGGACGCCTCGGCCACGGGGCCCACCTCGTGCACGGACCAGCGGACGAAGAGGACCTCGCCGGTCAGGTCGGCATAGTGCGTGCCCGTCTCGGCGCACGCCCGGACTACGTCCTTGCCATGCACCGCGTACGGTCCGACCGTCGTCGCCAGCACCTTGGTGCGTCCAGCGAGGACCCGAAGCCCGCCTGAGTCGTGCGCATGGACCTCGATGACCTCCCACTCCTCGGCCGAGGTGCCGAGCTCGGCCCGCAGCCGCTCGAGGCGCTCCCGCGACCGCCCGGCCAGCGCCACGCGCAACCCGTCGGTGCGTCCGGCCAGGTAGCGGGCGGTCAGGGTGCCGACGAATCCCGTCGCGCCGTAGAGGACGATGTCGAGGTCGCGTTTCGCCATGGCGGCCACTCTGTCATGGCGCAGGGCCCGGGCGGACGCGTGGCCGCGCCTCCACGCGTCCTGCCGGGGACTACCACTGGTCGAGCGGGTCGACGCGCACCGTCACGGCAGCCGTCTCCTTGCGGGCGGAGCGGAAGGCTCTGAGCGCGATGAGGGCACGCGTCAGCTCGTCGGTCGCGTCGAGCGGTGCCCGGACCAGCGCATGCCAGCTCGGGGGCGACTCGCCAGCATCCCCGGCGCCCGCGCCGGATCTCGAGGGCCGCCACGAGTCGAGCGGCATCGGACCGAGCACCTGCGCACGCGGCGGCACGTCGAGCTGCGAGAGCGCGCCCTCGACCGCCTCGCGGCTGCCGACCACCTGCGCCATGCGCACGGCCGGGGGCAGCCCGAGCTCCCGACGCTCCGCCAGCTCGCGGGCCGCGAGCCAGCCCGGGTCCCACCGCACCAGTGCCTCGATGGCCGGCAGGGTCACCCCGTGGGGCACGCCCGCCAGGACGACGGTCCGCCCGGGACGCACCAGCGCTGCGGCGGCTGCCCAGCGACGCAGCGACTCGAGCGGCGCGTCGAGAACCGGCAGGTCGAGACTCGCCCAGGCGTCGAGGAGGAGGACTGCCGCATAGCCGCCCTCGGCGACGGGCTCGGCGCCTGGAGTGGCGATGACGAGTGCCGGCTCCGAGCCCACCCCGGAGAGCACCTGGCCGGCCCGCGAGGTGTGCACGGGGTGTCCGGGCAGGGACCGACCGATCTCCTCGGCCGTCCGCCCTGCTCCGGTCACGACCGCACGGAGCCGCCGCGAGCCGCAGGACCGGCACTCGAACCCGCCCGCTCCGAGCCCCGAGCCGCACCAACGGCACCGCGGCGGGCTGCCGGACGCGCCAACAGCGACCGGGCCCTGGCACCGGAGGCACCGGACCGGCGTGCGGCACTCTCCGCAGCTCAGTGCAGGCAGGTAGCCGCGGCGGGGCACCTGGAGCAGGACGGGTCCGTCTCGGAGCGCGTCCTTGGCCACCCGCCACGCGCGCGAGGGCAGGTGGGCTCGGGCCGCAGGGCCGTCGCGCTCCTCGTCGGCGCCCTCCCCGGCAATGACCACGCGCGGCGCAGTGGCGCGGACGACGTCTGCCTCGGCTGTCACCGGCACGACCCGCCCGGCCTCGACCTCGGCCTGGACGCGCAACCCACGGACGAACCCGCCCGTGAGCAGCGCGGCCCCGCACTGCTCGGCCCGCAGCGAGAGCACGACGCCGACGTGGTGGTAGGGCGCCCGGGGCTCCGCCAACAGGTCGTCGCCGTCGTCCCACCAGGCGACCAGCCCCAGGTCGCGCACTGGCGCGAAGGCAGCCGCTCGAGTGCCGATCGCCACCTTGACGTGGCCTCGCAGCACCTTCAGCCACGCCGTGTAGCGCGCCTGCGGGCCCTGGTCGGCCGTCAACCGGACATGACGTCCTCGGCCGAGCACCCGCGTGAGGGCTGCATCCAGGCGATCGACGTCCCGGTGGTCGGGCAGGACCACCACCGCCCCGCGCCCACCGCCGAGCGCGGCGGCCACGGCGAGCGCGTAGGCCTCCGGCCAGTCGGCCTCGGCCGGTTGGCTCGGCAGTGCGGTCCACGCCGCCGCCGGCGCCTGTCCTTCGGCCACCCGCCGGAGCCAGGCCGGCCCGGCCGGGTAGGCGCTCCACGGCCCGACCACGGAGCCGGGGGCGGGGGCTCCCGGGTCGACCGGCGTCGGGCCGCCTCCGGCCTCGGATGCCGCGTCGGCCGCGGGCTGCAGCGGCAGGTTGCGCTCAGCGGTCGCGTGGCGCTTGGGGACGGCGAGGCGCAGGACGTCGCTCAGGGTCCCCGCGTAGCGGTCCGCGACCGCGCGGCACAGCGCCAGCAGCTCCGGCGTGAGCACCGGCTCCGGGCTGACCACCTTGCGCAGCGGCGAGAGCCGTCCCTCGTGGTCGGCCTCGGCCCGGCGCTCCACGACGAACCCCTCGAGGTCACGGCCGGCGAACCGGACGCGCACCCGCGCCCCCGGCACGGCGTCCGCGGACAGCTCCTCCGGGACGGCGTACTCGAAGACGCGGTCGAGGTGTGCCAGTGGCGTCTCGACGACGACGCCCGCGACCGGTCGCCCGGAGAGCGATCCCTCGGGCGACAACCCGACCCCGTCCGTCACCTCCGCCACACCATCGCCCACGAGGGCGAATCTAGTGTCAGCGGGAGACAGCGGCGCGGAGTGCCTCGACGCGGTCGGTGCGCTCCCACGTGAACGCGTGCTCCACGCCGTCGGCCTTGGTCCGGCCGAAGTGGCCGTAGGCCGCCGTCGGCGCGTAGATCGGGCGGAGCAGGTCCAGCGCGTCGACGATGGCTGCGGGACGCAGGTCGAAGACGTCTCCGATGGCGTCCTGGATCCGGTCCACCGGAACCGTCTCGGTGCCGAACGTCTCGATGTAGAGGCCGACCGGCTGCGCCTTGCCGATCGCGTAGGCCACCTGGACCTCACAGCGGCGAGCCAGCCCGGCGGCCACGATGTTCTTGGCCACCCAGCGCATCGCGTAGGCCCCGGAGCGGTCGACCTTGCTCGGGTCCTTGCCGGAGAAGGCGCCCCCGCCGTGCCGCGCCATCCCGCCGTAGGTATCGACGATGATCTTGCGTCCGGTGAGCCCGGCATCGCCCATCGGGCCACCGATCTCGAAGCGACCGGTCGGGTTGATCAGGGCGCGGTAGGACGAGACGTCGAGGTCGCTGCCGCCTGAGCGCAGCTCGTCGAGAACCGGGGTGATGACGTGGTCCATGATGTCCGGCTCGAGCATCCCCTCGAGCGAGACGTCCGGGGCGTGCTGGGTGGAGAGCACGACGGTGTCGAGCCGCACGGCACGGTCACCGTCGTAGGCGATCGTCACCTGGGTCTTGCCGTCGGGGCGCAGGTAGGCCAGCTCGTTGCTCTTGCGGACCTGCGTCAGCCGCTCCGCGAGCCGGTGCGCGAGGAAGATCGGCAGCGGCATGAGCTCGGGCGTGTCGTCGCAGGCGTAGCCGAACATCAGGCCCTGGTCGCCGGCGCCCTGCTTGTCCATCGGGTCGACGCCGCCGTGCCGCGTCTCGTGGGCGGTGTCGACGCCCTGGGCGATGTCGGGCGACTGGGCGCCGATCGAGACGGAGACGCCACAGGTGCGTCCGTCGAAGCCCTTCTGGGAGCCGTCGTAGCCGACGGCGAGGATGGTCTCGCGGACGATCTTCGGGATCTCGACGTAGCCCGTCGTGGAGACCTCACCGGCGACGTGGACGAGCCCGGTCGTGACCATCGTCTCGACGGCCACCCGCGCCTGCGCGTCCTCGGCAAGCAGCGCGTCGAGGATCGAGTCACTGATCTGGTCGCAGATCTTGTCCGGGTGTCCCTCGGTGACGGACTCGGACGTGAAGAGGCGTGCGGACACGGAGGCTCCTGGCTGCTGGGTGGGCGGTGACGGCGAGTGTAGTCGCCGCTCAGAGGAGGGGTTCGGCGGCGTCCAGCACGGCGTCGGCGACCACGTCCTTGGACGCCGGGCCGACTGTGCGGACCTCGTCGCTGCCCCGACTGAGGATGTGGACGGTGTTGTCGTCGCGGCCGAACGTCTTGTCGAAGCCGACCTCGTTGGTGACCTGGAGGTCGCTGCCCTTGCGGGCGAACTTCGCACGGGCATGGTCCAGAACGGAGCCCGTCGCGTCGCCGGTCTCCGCAGCGAAGCTGACGATGACCGGGCGCGACGCGCCTCGACTCGCCCGGTCGGCCACGAGGCCCTTGACGATGTCGGGGTTCTCGACGAGCTCGAGGCGCAGGCCGGAGCCGTCCTCGCCCTTCTTGATCTTGCTCGCCTGCATCGTGGCGGGCCGGAAGTCCGCCGGCGCCGCCGCCATGACGACGAGATCCGCGTCGCTCGCGGCCTTGGTCATCGCCTCCTGCAGCTCCAGCGTCGTGCCGACCGGCACGACCCGGACGCCGTCGGGGGCGGGCAGGGCGACGTTGGCCGCCACGAGCGTGACGTCGGCGCCACGCGCGGCAGCGGCCCGCGCGATGGCGACGCCCTGCTTGCCCGACGAGCGGTTGCCGAGGAAGCGCACCGGGTCCAGGGGCTCACGGGTGCCGCCCGCCGAGACGACGACCTTCCGCCCCGACCACGGCCCGTATGCCGCTGAGCCGGCCCGGGCGCTCACGTGACCCGGGGCGCCCTCCCCCACCGGGGCGTCCTCGAGGGCGGGAGGAGCGTCCGGCGCGGCCTCGAGGAGAGCGAGCACAGCGGCATACAGCTCCTCCGGCTCCGGGAGTCGTCCCGCGCCGGTGTCCTTGCCGGTGAGCCGGCCCTCGGCGGGATCGATGACGTGCACGCCGCGTCCGCGCAGTGTGGCGACGTTGGCCTGGGTGGCGGCGTGGTGCCACATCTCCGTGTGCATCGCCGGGGCGAGCACCACGGGGCAGCGCGCCGTCAGCAGGGTGTTGGTGAGCAGGTCGTCCGCGAGTCCGTGGGCAGCCTTGGCGAGCACGTCGGCGGTCGCCGGCGCGACGACGACGACGTCGGCCTGCTGGCCGATCCGCACGTGCGGCACCTCGTGGACGTCCGTCCACACCTCAGTGCTGACCGGCTTGCCCGAGAGGGCGGCCCACGTGGGCGCCCCGACGAAGTTGAGGGCCGCCGCGGTGGGAACCACCGTGACGTCGTGCCCGCTCTCCGTGAAGAGGCGCAGGAGCGAGCAGGCCTTGTAGGCGGCGATGCCGCCGCTCACGCCGAGGACGACGCGCATCGGTCGTGACGCCTCAGGCCTCGGTGGGCTCAGAGCTGAGGAGACCCTCGTTGATCTCGCGCAGGGCGACGGACAGCGGCTTCTCGTGGACCTCGGTCTCGACGAGGGGGCCCACGTAGTCGAGGAGCCCCTCCTGGAGCTGGGAGTAGTACGCGTTGATCTGGCGGGCGCGCTTGGCGGCGTAGATGACGAGCGCGTACTTCGAGTCGGCGGCGGTCAGGAGGTCGTCGATCGGCGGGTTGGTGATGCCGATGGGAGCAGCCTGGGTACCGGACACAGTGATCTCGTTTCGTTGGGGTCGTTCGGTGCAGTCGGGGTCGTGCAGGAGTCTCGCGCCGCGGCGCCGACGCGGCGCACGACACCAGCGGGACTCACCGTCCGGGGCGTCCCGATCTCATCAATGATACGAGTTCTTCGCTGGCCCGCCGAACATCGTCGTTGACGACGACGCGGTCGAACTCCGCCTGGGCGGCCAGTTCCGCCCGTGCGGTGTCGAGACGGCGGTCCCGCTCCGCGGCGTCCTCGGTCCCCCGACCCACCAGACGGCGGACCAGCTCGTCCCAGCTGGGCGGGGCGAGGAAGACGAACAACGCGTCCGGCCACGTCACGCGAACCTGTCGGGCGCCCTGGAGGTCGATCTCGAGGAGGGCGTCGCGACCCTCCCGAATGGCGCGCTCGACGGGCCCCCGCGGGGTGCCGTACTTGGCGACACCGTGGACGACCGCGTGCTCGAGGAACTCACCGGCCGCGACGAGCCGGTCGAACTCCTGGTCGTCGACGAAGTGGTAGTGCACACCATCCACCTCACCGGGCCGCGGTTTGCGGGTGGTCATCGACACCGAGAACCACACGCCGGGGAAGTGCGTGCGCACGTAGGCAGCGATGGTGCCCTTGCCCACGGCCGTCGGTCCGGCGAGGACGGTCAGGCGCCCCGGTTCGCGGGGCTCCGTCGCGGAGGCAGGCGTCACGGTCGCTCGAACCGACGCAGCAGGGCCGCGATCTGGTTGGCGCCGAGGCCCCGCACCCGTCGGGACTCGGCGATGCCGACCTCCGCCATGATCGCCTTGGCCCGGACGCGGCCGACGCCGGGGAGCGACTCGAGCAGCTCGGTGACCTTCATCTTGCCGATGACGGGATCGACCTTGCCGTCCTCGATGACCTCTGCGAGCGAGGCGCTGGAGTACTTGAGGCGGTTCTTGACGGCAGCTCGCTCCCGGCGTGCGGCAGCAGCCTTCTCGAGGGCTGCGGCGCGCTCTTCAGGGGTGAGCGGTGGAAGGGCCACGGTATGAAGTCTCCTCGCTGGACACGTCGCGGGACGTGTCGATGGGCTTGGGCGGCCAGGGCCGAAGGTGATGACAGTGATGCCACGGGCGACAGGGGTCAGCGCCGAACCTAGCGATCCGGGGGCCGCCGGTGCAACGCGGGGACGACGCTCGGCGCGGCCGTCCCCGCGTGGAACGTCAGCCGGCCCACTCCGAGAGGACCTCCGCCGAACGGGCCACGGCATCGACGAGCCGGTGCGGCTCGGGACCTGCCGAGAGGATGTCACGGCTCGATGAGGCGAGGACTTGGCGGCGGGCCGACCCAAAGGTCTGCTCCAGGGCCGCGATGTCGCCGCCCTGGGCCCCGAAACCGGGCGCCAGGATCGGGGCCGCCGAGGCGGCCAGGTCGATCCCCAGCTCGGCCGCGGCCCTGCCGACCGTCGCGCCGACGACGAGACCGACGTGGCCGAGCTCTCCCCGGGAGGCGGCTTCGGCGTTGTCCACGGCCGCGCCGCCGACGATGGCCCCGGCCACCGACTCCTTCCCGAGGCGAGCGTGCTGGACGCTCTGCCCCTCGGCGTTCGACGTGAGGGCGAGGACGAAGACGCCTCGGCCGGTCCCCCGTGCGAGGTCGATGGCAGGACGCAGGGCCTCGTAGCCCAGGAAGGGGCTCACGGTGAGCGCGTCGGCCGGCGCTGGCGCCTCCGACCCGAGGTAGGCCTGCGCGTAGGCGCTCATGGTCGAGCCGATGTCGCCGCGCTTGGCGTCGAGGATCGTCAGTGTCCCCGCCTCGCGCAGCTCGCCGAGAACCCGCTCCAGGACGGCCACGCCGCGGCTGCCGAAGACCTCGAAGAAGGCGGACTGGGGCTTCACCACGGCGACCCGGCCGGCAAAGGCCTCGACGCAGGTGAGGGCGAACCGCTCCAGCCCCGCCAGGTCGTAGGTGAGCCCCCACGACTCGACGAGGGACTGGTGCGGGTCGATCCCCGCACAGAGCGGTCCGTGGAGCCGCATGGCGGCGGTGAGCCTCGTGCCGAAGGTTTCTGTCATGCGTTCCTCTCCCGGCGCAGTGCGCCACGGTCAGGGCTGGGTGGAGTCGGGGTCATGCTGTGCGGGACCGGCGCGGAGCCGCGAGGTCGTCGATCACGCGAACCGGCGCGCCGGGGTCGGCGAACGTGGCGCTGCCGACCTGGACTGCGGCCGCGCCCACGGAGAGCAGCTCCCGGGCGTCGCCGGCGGAGCGAACGCCACCGGCGCCGATGATGGTGGCCCTCTCCATCCGGCCGGCGATCATCGCTTGGTGGAGGCCGTGGACGGCAAGTGCGGCCTGCGGCCGCGTGGCTGGCCCGGAGACGCGGCCGACGACGGTGGCTCCCTCCCGGCGGCCGGCGTGGACCTGGAGCGCCATCCCCGCAGGACCATGACCGATGGTCAGCGCGTCAGCGCCCGCCTCGACGCAGGCCGCCGCCACCCCCACGAGATCCGGCGCGTCCACGGCGAGCTTGGCCACGACGGCGATGTCGCGCGGCAGCTGCTCGCGCACGCGTCCGACGACCGTGGCCGCCGCCAGCGCATCCTCGTCGAACCGCGAGCCGGCGGTGCTGCCGTTGCCGACGGTGAGGTTGACCTCGAGCGCGATGACGCAACCGAAGGCGTCGCTCGCCCGGAGTCGTTGCGCCACTTCGGCGAACTCGCTGCTGGAGCCGCCTGCGACGGAGAGGATGACGGCCGCCCCGACCGAACCCAGCCACGCGAGCTCGCGGACCGCGACCACAGCCGCGCCGGGGTTGGGCAGGGCGGTGTCCCACACCAGCCCGGCCGGGGTCTCCAGGATCCGGGGCGCGTCGGTGCCGACCTGCGCTGACACCGTCACCGAGGGGGTGACGAAGGCGCCCAGACGGGACAGGTCGAAGAAACGGTTCATTTCTCGACCCCACCCCGCGCAGCCCGAGGCCGTCATGACCGCGTTGCGCAGTCGATGTCCGCGGATGACGACAGTGGGGTCCATCAGTGCCCCCGGCTCGAGCCGGGCGGATCACTGAGCGCGGGCTCCGCCCGGGGCTCGAGGCCCAGCGCCTCCCAGCGCACCCGGTCGCCGCGCAGGACCGGCCCCTCGGTGCAGGCTCGCACCAGGTGCGTCGCACCATCGGGGTCGGCCACCGGAACGGCGCACGTGGTGCACACGCCGATCCCGCAACCGAGGCCGGCCCCGCCTTCGGTCGTGGCCGGGTCGGTGATGGCCACGAGGCTGACGACGCCGAACCGGTCCGCAGCTGCCGCGGTGTCCCTCACCAGCCCGAGGGAGCCCGCCGCGTAGACCACGCCCGTCTCGCCGCCCTCGAGCAGCTGCGGCAGGACGTCCGCCGGCTCGCAGCGCCGGCCGATCGAGCCGTCGAGGGTCGTGACCACGGTCCGATCGCAGCCCCGGCGAGCCTCGACGAGGCCGAGGAGACGGTCCTCGCCGCGGCCGCCCAGAACCATGTAGACGCGGCAGCCACGCGAGCGCAGCAGCTCGGACAGCCACAGCATGGCGCCCCCGGCGGCGCCGTCCGCCACGAGCACGCACGCAACCGGCTCCGCCGGCAGCGGGAAACGGCGCCCCAGCGGCCCGACGACATCGACGTGGTCGTGCGGCCGACGGCGCGCCAGCCAGTCCGTGGCGGGATCCTCCAGGTCGAGGACGACCTCGACCGTCCCACCGTAGGCACCGGTCGGCGTCGCGCGGTGGACGAGCAGGAGTCGTCGCAGCGGCGCCACGCAGCCCTCGTCTCCCACGGTGAGCGCCACCAGCTGCCCCGGCGCCGCAGCCTCGGCGACGGCGGGGGCGACCAGCGTCAGGTGCTGGTAGGCGCCCAGCCGGCGCGTCGCGATGACCTCGCACGACTCCGAGGCGACCCGGGACCTGTGCAGGACCTGGGTCGCCTCGCTGTCGGGGGGCACCGTCACACCGACAGCTCCACCGGCCGCTCGGTCGATCCGGACTCGTCGGGCCCGGCCGTGAAGGGCCCGCCCCGGCCGAGCAGGTCGAGGTCTCGCGCGTGCTCCTGGAGCGACCGGACCCGGATCTCCTCGGTGAGGTGCGACTCGATCCCCAGGACCGCGGCCGCCAGGGTGGCGATCGTCGTGATGATCGGCAGGTCGGCGCTCGTCGTGGCGGCCCGGATCGCGTAGCCGTCGGCGCGGGCGTCCTGGCCGCTCGGCGTGTTGACGACCATCTTGACCGTCCCGTCCTCGATGAGCTCGACGATCGACTTCTCGCCCTCGTGGTCACCGGTCCGCTCGGTGAGCTTGCGGACCAGCGTGGCCTCGATGCCGTTGCGCTTGAGGACGGCAGCCGTCCCGGCGGTGGCGAGGATGGTGAAGCCGAGGTCGACGAGGCGCTTCACCGGGAAGAGCATGGCCCGCTTGTCCCGGTTGGCGACGGACACGAAGATCGCGCCCGACGTCGGCAGTCCGCCGCCGACGGCGAGCTGCGCCTTGGAGAAGGCCGAGCCGAAGTCGCGGTCGATGCCCATGACCTCGCCGGTCGATCGCATCTCGGGTCCGAGGATCGAGTCGACGGCGAGCCCCTCCGGCGTCCGGAACCGCTTGAACGGCAGGACCGCCTCCTTGCACGAGATCGGGGCGTGGTCGGGCAGCCGTCCACCGTCACCGGTGGGCGGCAGGATGCCCTCGGCGCGGAGCTCGGCGATGGTCGCGCCGAGCATGACCCGGGACGCGGCCCGGGCGAGGGCCACCCCGGTGGCCTTGGACACGAACGGCACGGTCCGCGATGCGCGGGGGTTGGCCTCGATGACGTAGAGGATGTCCTGGGCCAGGGCGAACTGGACGTTCATCAGGCCGTGGACGCCGATGCCTTCGGCGAGCTTGCGGGTCGCCACCCGGACCCGCTCGAGCTCGGCGTCCCCGAGGGTCGCGGGCGGCAGGGTGCACGCGCTGTCGCCCGAGTGGATGCCCGCCTCCTCGACGTGCTCCATGATCCCGCCGAGGTAGAGCTCGTCGCCGTCGAAGAGGGCGTCGACGTCGATCTCGATCGCGTCGTCGAGGAACCGGTCGATGAGGATGGGGTGCTCCGGCGAGGCCTCGGTCGCCTTCTCGACGTAGGTGACGAGCGAGTCGTCGTCGTAGACGATGACCATGCCCCGGCCACCGAGGACGTAGGACGGCCGGACCAGCACCGGGTAACCGATCTCGCGGGCGACCGTCAGGGCCTCCTCGGGGCTGAACGCGGTGCCGTGCTTCGGAGCCACCAGCCCGGCCTTGGCGAGCACCTGGCCGAACGCACCACGGTCCTCCGCGAGGTGGATCGCCGCGGGGGACGTGCCGACGATCTGCACCCCCTCGTCCGCGAGCGCCTGGGCCAGCCCCAGTGGGGTCTGGCCACCGAACTGGACGATGACACCCGCGATGGGGCCGGCCTGGGACTCGGCGTGGATGACCTCGAGGACGTCCTCGAGGGTGAGCGGCTCGAAGTAGAGCCGGCTGCTCGTGTCGTAGTCCGTCGAGACGGTCTCCGGGTTGCAGTTGACCATCACGGTGTCGTAGCCGGACTCGCGGAGTGCGAAGGAGGCGTGCACGCAGGAGTAGTCGAACTCGACGCCCTGACCGATCCGGTTGGGGCCCGAGCCGAGGATGATGACGGCCGGCCGCTCGCGGGGGGCCACCTCGGTCTCCTCGTCGTAGGAGGAGTAGTGGTAGGGCGTCGTGGCGGCGAACTCCGCGGCACAGGTGTCGACGGTCTTGTAGACCGGCCGCACACCGAGGGCGTGGCGCACTCCCCTGACCACGGCCTCCGGCATCGCGCGGAGCGCTCCGAGCTGGGCGTCGCTGAAGCCGTGCCGCTTGGCCAGCCGAAGCAGCTCGGGTGTCAGCGTCGGCTCGGCCGCGAGCATGTGGGCGACCTCGTTGATGAGCTGGATCTGGTCGAGGAACCACGGGTCGATGCCGGTCGCCTCGTGGACCTCCTCGACCGTGCAGCCGCCGCGCAGGGCCTGCTGGACGAGGACGATCCGGCCGTCGGTCGGCACCTTCGCCTCCTCGAGGAGACGAAGGGCAGCGGCCCGCGTGACCTCGCCCTTCCAGTGGAAGGTCGCGTCCTTCTTCTCGAGGGAGCGCAGCGCCTTCTGGAGGGCCTCGGTGAAGTTGCGCCCGATCGCCATGGCCTCACCGACCGACTTCATCGTCGTCGTCAGCGTCGGGTCGGCGGCCGGGAACTTCTCGAAGGCGAAGCGCGGCACCTTGACGACGATGTAGTCGAGCGTCGGCTCGAAGCTCGCCGGCGTCTCCTTCGTGATGTCGTTGGGCACCTCGTCGAGCGTGTAGCCGATCGCCATCTTCGCCGCGATCTTCGCGATCGGGAAGCCGGTCGCCTTCGAGGCGAGCGCGCTCGACCGGGAGACGCGCGGGTTCATCTCGATGACGATGATCCGCCCGTCCACGGGGTTGACGGCGAACTGGATGTTGCAGCCGCCCGTCTCGACGCCGACCTCGCGGATGACGGCGATGCCGATGTCGCGCAGCCGCTGGTACTCGCGGTCGGTGAGCGTCAGCGCCGGGGCGACGGTGATCGAGTCGCCCGTGTGCACGCCCATCGGGTCGAGGTTCTCGATCGAGCAGACGACCACGACGTTGTCGCGGTGGTCGCGCATCACCTCGAGCTCGTACTCCTTCCACCCGAGGATGGACTCCTCGAGGAGCACCTCGGTCACCGGCGAGTACTGGAGGCCGGCACCGGCGATGCGGCGCAGGTCGGCCTCGTCGTAGGCGAAGCCGGACCCGAGCCCGCCCATGGTGAAGGAGGGGCGGACGACCACGGGGTAGTTGAGCTCCTCGGCCGCCGCGAGGCACTCGTCCATCGTGTGGCAGATGATGGAGCGGGCGGACTCCGCGCCGCACCGTTCGACGACGCCCTTGAACTTCTCGCGGTCCTCGCCGAGCTGGATCGCCTCGACGTTCGCACCGATGAGGGGGCAGTTGTAGCGCTCGAGGACGCCGTTCTCGTGCAGCGCGATGGCGCAGTTGAGCGCGGTCTGGCCGCCGAGGGTGGCGAGGACGGCGTCCGGCCGCTCCTTGGCGATGATCGCCTCGACCACCTCGGGCGTGATCGGCTCGACGTAGGTGGCGTCGGCGAACTCCGGGTCGGTCATGATCGTCGCGGGGTTGCTGTTGACGAGGACGACGCGGATGCCCTCCTCGCGCAGCACCCGGCAGGCCTGGGTGCCCGAGTAGTCGAACTCGACGGCCTGGCCGATGACGATCGGCCCGGAGCCGATGACGAGGACGCTCTTGATGTCGTCACGCTTGGGCATCAGGCGTCCACTCCCTGGGTCATGTGCGAGGTCTTGTGCTGGGTCATGAGTTCGATGAACCGGTCGAACAGGTAGGCGGCGTCGTGCGGGCCGGCCGCGGCCTCCGGGTGGTACTGCACCGAGTAGGCCGGGACGTCCAGGCACTCGAGCCCTTCCACGACGTCGTCGTTGAGGCAGACGTGCGAGACACGGGCCCGACCGAAAGCGGTGTCGCTGACCGAGTCGAGGGGCGCGTCGACGGCGAAGCCGTGGTTGTGCGCGGTCACCTCGACCTTGCCGGTGGCCCGGTCCATGACCGGCTGGTTGATCCCCCGGTGGCCGTACTTGAGCTTGTAGGTGCCGAAGCCGAGGGCCCGGCCGAGGAGCTGGTTGCCGAAGCAGATCCCGAAGAACGGGACGCGGTCGCCGAGCACCTCGCGGAGCAGGGTGATTTCGTGCTCCGCGGTGGCCGGGTCACCCGGGCCGTTGGAGAAGAAGACGCCGTCGGGTCCGTGTTCCCCCACTGCCTTGATGTCCTCGATGGTGGCGGTGGCGGGCAGGACGTGGACCTCGATGCCGCGCTCGGCCATGAGCTGCGGCGTCATCTCCTTGATCCCGAGGTCGAGGGCCGCGACGGTGAAGCGCTTCTCGCCCTGTGCCGGGACGACGTAGGCCTCGGTGGTCGTGACCTCCTGCGCGAGTGCGGCCCCTTCCATCCGGGGGGCGGCGAGGACGCGCTCGAGGAGCTGGGTCTCGGGCCGGCCGGCCGCTTCGCCGCTGAAGATGCCGACTCGCATGGAGCCTCGCTCGCGCAGGTGGCGGGTGAGGGCCCGGGTGTCGATCTCGCAGATGCCGACGATGCCCTGGTCTCGCAGCTCGTCCTCGAGGCCGCGACGGGCCCGCCAGTTCGAGGAGCGCAGGGCCGGGTCCCGGACGACGAAGCCGGCCGCCCAGATGCGGTGGGACTCGTTGTCCTCGTCATTGAAGCCGGTGTTGCCGATGTGGGGGGCCGTCATGACGATGACCTGGCGGTGATAGCTCGGGTCGGTCAGCGTCTCCTGGTAGCCGGTCATGCCGGTCGAGAAGACGGCCTCGCCGAAGGTCTCGCCCTCGGCTCCGTAGGACAGGCCCCGGAAGGTGCGGCCGTCCTCGAGGACGAGCATCGCGGGCGTGCGGACGAGCCCCGTGGGGCTGGGGGGGTTCAGGGTCACGATGCGCTCTCCATCACGGTCGTGTCGGTGCTGTGGGTGACCGTCCCGCGGTGGATGGTCGTGTGGACGGCGCCCCGGAAGGTGCGCCCGTGCCAGGGGTTGTTGCGCGAGCGGCTGCGGCTGCTCGCTGCGTCGACGGTGACCTCGCGGTCCGGGTCGACCAGGGTGATATTGGCGGGCGAGCCCGGCTCCAGGGCCCGTCCGTGCCCGGTCAGTCCGCCGATGCGGGCCGGTGCCGTCGACATGACGCGGGCCACGTCGGCCCAGTCGAGCAGCCCGGGGCGCACCATGAGGTCGCTGACCACGGCGAGGGCGGTCTCGAGGCCGAGCATCCCGAACGCGGCATCGACGAAGGTGTGCTCCTTGTCCTGCCGGGCATGGGGGGCGTGGTCCGTCGCGACGACGTCGATGGTGCCGTCGGCGAGGGCCGCCCGCAGCGCCTCGACGTCCTCCTGCGGCCGGAGCGGCGGGTTGACCTTGTAGACCGGGTCGTAGCCGGCGAGCAGGTCGGTCGTCAGCGCGAGGTGGTGGGGCGTGACCTCGGCCGTGACGTCGATGCCCTGGGCCTTGGCCCAGCGGACCACCTCGACGGTGCCGGCGGTGGACACGTGCGCGACGTGGATCCGCGAGCCGGTGTGCCGGGCGAGCATGACGTCGCGCGCGACGATCGTCTCCTCGGCGACCGATGGCCACCCGGGCAGCCCCAGCCGCCCGGACAGCTCGCCCTCGTGGCAGCAGGCCGTGGCATCGGCGAGCCGTGGGTCCTGGGCGTGCTGGGAGATGACCCCGCCGAAGGCCTTGACGTATTCCAGCGCGCGCCGCATGAGGCGCGCGTCGTGGACGCACCGCCCGTCGTCGGAGAAGACGCGGACCTGGGCGCGGGAACGGGCCATCAGGCCGAGCTCGGCGAGCTCGGCACCCTCGAGACCCTTGGTCACGGCACCGACGGGCACGACGTCGACGAGGCCGGCTGCCCGGCCGAGGTCGAGCACGCGCTCGGCGGCTTCGGCCGTGTCGGTCACGGGGCTGGTGTTGGCCATCGCGAAGACGGCCGTGTAGCCGCCGACGGCCGCCGCTGCGGACCCTGTCGCGATGGTCTCCGCGTCCTCGCGGCCGGGCTCACGGAGGTGGACGTGCAGGTCGACGAGCCCGGGGAGGGCGACCAGACCATCGGCGTCGATGACCTCGACTCCGGTGCCCTCGGCACCCATGGCGCCGACCTCTCGGATCACACCGTCCTCGACGAGCAGGTCGGCCGGGTCACCGCCGAGGATGCGGGCTCCACGGACGAGCAGGCGGGTCATCGGGCGACTCCTTCGGGCTGCGGTGCGGCCGACGGCAGGGCAGCGACGGCGGGGGTGGTCTCCAGATCCGGGGCGCGGCCTGGCTCACGAGGGGGTGTGTCCGCGTCGTTGCCGGCGAGGAGGTGGTAGAGGACGGCCATCCGCACGGCGACGCCGGCGGAGACCTGGTCGAGCACGACGGACCGGGCGCTGTCGGCCGCCTCGGGGGCGATCTCGAGGCCGCGGTTCATCGGCCCGGGGTGCAGGATGAGGACCTCGGGGTTGCGCGCGACGAGCCGGTCGAGCCGGTCCCGCGTGAGGCCGTAGCCGACCGTGTATTCCCGCGCGGTCGGGAAGTAGCCGCCGCTCATCCGCTCGCGCTGGACCCGCAGCATCATCACGGCGTCGACGGGGTCGTCGCCGCCCAGGACCGCGTCGAGGTCCCACGACGTGGCGAAACCGTCGCTCGCACTCCACGTCGCGATGCCGCTCGGCATCAGGGTCGGCGGCGCGACGACGGTGACACGCGCGCCCAAGGTCTTGAGGGTGATGACGTTGCTCCGGAAGACGCGGGAGTGGGTCAGGTCGCCGACGATGACGACGTGCTTGCCGTCGAGGTCGCCGAGCCGGCTGCGCAGGGTGTAGGCGTCGAGGAGTGCCTGCGTGGGGTGCTCGTGCGTGCCGTCACCGGCGTTGATGACCGAGCACCGCACCCACTGGCTCACCTGCTGGCAGGCGCCGGACGCGTGGTGCCGGATGACGAGCGCGTCCACCGACATCGCGTCGATGGTCATCGCGGTGTCGCGCAGGCTCTCCCCCTTCGAGGTCGACGAACCCTTGGCCGACAGGTTGATCGTGTCGGCGGACATCCACTTGCCGGCGATCTCGAACGACGAGCGCGTGCGCGTCGAGTCCTCGAAGAAGAAGTTGATGACGGTCCGGCCGCGCAGGGTGGGGACCTTCTTGACCTCGCGGCGCTGGAGGTCGTGCATCGACTCGGCGGTGGCGAGGATGTTCTCGACCTCGCTCCGGCTGAGGTCGGCAGAAGAGAGCAGGTGCCTGGTCATCGTCCTTCGCCTCCGCTGATGCGCACGACGTCGAGGCCGTCGAGCTCGGAAACCCGCACGTGGACCCGCTCGTCGCGGGAGGTGGGGAGGTTCTTGCCGACGTGGTCGGCCCGGATCGGCAGCTCGCGATGGCCGCGGTCGACGAGCACCGCGAGGCGGACCGCGCGGGGCCGGCCGAGCTCGGACAGGGCGTCGAGGGCGGCGCGGATCGTCCGGCCGGAGTAGAGCACGTCGTCGACGAGCACGACGATCTTGTCGTCGATGCCCGTCTCGGGGATGCGGGAGCGATGGGCGGCGCGGACCGGCTGGCGGCGCAGGTCGTCGCGGTGGAGCGTGACGTCGAGTTCGCCGACCGGCACGGCGACTCCCTCAACGGCCTCGATGGCCGCGCCGAGCCGCTGGGCGAGCGGGACTCCGCGCGACGGGATGCCGAGGAGCACCAGGTCGGCGGCTCCCTTGTTGCGCTCGAGGATCTCGTGGCCGATGCGGCGCAGGGCCCGGGAGATGTCATCCGCGCTGAGGACGTCTCGGGCGTCCTCGGGGATGGTCGGGTGTGGTGCCGGCGCATTCAGGTCAGGGCAGGTCACAGCCGCTGGACCTCCTTCCCCGCCTCACAGGACGGTGGTTAAAGGATGTCTTCCGGCGGAGAGTCTAACGGGCTGCCGGGGGTGCCCGATGCACCGACTGGCCCGTGGGACGGGACAACCCCCCAGCAGGCCGTATGCCGCTGGGCCCGGTCCCGCCTCGTGAGCGGTTCCTTCACCCCATGAGCGTGGCGGCCAGCGTGCCGCCCAGCTCGAACGCCGCCTCGCGCACCTGCTTGTCGACCGGTCCGACGACGAGCAGGGGCGCGGCGGCCCGGACCCAACCGAGGGCGCCGCTGATCGACTCGATCGCTCGGCGAGCGCCCTCGGTGTCGTTGTTGCCGTGGACCCAGCAGCCGTAGGGCAGGCCCCGCTTGGCCTCGAGGGTCGGGTAGTAGACCGTGTCGAAGAAGTGCTTGAGCGCGCCGCTCATGTAGCCGATGTTGGCGGGTGTGCCGAGCAGCACGCCGTCAGCGGCGAGCAGGTCGCTCGCGGTGGCGGACAGGGCCGGGTGGACATCGACGTCGACTCCCTCGATGCCCTCGGCGCGGGTGCCGGCGAGCACCGCCTCGAGGAGCTCCTGCATCGCGGGCGAGGGGGTGTGGTGGACGACGAGCAGCCGGGCGGTCACGGACCCAACCTAGCCGTGCACCGACCTCCGGACGCACGTGTGCCGACCGCGCGACATTTCGCGCGATCGGCACACAGGTGAGCACGTCAGACGATGGTCGCCTTGACCTCGGCGAGGCGGCCGAGCAGGCCATTGACGAAGCCCGGCGACTCGTCGGTCGACAGCTCGGTCGCGAGGGCTACCGCTTCGGAGATCGCGACGGCGTCGGGGATCTCGTCGTTGAAGAGGACCTCCCACGCGCCGATCCGCAGGATGGCTCGGTCGACAGCCGGCATCCGGTCGAGCGTCCACCCCTGGCTGTAGTCGGTCAGCGCGGCGTCGATGTCGCGCCACCGGGCGACGACGCCGCGCACCAGCGTCGCGGTGTAGGGGTTGTTGCCGGCGCGGCTCTCGGAGTCGCGCAGTCGCTCGTCGAGGAGCGTCTCTGCGTTGACCCGGCGCTGGTCGGCCTCGAAGAGGATGTCGAGCGCCCGGGACCGGGCTTTCGTGCGGGCTGACAAGGAGATCCGTGTCCGATCAGTCGTTGACGCGGCCGAGGTACGACCCGTCGCGGGTGTCGACCTTGACGCGGGTGCCGGCCTCGAGGAAGAGCGGCACCTGGATCTGCGCGCCGGTCTCGAGGGTCGCCGGCTTGGTCCCGCCGGTCGAGCGGTCACCCTGCAGGCCGGGCTCGGTGAAGGTGATCTCGAGGACGACGGACGCCGGGAGCTCGACGTAGAGGGGGGCACCCTCGTGGGTCGCGACGATGGCGTTCTGGTTCTCGAGCAGGTAGTTGGCGGCATCGCCCACGACCGCCTGCGACACGTGGAGCTGGTCGTAGGTGTCGGTGTCCATGAAGACGAAGTCGTCGCCGTCCTTGTAGAGGTACTGCATCGTCCGCTTGTCGACGTTGCTCGTCTCGACCTTGACGCCCGCGTTGAACGTCTTGTCGACGACCTTGCCGGACAGGACGTTCTTGAGCTTGGTGCGCACGAACGCGGGGCCCTTGCCCGGCTTGACGTGCTGGAACTCGACGACGGACCAGAGCTGTCCCTCGAGGTTGAGCACCATGCCGTTCTTCAGGTCGTTGGTCGATGCCATGAGTGAAGTACCACTTTCGTATGCCGCTGGGCTCGCTCGCGCGTGCACGTGCACGCGGGTGCCCCGGACGTTTGCGTCGGATGTCGGAGAGTTGCCGCGCAAGTCTAGCGGCGCACCGGGGCAGGAACGGAATCGCGCGTGCGCGCAGCCGGCTGGGGCGACTAGGCTGGCCCGCCCGTTCCCTGCTCCGTCCGTGTCTGTCCGACGAAAGGCCCGCCCGTGTCCTCCCTCGACATCGAGCTGGCCCGCGAGCAGGCCCACCTCGATCGCGCGCGCGCCGAGCTGGGCCGGATGCGCGAGGCCGCCGAGGCGCTCGACGCCTCCCGGGCGAGCGACGCGGTGTCCGCCGAGGTGCTCTCGCGCGTGCTGGCCCGACGGATCCTGTCGCTGCAGGACGACCCGCGGACGACGCTGTTCTTCGGCCGCATCGACACGGCGCCCAGCCCGGAGCACCGGGAGGGCGAGACGTTCCACATCGGCCGGCGGCACGTCTCGGACGGTGCCGGGGATCCCTTGGTCGTCGACTGGCGGGCGCCGATCTCGGGCGCGTTCTATCGCGCGTCCACCGCCGATCCCATGGGGGTGGTCCGCAGGCGCCGCTTCGGCGTGGACCACGGGCGGCTGACCGCCCTGGAGGACGAGCACCTGGCGGCCGGGTCGAGCGCGGGGCACAGCGCGCTGCTCGCGGCGGAGATCGAGCGGCCCCGCACCGGTCCGATGCGCGACATCGTCTCGACGATCCAGCCCGAGCAGGACGAGATCGTGCGCAGCGACGTCGCCACCACGATCTGTGTGCAGGGCGCCCCTGGGACGGGCAAGACCGCGGTCGGGCTGCACCGGGCCGCCTGGCTGCTCTACTCCTTCCGCGAGCGCCTCGACCGGGCCGGGGTGCTCGTCGTCGGGCCGAACCGGGCCTTCCTCGACCACATCGGCGCGGTGCTGCCCTCGCTCGGCGAGGTGAGGGTCGGCCACGCCACCATCGAGTCGCTCGTGGGGCACCACGCCCGGCACCGGGCTGAGGACGACACTCCTGCCGCAGCCCTCAAGGGGGATCCGCGCCTTGCCGAGGTGCTGCGCCGCGCGGTCTGGGCCTCGGTCCGGCGTGCGACCGAGCCGCTCATCGTGCCCCGCGGCGTGCGCAAGTGGCGCGTGCCCGCCCACGAGGTCCAGGACGTCCTGGACGAGCTGGTGGCTCGCGACGTCCGCTACGAGGCGGCGCGGGCGCTCCTGCCGCACCGGCTCGCCCACCACGTGCTGCTCGCCATGGAGGCGGCCGGCGACGCACCCGACGACCGGGTCCAGGACGCCGTGGCGAAGTCAGCCGCAGTGCGGTCCTACGTCGCGGCCGTGTGGCCGGCCCTGGACCCCACCGCCGTCCTGCACCGGCTGTGGTCGGAACCGGAGGCGCTCGCGGCCGCCGCCGAGGAGCTCACCGCAGGCGAGCAGGCCCTGCTGCTGTGGTCGCGCCCGCCCCGCACCAAGGGCGCTGCACGGTGGAGCCGGGCCGACCTCGTGCTGCTGGACGAGCTGGCCGACCTTCTGTCCCGCACACCGAGCCTCGGCCACGTGATCCTCGACGAGGCCCAGGACCTGTCCCCCATGCAGCTGCGGGCCGTGGGCCGGCGCTGCACGACCGGCTCGGCGACGGTCCTCGGTGACATCGCCCAGGGCACGACGACATGGGCGACCGGCTCCTGGTCGGAGGCCATGTCCCACCTCGGCAAGCCCGGGCACGAGATGGTGGAGCTCGACCGGGGCTTCCGGGTGCCGGGCCGCGTCCTGGATTTCGCGGCCCGCCTGCTCCCCCACATGTCGGAAGGCCTGTCCGCGCCCCGCTCGGTCCGGGACAACCCGGGTGTGCTGACGCTGCTCCCCGTCCCCGAGACCACGGTCGCTGACCAGCTGGCGCGGCTGCTCGCCGACCGCGCTGACGAGCCGGGTTCGACCGGGGTCATCGTGGCCGACGCCGATCTGGACGGCCTGGCGGCTGCACTCGGCGCGCGGGGCCTGTCGCACGGACGGCTGGACGTCGACCACGGCGACGACGCCGACCACCCGATCCAGCTGGTCCCCGCGACCGTGGCCAAGGGGCTCGAGTTCGACCGGGTCGTCGTCGTCGAGCCGGCCGCGATCGCTGCAGCCGAGCCGGACGAGCGGACCGGGCTGCGTCGCCTCTACGTCGTCCTGACGCGCGCCGTGTCGGAGCTGACGGTGCTCCACGCGGAGCCGCTGCCCGGCCCGCTGCAGTGAGCTGCGGGTTCGGACCTCAGACGAGGGCGCGCAGGCCGAGCAGGTAGGACTGGAGCCCGAATCCGGCGATGGTCCCCGTCGCGACCCCGGCGACAACGGACGTGTGCCGGAACTCCTCGCGCGTCGCCGGGTTGGACAGGTGCACCTCGACCAGGGACCGGCCACTGGTCGTCACGATCGCGCAGGCGTCCCGGACGGCGTAGGAGTAGTGCGTGAAGGCTCCCGGGTTGAGGACGACGTCAGCGCCCACGTCGACGGCTTCGTGGAGCCAGTCGATCAGCTCGCCCTCGTGGTTCGTCTGCCGGCAGTCGGCGATGAGGCCGAGGTCGCGGGCCTCGCGCTGCACGGCAGCGTGGATGTCATCGAGGGTGTCGGACCCGTAGACATCGGGCTCGCGGGTCCCGAGCCGGTTGAGGTTGGGGCCCGAGAGGACGTAGACCGTGGGAGCCGTCATGGGCGAAGTCTAGTGAGGGCACGCGTCCGTGAACGGGTCGACGTGGTGACGACGCGTTCCCAGGCTGTCGCCCGCGCCTGCCCGTGGAGCTGCACAGCCGACCCGCGGATCACCCGACCATCCAGGTTGATCCACACGCGGTCGGGGTGGGCCGCGACCACCAACGTCCGCCATCTGCTGCTCCAGCCAGCGGACAAAGGCTCTGAAACGTCGGCGGCGTCACGCGAGACAGGGTTGAAGGTCCCTCGAGTCCCGAGGGGCGTCAGCGGACGGAGACGAGCTCGTACGCTGCTCGGAGCAGTTCCTCCGACGGGCCGGCGAGCCGGGCCGGCTCCGCCAGGCCGTCGAGGACGACGAAGCGCAGGGTCGAGCCGCGGGCCTTCTTGTCGCGGCTCATCGCGGTGAGCAGCGCCTCGAACCGGTCCGGGCGGTAGGTCGTGGGCAGGCCGACGGACTCGAGGACGGCTCGATGCCAAGCCACCAGGTCGTCGCCCTCGGGACCCGTGAGGTGGCCGGTCAACCGGGCCAGCTCGGCGACGTAGACCATTCCGACGCTGATCGCCTCCCCGTGGCGCCAGGAGAACTGCTCGACCTGCTCGATCGCGTGCCCGAACGTGTGGCCGTAGTTGAGGATCTCGCGGACGGCGTTGTCCTTCAGGTCGACCGCCACGACGTCGGCCTTCACCCGGATGGCCCGCTCGATCAGCTCACGCAGTCGCGGGTTGTCCGCGCGCCGAGCCGCCGTGGGGTCCTGTGCCACGAGGTCGAGGATCACCGGGTCGGCGATGAAACCGCACTTGATCACCTCGGCGAGCCCACCGACGAAGTCAGCCTCCGGCAGACTGCGCAGCACGTCGATGTCACAGAGCACACCCACGGGCGGGTGGAAGGCACCGACGAGGTTCTTGCCCTCCTCGGTGTTGATCCCCGTCTTGCCGCCGACCGCAGCGTCGACCATGCCGAGCAAGGTGGTCGGGACCTGGACGACCTGCACGCCCCGGAGCCAGGTCGCGGCGACGAAGCCGGCGAGGTCGGTGACCGTCCCCCCGCCGACGCCGACGATGGCGTCGCTGCGGGTGAACCCCGCTCGTCCGAGGCGGCCCCAGAGTGAGGCGGCGACGGTGGACGTCTTGGCCGACTCCGCGTCGGGCACCTCGGCCGGCTCAGCGGCATACCCCTTGTCGGTGAGCAGCCCGACGACGCGATCGGCGAGGCCCGAGAGCGTCGGGGGGTGCACGACGAGGACGCGCTCGACACCCTCGCGCAAGAGGTCGGCGACCTGCTCCAGCACACCTCCCCCGATGACGACGTCGTAGTCGGATCCCACCGGGATCACCGTTGGCGCGGTGGACGCCCCGGTCATGCCGGGTCTCCGTCGAGAAGGCCCGCGACCTCGGCGGCGACCTCCTCGGGGCTGCGGCCCGCGGTGTCGACGCGGTGGGTCGCCACTCGTTCGTAGGTGCTCCGGCGAGCGTTCATCATGGCGACCCACGATGCTCTGGGGTTGACCGTGAGCAGCGGCCGCGAGCGGTCGAAACCCACCCGCTTGCTCGCGTCGGCGATCCCGACGTCGAGGAAGACGACGAGGTGGCCCTGGAGGGCTGCTTCGGTGCGTGGGTCCATGACCGCGCCGCCGCCGAGCGCCACGACGCCTCGCTCCTCGGCGAGCGCGCGGGCCACCTCGGTTCGCTCCAGCTCGCGGAAGGCCGGCTCGCCGTCGTCGACGAAGATGTCGGAGATCGACTTGCCGACGGCCGCCTCGATGGCGGCGTCGGTGTCGTGCAGGCCCGCGCCGAGCCGCTCCGCGAGCGCGCGACCCACGGTCGACTTGCCCGCGCCCGGGGGGCCGACGAGGACGACGGCCGGACGCTGTGTCGTCACCACGTGCGCAGCCCCTCCGGGATCGCCGCGAGGTAGGCAGCGTGGTTGCGTGCGGTCTCGGGCACCGAGTCGCCGCCGAACTTCTCGAGGCAGGCCTCGGCCAGGACCAGCGCGACCATCGCCTCGGCGACGACGCCCGCCGCCGGCACCGCGCACACGTCGGAACGCTGGTGGATCGCCGTCGCCGGCTCACCGGTCGCCACATCGATCGTCGAGAGCGCCCTGGGCACGGTGCTGATCGGCTTCATCGCGGCGCGCACCCGCAGCGGCTGGCCGGTGGACATGCCGCCCTCGGTGCCGCCGGCCCGACCGGTGCGGCGGCGGATCGTGCCGTCGACGAGGTCCATCTCGTCGTGCGCCTCGGACCCGCGCCGCCGCGCCGTCTCGAAGCCGTCCCCGACCTCGACGCCCTTGATCGCCTGGATGCTCATCAGCGCCGCGGCGAGCCGGGCATCGAGCTTGCGGTCCCAGTGGACGTGCGAGCCGAGCCCCGGCGGCAGGCCGTAGGCGAGCACCTCCACGACCCCGCCCAGAGTGTCGCCGTCCTTGCGCGCCGCGTCGACCTCGGCGACCATCGCGGCCGAGCCGGCCTCGTCGAGCGTCCGCACCGGGTCTGCGTCGAGCCGCTGCACGTCGTCCGGAGTCGGCAGCACGGCGTCGGCTGCGACGGCCGCGGTCCCGATCGACACCGTGTGCGAGACGAGGCGGATGCCGTAGGCCTGCTGGAGGAAGCGCGCGGCGACCTCACCCACGGCGACACGCGCGGCCGTCTCGCGGGCCGAGGCCCGCTCCAGGACGGGCCGGGCATCGTCGTGGCCGTACTTCTGCATCCCGACGAGGTCCGCGTGACCCGGGCGAGGGCGCGTCAGCGGCTTGTTGCGGGCGATCTCCTTCTCGGCGTTGACGTCGTCCGCGGCGGCCAGGTCGTCGGCGCTGACCGGGTCGGGGCTCATCACCGTCGTCCACTTGGGCCACTCGGAGTTGCCGATGCGGATGGCGACCGGAGAGCCGAGGGTGCGGCCGTGGCGCACTCCCCCGAGGAACTCGACCTCGTCCTGCTCGAACTTCATCCGCGCCCCGCGGCCGTAGCCGAGTCGACGCCGGGCCAGGGCTGCCTGCAGGTCCGTCGAGGACACCTCGACCCCTGCCGGAAGACCTTCGATCATGGCCACGAGTGCGGGTCCGTGCGACTCACCCGCGGTCAACCAACGCAACATGCGTCGATCCTCCCACGCAGCCGGCGGGCGCCCGGACGGACGCCCGCCAAGCGGACGAGGAGCGGGGGCCTCAGAGCTCGTCGGGTGGGAGGACCGTCAGGACCCGCGTGATGAACTCGTGGAACTCCTGCATGAAGGTGCGCAGGAAGGCCTCGGTCTCCGGGTCCGAGACCTCCCCGGAGTCGCTGAACACGTCCGGCCTGAACTGGATGTAGGCCTCGACGGCGTTCATCAGCGGACTGTTGCAGAAGGCGAGGACCTGCTTGAGGCTCTGCTGCCCCACCGCGGTGCCGATCGCCCCGGGAGACGCACCGATGACCGCGGACGGCTTGCGGGCGAACGAGTTCTGGCCCCATGGCCGGCTCGCCCAGTCGATGGCGTTCTTCAACGCCCCCGGGATGGACCTGTTGTACTCCGGCGTGACGAAGAGGACCGCGTCGACCGAGGCGATGGCCTCTTTCAGGGCGCGCCCCTCGGGCGGGAAGTCCGCGTCGTAGTCGTAGCTGTAGAGCGGCAGGTTGCCGATGGGGATCTCGGTGAACTCCATGTTCGCGGGCGCCACCCGAAGCAGCGCCTTGGAGAGCGTCCGGTTGATCGATGCCGTGGCCAGGCTTCCGACGAAGTAGCCCACCTTCTGCGTGGTCATGCTCGTCCCCTTCCGATGGTCGGGTAATGCAGGACCGTGGCCCCCTACCCCGTTGAACGGTGTGGCAACGGGGGGTCGAGTCAGGACCCGACGATCAGGGGAAGAGCTGCACCTCGGTGACGAGGGCGACGAGGGCCCCGACGAGCATCCACGGGCCGAAGGCGATGTGGTCCTTGCGCGAGCCGCGTCGCAGCACGATGCGGCCGAGGCCGTAGGCCCCCGACAGCAGGAACGCCGCATAGGTGGCGATGACGGGACCCCACGCGGACAGGTAGCCGGTGGCCACGCCGACCAGTCCCGCGAGCGTCACGTCCCCGAGACCGAAGCCACTGCGCAGCAACGCCGCGAGGAGGGCGAGGAGGAAGTAGAGCGTCCACAGGACAGCCCCCGCGATGATCGCGCGACGGAAGGCTGCCCAGTCACCCGAGGCCAACGAGGCCAGTGCGAGCTGCCCGACGAGCATCGGGTATGCCGGGCGGGTGAGGCCGTGCGGGAGACGGTGGACATCCGCGTCGACCCACGCCAGCGCCACGCCGACGGCGGCAAGACCGAGGTAGGCCGGAGCGAGGGCGTAGTGGGCGGTGGGCCCGAACCGCCAGGCGAGCACGCCCCAGAGGAGCGCAAGGCCCGTCGCCACCGCCCACACCGGCAGCCGGGGACCCGGCCCGGTCTCGTGGTCGAGTCGATAGCCCAGGGTCGCGAGACGGGATCCGAGCAGGTGGCCCACCGCGGCGCCGGCGACGACGAGGGCGGCGACGTACCACCAGGGCGTCGGGGGGAAGTGGGCCCAGGTCATCCGGCGGACCGCTGCGCGAGAGCGGCGGCGAGCGCGGCCCGCATCGCCGCGAGCGGCGCCGGGCGGCCGGTCATGAGCCGGACCTGCTCGGTCGCCTGGTGCAGGAGCATCGCCGTGCCCTCCTGGATCACCCAGCCAGCCGCAGCGGCCGCCTCCTGCAGCGGCGTCCGCCCGGACCCGTAGACCACGTCGAGCAGGACCTGCCCACCCGTCTGCGTGGCAGGCGGAAAGTCGGGCAGCCCACCCACCACGTGCGGCGGGACGGTGCTGATGACGACGTCTGCGGGCAGCCACTGGCCCATCGACACCTGTGCGACCTCGAGGCCGGCTCGACCGGCCTGGTCGAGGGTCTCGGGCCGGACCCGGTCGCGGACCATGAAGGTGATCCGGCGGGTGCCGGCGGCGGCGAGCGCCGCGACGGCCGAGCGGGCCGTTGCCCCGCTCCCGAGGAGGAGGGCGTGCGAGGGCGTCAGGCACCCGGCCTCCCGCAGGGCGACCTGGATGCCGTGGACGTCGGTGTTGTGCGCCGTCCACCCTGCGTCGCTGCGGACCAGGGTGTTGGCGGCCCCCGTCTCTGCGGCGGTGTCGGTGACCTGGTCGGCTGCCGCGAGGGCCGCCTCCTTGAGCGGCATGGTCAGGGACAGCCCCCGCCACGAGTCGTCCAGCGCTCGGAACGCCTCGTCGAAGCTCCCCTCGTCGACCTCCCGGCGCTCGTAGGTCCAGTCCGTCAGGCCCAGCGCGGCATAGGCGGCCCGGTGGAGGACCGGCGACAGTGAGTGCGCGATCGGTGACCCCCACACCGCGCACCGGACGGGCGTCACGGTGTCGGGCCCGTCACCCCGCGGGCACCGCACACCACCGGGCCGGCGGGGTCGCTCAACACTTGCCCTTGTTGGCCTGGCACCACGCCTGGAACTCCGCGACGTTGGCCTGGTGCTCCTCGAACGTCACGGCGAACTTCGTCGTGCCCTTGGCCGGGTCCACGGTGACGAAGTAGAGCCACGGACCGTCGGCCGGCTGGGCGGCCGCCTTGATGGCGCTCTCGCCGGGGTTGCCGATGGGCCCGGGCGGCAGGCCCTTGACCCGGTAGGTGTTGTAGGGGCTGTCGCTGGCCCGGTCCTTGTCCGTGGTGGTGATCCCGTGCTTGCCGATGGCGTAGTTGACGGTGGAGTCGAACTGCAGGGGCATGTCCTCGGCCAGGCGGTTCTCGACGACGCGCGCCACCTTGGGACGGTCGGCCTCGAACCGGGCCTCCGCCTCGACGAGGCTGGCGACGACCATGGTCCGTTCCATCTGCTCGGGCGCCACGCCGAGCGCCTCGAGTCGCTTGGTCGTCTCGGCGACCATGCGCGCGAGGTGGTCCGCTGCCGTCGTGTCCGGCTCGAACTCGTAGCTGGCCGGGAAGAGGTAGCCCTCGACGTTGCCCTTGGCCGACGCGGGCAGTCCGAGTGCCTCCGCGTCCTTGGCGGCGCGCTCGTACTCTGCCACCGGGATCCCGGTGGCCTCGGACAGGATGGGGTAGATCTCCTTGGCCCACTTGCCCTCCGGGACGACGGCGCGGGTCACGATCCGGTTGGCGGGGTCGACGAGGACGGCCAGGGCGTCGGTGGCCTTCATCTGCTTCTGCATCTCGTAGACGCCCGGCTGGATGCCTGCACTCCTGGGCTCGTTCTTGGCGGCCTCGATGAAGGCCTTGGTCGACTTGACGACGTCCTCGTCCGCGAGGACCCGGGCGATGGCGGATCCACCCGCGCCCTGCTCCACGGTGATGCGCACCGTCCCGGACCCGGGGCCCGGATAGTCGTTGGACTCGAGGAACTCCGCCACCACGGGGCGCAGGTAGGTGTAGGCGATGGCGACTCCGCCGCCGACGACCGCGAGGGCGAGCACGATGACGGCGAGCCGGCGCAGGACCGAGGGCTTGCCCTTGGAGCGACGACCACCACGGCGGGACTGTCGCAACGCGGCCAGCTCGGCCTCCCGCGCCTCGCGCCGGGTCAGCGGGCGCGACGCCGGCGACGGTGCGGCACCGGCTCGGGGCTCCTCCTCGTCACCGAAGATGGAGGTCTCGAGGTGGTCCTTCATCGACGGCGTTCCTTCTTCCGTGGTTTGCCGAGCGAGACGATCTCACCCGCAGGTCTTCCTGTTGATGCCTCGGTGTCGAGCGCGGACTGCAGGATGAGCACCGCGGCGGCCTGGTCGACCACTGACCGTTGCCCCCGGCCGGGCACTCCGCTCTCGCGTAGTCTCTGGTGCGCCGTGACGGTGGTCAAGCGTTCGTCGACGAGGCGCACGGCCACCGGGGAAACCAGCGCGGCCAACCGGGCAGCGTAGTCGCGCGCCCCCTTGGCGGCCTCGCCCTCGGCACCGGACAGGAGCCGCGGGAGACCGACGACGATCTCGAGGGCTGCGCGCTCCGCGACCAGTCCCGCGATGGTCTCGAGGTCGGCGGAGCCGCCCAGGTCACGGGCGAGCGTCTCCACGGGATGCGCGAACGTGCCCGAGGGGTCGGAGGCGGCGACACCGACGCGGGCGTTGCCCACGTCGATGCCGATCCGCACCCCGGGTCGGGCCGGCACCGTCAGGCGCCTCGCTGGTGCAGCTGCTGCTCGACCGCTCCCAGCGCGGCGGACACCATCGAGGCGTCCGTGCCGCCACCCTGGGCGATGTCGTCCTTGCCACCACCGCCGCCACCGAGGACCTGCGCCGCCGTCCGGACGAACAGCCCGGCCTTGAGCCCGCTCTCGCGGGCCCGGTCGTTCGTCGCGACGATGACGATGGGTCGCCCGTTGGACACGGCCGCCATGGAGACGAGGCTCGGCCGGTCGTTGCCGAGCCGTCCGCGCACGTCGAGGACAAGGGCGCGCAGGTCGTCAGCGGTCACCCCCTCGCCGGCGTCGTGGCTGACGAAGGTCACCCCACCGATGTCGCGCGAGGTGGCAGCGAGGCCGGCCGCGGCGCCGAGGACCTGGGCCTGCTTGACGGCGGCGATCTCCTTCTCGGCTTCCTTGAGTTTGGAGAGGATGCTCGCGATGCGGTGCGGGAGCTCCTCCTTGCGCACCTTGAGCTGGTCCGTCAGCTGGCCGACGATCGCGGCTTCACGTGCGAGGTGCTGGTACGCGTCAGCGCCGACGAGCGCCTCGACACGGCGCACGCCGGACCCGATCGACGCCTCGCCGAGCAGCTTGACCACACCGAGCTGGCCGACCCGCAGCGCGTGGGTGCCGCCGCACAGCTCGATGGACCAGTCGCCGATGGACACGACGCGGACCCGCTCGCCGTACTTCTCACCGAAGAGCGCGAGCGCACCCATCCGGCGGGCCTCGTCCAGCGACATGATGTCGGCGGTCACCGGCAGGTCGTCGAGCAGGACGGAGTTGACCTTGGCCTCGATGTCGGCCATCGCCTCGAGGGGGACCGCGCTCTGCGCCTTGAAGTCGAACCGCAGTCGGCCGGGAGAGTTCTCGGAGCCGGCCTGGGTGGCCGTCTCGCCGAGCTCCTCGCGCAGGGCCTGGTGCACCATGTGCGTCGCCGTGTGCGCGCGTGAGACGGAACGCCGCCGCACGACGTCGACGACCGCCTCGGCGTCCTCCCCCGTGACGGCCTCGCCCTCGAGGACCGTCGCCCGGTGGACGATGAGGCCGTTGATCGGCTTCTGCACGTCGCGCACCTCGATGAGCGCGCCGTTGGCGAGCCGGATCCGGCCCTGGTCGGCGAGCTGTCCACCGGACTCGGCGTAGAGGGGCGTGCGGTCGAGGACGACCTCGATCTCCTCCCCCGCCCGAGCGGATGAGACGAGCTCTCCGCCGCGGATCAGGCCCCGGACCCGGGAGTCCGACACGACCTCGTCGTAGCCGGTGAACTCGACGTCACGGCCGAGGGAGTCGGCGACCTGCCGATAGACGGACACGTCGCCGTGCGCCATCTTCTTGGCCTTCGCGTCTGCCTTGGCCCGGTCGCGCTGCTCGGCCATGAGCCGGCGGAAGCCGGTCTCGTCGACGTTGAGTCCCTGCTCGGCGGCCATCTCGAGGGTGAGGTCGATCGGGAAGCCGTAGGTGTCGTGCAGCTGGAACGCCTCCGACCCGCTGAGAGTCGTCGAGCCGACCGACTTCGCCTTCGTCACCGCGACGTCGAGGATGGTCGTGCCGGCCGTCAGGGTGCGGCGGAACGCGTCCTCCTCGGCGTACGCCACCTGGCTGATCCGGCCGAAGCCGCTCTCGAGCTCGGGGTAGGACGCCCGCATCTGGTTCTTGCTGACGGGCAGCAGGTGCTCGAGCGTCGGCGCGTCGACGCCGAGCAGCCGCATCGAGCGGACCGCGCGACGGATGAGCCGGCGCAGCACGTAACCGCGACCCTCGTTGCCGGGGGTGACCCCGTCGCCGATGAGCATCAGCGCGGAACGCACGTGGTCCGCGACGACGCGGAAGCGGACGTCGTCCTCGAGGTTGGCTCCGTAGCGGCGCCCCGACAGCTCCTCGGCGGCCGCGATGACGGGGAAGACCTCGTCGATCTCGTAGAGGTTGTCGACGCCCTGGAGCAGGTAGGCCACCCGCTCGAGCCCCATGCCGGTGTCGATGTTGCGCTTGGGCAGCGGCCCGGCGATGTCGAAGTCGTCCTTGGCCCGCACGGCGGACAGGTCGTCCTGCATGAAGACGAGGTTCCAGAACTCGAGGTAGCGGTCCCCCGCCTCCCAGTCGCGATCGGCGCCGAACTCGGGTCCGCGGTCGATGAGGATCTCGGAGCACGGGCCGCCCGGTCCCGGGACGCCCATGTTCCAGTAGTTGTCCTTCTTGCCCAGCCGCACGATGCGGTCGTCGGGCAGGCCCGCGACGCGCTTCCAGATCGCGATGGCCTCGTCGTCCTCGTGGTAGACGGACGCGTAGAGGTCCTTCTCGTCGAAGCCGTAGCCGCCCTGGCTCTGCGGCGTCGTGACGAGCTCCCAGGCGAGCGCGACGGCGCCCTCCTTGAAGTAGTCACCGAAGCTGAAGTTGCCGTTCATCTGGAAGAACGTGCCGTGCCGGGTCGTCTTGCCGACCTCCTCGATGTCGAGGGTGCGCACGCACTTCTGCACGCTGGTCGCGCGGGGGTACGGCGGGGTCTCCTGCCCGAGGAAGTAGGGCTTGAAGGGGACCATCCCGGCGTTGACGAACAGGAGGTTGGGGTCGTCGTGGACGAGCGGGGCGCTCGGCACGACCGTGTGGCCACGGCTCTCGAAGAAGGAGAGCCAGCGTCGCCTGATCTCGGCGGTTTCCATGGTTCAGGTCCTTGCTGATGTGGGTGGGATGAGGTCGGGGCGGGGGCAACCGGGGCTCACGCGCGCGCGGCTGACCCCCGGGGAGCTCGGGCCCACCCGGCGACTCGCACACCCGTCCGGTGTCGTCGCACCGGTCCGGTCATCTCGCACACATCCATGACCTCTAACCCTAGCCGACCCACGCGGTGCCCGCCGAAAGCCGACGGAGCCGGGCGGCGGGAGCGAGCCCAGCGGCATACGACATCTGCCGTATGCCGCTGGGCTGGGTGGGCGCGGACGCCCGCCCCGCGCCGAGCGGGGTCACCCGCGTCGGGTGGGCACCTCGCCGGTGGCCGCGCCGCGGACCTCCGGGAAGTGGCACGCGTGCAGGTGGGCCCCCGCGTCGGGCGTCGAGCCCGCGGGCCTCGGGGCGGCCTCGACGAGCGGAGGCTCCTGCCGGTAGCAGATCTCCCGCACCTTCCAGCAGCGCGTCCGGAACCGACAGCCGCTCGGCGGGTCGATCGGGCTGGGCACGTCCCCGACCAGGCGAATCCGCTCCCTCGGTGCGGCGCCGCGTGCGACGTTGATGTCGGGAGCCGCCGAGAGCAGGGCCTGGGTGTAGGGGTGACGGGGGGACGTGTAGATCTGCTGCCGGTCGCCGTACTCGACGATCTTGCCCAGATACATCACCGCGACGTCGTCACAGAAGTGCCGGACCACGCCCAGGTCGTGCGCGACGAGGACGAAGGCGAGACCGAGCTCCGTGCGGAGCCCGGCGAGCAGGTTCATGACCTGCGCCTGGATGGACACGTCCAGGGCCGACACGGGCTCGTCGGCGATGATGAGCCGCGGCTCGACGGCCAGCGCGCGAGCGATCCCGATCCGCTGACGCTGCCCACCCGAGAACTCGGAAGGGTAACGGTTGGCATGCTCCGGCCCGAGGCCGACGAGCTCGAGCAGCTCGGCGACGCGCGCCTTCTCCCGACCGGCGTGCAGGCCGTGGACGCGCAACGGGGTCGTCAGGATCGAGCCGACCGTGTGGCGGGGGTTGAGCGAGCTGTACGGATCCTGGAAGACCATCTGGACATCCCTGCGGAACGCCCTCAGCTGCGACTCCGCCGCGTGGGTGATGTCGCGACCATCGAACTCGATCCGCCCGCCGGTCGGCTCGTCGAGCCGCGTGAGGAGCCGCGCGGCGGTCGACTTGCCACAGCCCGACTCGCCGACGATCCCGAGGGTCCGACCGGCCTGCACGGTCAGGTCGATCCCGTCGACGGCCTTGACGGTCGACCTGACCATCCGCAGCCCCTCAACGTGCCGGACCGGGAAGTGCCGCTCGAGACGGGTCGCCCTGAGCAGCGCGGATCCGGCCGTCATCGCAGACCTCCTGCATCGATGGCCGTGACCGGATCCTCCAGGTGGCACCGCACGTGCCGGTGCGACTCGCCCGGAGCCGCTCGCCAGGCCGGGACCTCAGTCCGGCACGGAGCGCCCACCCGGTCGCTGAACACGCAGCGCGGATGGAACGCACACCCCGGCGGCGGGGCCAGGAGGCTGGGCGGGTTGCCGGGGATGGTGCGCAGCAGCCCGAGGTCCGCGGAGGGTGAGGGCAGCGACTGCAGGAGCGCCTCGGTGTAGGGGTGCGAGGGACGTCCGAGCACCTGCCTCGCGGGACCCTGCTCCACGGCCCGGCCGGCATACATGACGAGCAGGTCGTCGGCCGTCTCGGCGACGACCGCGAGGTCGTGCGTGATGAGGATGACCGCTGAGCCGAACTCACGACGGAGGTCTCCGAGCAGGTCCAGGATCTGCGCCTGGACCGTCACGTCGAGCGCCGTCGTCGGCTCGTCCGCGATGAGCAGCCTCGGGTTGTTGACGAGCCCGAGCGCGATCATGGCCCGCTGGCGCATCCCGCCCGAGAACTCGTGCGGGAACTGGTTCGCCCTGCGGTGCGGGTTGGGGATCCCGACGCGGTCGAGCATCTCCACCGCGCGGCGCTGGGCCACGGCCTTGCTCACGGGGTGGTGGGCCCGATACGCCTCGGCGATCTGCCGGCCCACCTTGTGGAACGGGTGCAGGGCGCTGAGGGGGTCCTGGAAGACCATCGCGGCCGTCGTGCTGCGCAGTGCCTGCAGCATCCACTCCGGCGCGCCGACGACCTCTTCCCCCTCGAGGCGGATGCTGCCGCTGATCCTCGTCCGCCGCGGGTCATGCAGCCCGAGGACCGCCATGCTGGCCACGGTCTTGCCCGAACCGGACTCACCGACGATCGCGAGCGTGCGGCCGAGACGCGCCTGGAAGCTGAGCCCCGAGACCGCCTGCAGGAGACCTTCGTCCGTGGGGAACGCGATGGACAGGTCGGTGACGTCGAGCACCACGTCTGCGGGCGGGTCGACCCTGCCGTCGGGGATCACGACAGCCTCACTCGCGGGTCGACGAACGAGTAGGCGATGTCGACGACGAGGTTGAGCGTCACGACGAGGACCGCCGTCACCAGAACCGTCCCCATGATGACCGGCAGGTCGTCACGCGCCAGCGCGTCGATGGAGAGCTTGCCGATGCCGTCGATCTCGAAGATCTTCTCGGTCACGAGAGTCCCCGAGAGGAGCGCCGCCACGTCGAGGCCGAGGATCGTGACGACCGGGCCGATGGCGGCCCGCAGGGCGTGCGAGCGGACCACGGTCACCTCGTCGAGACCCTTGGACCGTGCAGTTCGCACGTAGTCGGTGGCGAGGGTCTCGATCATCGCGCTCCGCGTGTAGCGTGCGTAGCCGGCCGAGTAGACCAGGCCGAGCAGCAGGCACGGCGCGATGAGACCTGCCAGGAACCCGGGCAGTCCGTCCGAGAGCGGCATCGCCTGCGGCAGGATCCCGTGGATCCGGGTCGCGTAGAGGGCGAAGACGAGGGCGACCACGTAGTACGGGATCGCCCCGAAGACCTGCGAGCCACCGATGAGCAGGCGGTCCAGCGCACTGCCTCGAGCTCGCGCCGTGATGACACCGACCGTCAGCCCGACGGCGAGGAGGACGACGACGGTGCCGAGGGCCAGCAGCACGGTGGCCGGGAAGCGGGAGAAGATCTCCTCCGACACGGGGCGCTTCGTGAGGAACGACATCCCCAGGCAGGGCGCACTGCAGTGGACGACGTCCCCGGCGAACTCGAAGTCACGGCCGACGAAGAGGCCACCGAAGTACTCGGTGAACTGAGCGGCGAGCGGTCGGTCGAGCCCGAGGTTCTCCCGGATCTCGGTGAGACGCTCCGGCGAGCACCGCTGCTCTGGGCACATCGCCTGCGCGGGGTCGGCCGGGCCGGCGAAGAAGAGGAGGAACGATGCGACGAGCGTGGCCAACAGGACGGTCAGTCCCAGGCCAACGCGTCGCAGGACGTACGTGAGCACGAACTACCTTCCGTGGTCGACGGGTGGGGGCCGAAGGGTGGGTGCCGAGAGGTGGGGGCCGAAGGGTCGCTCCGCCCCCACCCGGGGGTGGGCTGGGTGGGGCAGCCCTACGGCTCGATCCAGATCTGGGTCATGATCGGCAGGCCGTGGTGCATGTCGTTGACGACGTTGCGCACCTTCGAGCCGAAGACGGCGTTGCCCTTGCTGTACTGGTAAGGGATCGCCGGGAGGTAGTTCTCGAAGAGCCACCTGTCGAACTTCCCCCACTCGGGGCCCTGGTCGGCGATCGGGAGCTCCTGGATCCGGCTGATCTCCTGGTCGATCTTCTCCTCGGAGATGTTGCCCCAGGACGTCGCGCCCTGCGAGACGGCGTTGGAGGACACCATGGGCGGGAAGATCGAGTCCGCGGAGGGCCAGTCGTAGCACCAACCGGCCGGGCTCTGGAGCATGTTCACCGGGGCGTCGAGGGTGCCCGCGAGCTGGCGGCGTTCCTTCGCCGGGACGCCCTTGTCGACGACCCGGAAGCCGGCCAGCTCCAGCTTCTGCTTGCGCACCTGGTTGACGCGCTCGGCGACCGCGGAGTCGTTCTCGTAGTAGTAGCTCAGCTCGAACGGCTTGTCCGGGCCGTAGCCGAGGTCCGCGAGCATCTTGCGGGCCTTCTCCGCGTCGCCGTCGCCGGTGCCGTCGAAGCCGTCGACGCCCTGGTAGTCGACCCACCCGGGCACCTGGGGCGGGACGAACGTCGTTCCCGGCAGGTACGCGTGCGTCGACTGGCCCCCTGCCTTGCGCACCGAGTCGAACGGGTAGGCCACGGCGATGGCCTTGCGGACCTCGAGGGGGATCTTCCGCGTGTCGAGGTTGAGCGTGTAGACACAAGAAGAGGGCCCCTCGACGAACTGGCCCTTCTTGGCCCCCTCGACCTGCTCCACCAGGGAGGAGTCGATGGGGCTCCAGTTGAGCGAGGTCGCATCCACACCGTTGCTCGAGAGGATGGCGGTCTGTGCCTTGACGTCCTCGACGCCGAACTTGAAGTGGTAGCCGTCCAGGTAGTCGTTGCGGGCCGGGTCCGTGGCCGGCTTCCACTCGGGGTTCCGGTCGAGGACGAGCTCCGAGCCGGGGGTGTACGTCTTGAACTTGTAGGGCCCGGTCGCGAGCGGGTGCAGGGTGTAGTCCTTCTTCTTGTCCTTCTCCTGCGGGATCGGGGAGAACTGCGGGTAGGCGGCGAAGTAGGGCAGCGACTCGAACCGCTTCTCGAGGTGGATGACGACGGTCTTGTCGTCCCGGGCCTCGACGCCCTTCCACTTCGGGTCGCCCTGGTAGGGGCCCTCGTAGTTGCTGCCGTCCTTGAAGAACTCCCGCTGGTACGTGGGCGCGTTCTGGGCGAGGTCCTTGTCGAAGGAGCGCTTGAGCGCGAAGACGACGTCGTGGGCCGTGACCGGTGAGCCGTCCTCGTAGGTGATGCCGTCCTTGAGGGTGAAGGTCCAGGTCAGGCCGTCCTCCGACACCTGACCGAGGTCCGTGGCGAGATCCGGCACCAGGACCGACTGCCCGTCGCGGTGCGCGTAGGCGGTCAGCGCCCGGTGGGTCAGGCCGAGGATCGTCAGGGTGTCATTGAAGTACTGATCGCTCGGGTCGAAGTTCGCCGGGGTCGAGAAGTAGGGAACGGTGAGGACGCCACCGCGCTTGGCGCCGGGGACGTCGGGCGCCGGACCCGTGGCGTCGGGGAACATTCCCGACGTCGCGGTGGCGATCGACGACTTGTCGAACTTCGCCACCTCCGTCGACTCCGTCGGGGTGGGCGCCCCGCACGCCGTGATGAATCCGAGCGATACGGCGGCTCCTGCGGCCAGGACTCTGGTCCAGCGCATTGATGGCTCCCTTGCGTTCACGTCCGGCGCCGTGCCGGTGAATGGTGTGGTGGGTCGAGGGGTGGGGGCGAGGGGTGGGCGCGGATGTGGTGGACCGTCTCCGCGCCGGTGGTGCAGTCGGCTAGCACCGCGTCGTGGGGTCGAAGGCGTCCCGGATGGAGTCGCCGAGGAGGGTGAGAGCGAGGACCAGGGCGGAGATGCTGAGCACGGGGGGCCAGAGCCACAGCGGGTAGCTCCGGAAGGAGTTCTGCGCGTCAGCGATCGTCCTGCCCCACGTGGCCGTCGGTTCGACGAGACCGGCCCCCAGGAACGTCAGCGTCGCCTCGGCCGTGATGAAGGCGGGGACGGCGATGGACGCCGAGACGATGATCGGGCCGACGAGGTTGGGCAGGATCTCCCTCGAGAGGATCTGCCGCGTCGGGACCCCGATGGCCCGGGCTGCCTGGACGAACTCACGCTCGCGCAGGCTCACGACCTCACCACGCACGAGCCGCGCCAGGGCCATCCACCCGAACGTCACGAGGACGGCCATCACGATCCAGAACCGGATGGTCGAGGTCTGCTCGGCGGTGAGCGACCCGCGTTCGCCGAATCGAAGCTCCACGATCGGCACGACGGCGACGATGAGCAGGAGCAGGGGCAGGCTGAGGAAGAAGTCGGTCACCCACGAGATGGCCCGGTCGACCGCCCCGCCGAGGTAGCCAGCGAGCAGACCGAACGTCACACCGAGGACGGTCGAGAGGGCAGCCGCCGCGAAGCCGATGACGAGGGAGGGGCGCGCGCCGTAGGCCCAGCGTGCGAAGAGGTCCCGCCCGAGCCCCTTCTCGATGCCGAGCCAGTGGGCCGAGCTCATGCCCTCCGAGGGGAAGCCGTTGAGGTCAAGCAGCTCTGTGTGGGTGGTGTATGGGTCGGCCCTCGTGCCCGTGACCGGGTCGACGGACTGCAGACTGGTGAGCAGTGGGGCGAAGAGCGCGACGAGGACGAAGAAGAGGATGACCCCCGCGCAGACGATGGCCACCTTGTCCCGCCGCAGCCGATCCCAGGCGACCTGGCCGGGTGACCGCCCGGACCGACCGGTCGGCGGGGCGAGCGGAGAGTCGTCGCGGAAGCGGGCCGGCGCCCCCACAGAGGTCTGGGTCAAGGCGTCGGTGGCGCCCGGACTGCTCAAGGGGCTGCTCTCCGTCCTGGGGTGTGAAGGGGATGGAACGACGTGCTGCGTGGGAGGGCCGGCTGGACATGCCGGACCAGTGGCACTGCACAACGGGGTGGAGCATGGAGGGCCGCCCGTCGCGGAGCCGACGGTGACTCTGCCACAGAGCAGTGCCCCGGTCACGGGTTGCGACGGTCACGAATCACAAATCGTTACCCTGGAGGGCTGCTCGGCTGCAGAATGTCTTGCCCGGGACCGGACGGCGGCTCAGGTCTCCCGTCGCGGGGGCTTGCCCAGCCGGTCCCGCAACCACTCCAGGCGAGCCCGCAGGCGCTCCTCGAAGCCGCGGTCGGTCGGCAGGTAGTAGTCGGTCCGGCCCTGGAGGTCATCGGGCAGGTACTGCTGCCGCGCGACGCCATCCGGCTGGTCATGAGCGTAGACGTAGCCGTCCCCGTGCCCGAGCCGTTCCGCGCCGGCGTACCCGCTGCCCCTCAGGTGGGTCGGCACCGCCCCGCCACGGCCGGCTCGGACGTCGGCGATGGCGGCGTTGATCGCGGCATAGGCAGCATTGGACTTGGGTGCCAGCGCGTTGTGCACCACGGCCTGGGCGAGGATGATCCGCGCCTCGGGCATCCCGATCTGGGCCACCGCATGCATCGCGGCGACGGCCGTCTGGAGCGCGGTCGGGTCGGCCATGCCGACGTCCTCGCTCGCCGCGATCACGATCCGGCGGGCGATGAAGCGGGGGTCCTCGCCGGCCTCGAGCATGCGGGCCAGATAGTGCAGGGCCGCATCGACGTCGCTGCCGCGCATGGACTTGATCAACGCGCTCGCCACGTCGTAGTGCTGGTCGCCGGCCCGGTCGTAGCGCACAGCCGCATGCGCGATGGCCTGTTCGACGTGTGCCAGCCGGATCGCGACGGGGTCCTCGTCGGTCCGTCCTGCCGGCTCCGCGTCGAGGGCCACGCCGGCGGCGGCCTCCAACGAGGTGAGGGCCCGGCGCGCGTCGCCACCGGAGGTGCGCACCAGGTGCTCCATGGCGTCGTCGTCGATCGTGTGTGCCCCGGCGAACCCGCGCTCGTCGAGCAGGGCCGACCGCACCACGTCGCGGACGTCCTCGTCCGACAGGGAGCCCAGGGTGATGAGCACGGACCGGGACAACAGCGGCGCGATGACGCTGAAGGAGGGGTTCTCGGTGGTCGCGGCGACCAGGATGACGGTGCGGTTCTCGACCCCGGGCAGGAGGGCATCCTGCTGCGCCTTGGTGAACCGATGGATCTCATCGAGAAACAGGACGGTCTGCCGGCCGTAGAGGTCCCGCTCGCGCACCGCCGTCTCCATGACCGCGCGCACGTCCTTGACGCCGGCGGTGACCGCTGACAGCTCCACGAAACGCCGGTCCGCGGCCGTGGCGACCAGATGGGCGAGGGTGGTCTTGCCGGTGCCCGGGGGGCCCCAGATGATCGCCGACAGCGGGCCGGCCGCTCCCCCACTGCCCTCGATGAGGCGTCGCAGCGGGCTGCCCGGCCGGAGCACCGCGCCTTGCCCTCGCACCTCGTCGAGCGAGCGCGGGCGCATGCGGACCGCGAGCGGAGCACCGCCGGCCGAGAGCGGCCGGTCGTCCCGCTCCGCCGCTGTGGCGGCACCGAAGAGGTCGTCCGAGGTCACTGTGGAAGGCTATCTGGCGTGTCCGGTCAACCCCTTCCGCAGTTCACCGCGGCCGGCCAGCCAACGACGGTCCTGGCCCGCCTCGGTCGGGCCACCGGACGCCATCCGCTCTGGTGGGTCCTCGGCTGGCTCCTGGCGGCGCTCACCTCCTTTGCCGTCGCCGTCGGGGGCGTGACGGGCGAGTCCTTGTTCGAGCGCCTGACCTCCGGTGAGCCCCGGGTGCCCGGCCAGTCGCAGACCGCACGCGAGCTGATCCAGCGCGCCGAGCCGTCGCTGGACAACCTCATGCTGCAGGTTCGGGGTGCCTCTCTCGACGATCGCCCGTCAGTGGCTGCCGCAGCGGCCGCGACGGGGCGCCTCACCCAGATCCCGGGTGTCGCCGGGGTCCGGTCGCCGCTGCTGTCGCCCGAAGGCCCCAGCGATCCGGCCGTCCGCCCTCTCGTCGCCGACGGCTCGCCCGAGCAAGGGGCGTTTCTCACGATCGTTGACCTGGAGGAGGGGCAGGACGAGGCAGAGCTGTCCGTGACCCGGTCCGCGGTCGAGGACGGGTTCGGTGACGTCGTCGCGGCCCTGCCTGGAGCCACGGGATCCGTCGGGAGCTACCACCACGTCCTGAAGGCGATCACCAGCACCATCGAGAGCGATCTGCTGCGCGGCGAGGGCATCGCGCTGCCCCTCACCTTCCTCGTCATGGTGCTCGTCTTCGGGGGTTTCGTGGCGGCCGGAATGCCGGTCCTGGGCGCCATCGTCTCCATCGGCGGGGCGCTGTTGTCACTCTTCGGCTTCTCGCACGCCATGGACCTCGACGCCACCGTGGTCAACATCGTGACCCTGCTCGGTCTCGGGCTCTCGATCGACTACGGCCTGCTCACGGTGAACCGGTTCCGCGAGGAGCTCGCCGTCCGGCCGGGCCAGGACCCGACCAGGGACGACGCGATCTCGGCGGCGGGCCGCACCGTGGCGACCGCCGGCCGGACCGTCCTCTTCTCCGGGGTCACGGTCGCCATCGCCCTGTCCGGCCTGCTCGTCTTCGAGGCCGAGATCATGCGGGCCATCGGGCTGGCCGGCGTGAGTGTCGTCCTGGTCGCGATGGTCGTCGCGGTGACGCTCGTGCCCGCCCTGGCCGTCCTCGGCGCGCGGCGCCTGAGCAAGCGGTCGTTCCGTGCCGCGGACGACACGGGCCTGTTCTCCAGACTCGCGACAGCGGTCCAGCGCCGCCCCTTCAGCGTCATCGCGGGTGGCCTCGTCCTGCTGGCGGCGCTGGCGGCGCCGACCCTCGACCTGCGCCTCACCGCGTCCGGGACCGAGCTGCTCCCGGTCTCGGCGCCGCAACGGGTGTTCTTCGACACGCTTCGCACCGACTACCCCGACCTGGCCGCTCCCCAGGTCACGGTGGTGGCCCGCAGCCCGGACACCGCCGAGGTCCGCGACGCCCTCGAGCGCTTCCGCGACCAACCGGGCGTGACCGGTCTCGACGTCCGGCCTCTCGGCGCCGACTACCAGCTCGCGGGGTTCCGGGTCGCCGGTCCCCCGACCTCGGACGCGGCGCAGGACCTCGTCACGGCCCTGTCCGACCTCGACCCCGGCTTCGACACCTGGGTCACCGGTCAGGCAGCCGGGCAGATCGACTTCCTCGACTCGATGGCCGAGGGCGCCCCCTGGGCCGTGACGCTCGTCGTCCTCGGCACCTTTGTCCTCCTGTTCCTCATGACGGGTTCGGTGGTCATCCCGCTCAAGGCCCTCGTGCTCAACGTCATCTCTCTCGGTGCAGCCCTCGGGGTCGTCGTGTGGGTGTTCCAGGACGGCAACCTGGAGGGCCCGCTCGGCTTCACGTCGGTGGGTGCCGTGGAGTCGATGGTGCCGTTCCTCGTCCTCGCGTTCGGCTTCGGCCTCTCGATGGACTACGAGCTCTTCCTGCTATCGCGGATCGTCGAGGAGCACGAAGGAGGCGCGGACAACGATCGCGCGGTGGCGCTCGGCCTCCAGCGCACGGGCCGGATCATCACATCCGCCGCGCTGCTCATCATCATCGTGTTCGCCGGCTTCATCGCCGGTGACATCCTCATCATCAAGCAGATGGGCGTCGCGCTCGTGGCCGCCGTCATCATCGATGCGACCGTGGTCCGGATGCTGCTCGTCCCCGCGACGATGACCGTGCTCGGCCGCTGGAACTGGTGGGCGCCCGCCCCCTTGCGCCGCCTGCACCGCCGCTTTGGCCTGACCCACTGATGGGCCACTGACCACCCACTGGTGCCCTACTGATGCCGGACCTACCCAGCCGCCCACCGACCCCGCTCCCACCGAGTTGAAGGATCAGACCCGCATGACCGATGCCACCCGCCGCGCCGGTGCCGTGATCCTCCGCACGCACGCGGACCTGCTCGCGGCGACCGGCGGTGACGCCTTCGTCCGCTACGACCTGGCGGACCCCCTCGACGGCCCGGGGTGGGCGCTCGGTTCGGCGCTCATCGTCCCTCGCCGGACGCACACCCGGCGTCTCGGGCTCGTCGTCCTCGGCTCCGCCGCGGACGTGGCAGACCTGGCGGCGGAGCTCACCGGGCACGACCACGCCGACAACCCACTCGATGACCCGCAGGTCCTGCATGCGACCGTCGAGCGGGCGGCGTTCGAGTCATTCGCTTCGGTGGTCCCCCTCACCGATCCGGGTGGGGACTGGGAGTGGATGTGCACGCACACGGAGCCTCCCCTCGTCGATGCGGAGGCCCGGGTCCGTCCTCTGGATGAGTCCGACGAGGCCGACATCCGCACGCTGCTCGAGGTGGCCAACGCCCGCACCGACGCTCGACCCTTCGAGACCAGGGGCCAACGGTGGGTCGGTGTCCGCGACAGCGCGGGCACCCTCGTGGCGTGCGGCGTCCTCGACCGCACGCTGTCCGGCGCGCCGATTCTCGAAGGCATCACGGTCCGTGCCGACCAACGCGGAACCGGGCTCGGTCTCGCGGTCACCGCGGCACTCACCCGTGCCGCGGTCCGGTCAGACGGCTGCTGCACCCTCGGCATGTACTCCGACAACGACGTCGCCCGTCGGCTCTACCACGGCCTGGGCTACGGCGACGACCACATCTGGTCGAGCCGACGCCTCGTCCATCGCACCGACCTCCCACGCGGAGCCGCACACTGACTCAGCTGCCGCGACGCCGCTCGCACCAAAGACCTGGATGCGTCGCCTCAACCCGACGCATCCAGGCCAACTGGACACACGACCCCGACGCACCGAGGCCGGGCCGACGCTTCCACGCCAGTGCGACGCGGGGACCTCGACCCGATCGCGGGCTCAGCCCGCGTCAGCCGGCGCCGCGTCGACGCCCGCCTCCTTGCGCTGCTGGGGGGTGATCGGCGCGGGCGCCGCGGTCAGCGGGTCATAGCCGCCACCGGTCTTGGGGAAGGCGATGACGTCGCGGATCGACTCGGTGCGGGCGAGCAGCGAGACGATGCGGTCCCACCCGAAGGCGATGCCGCCGTGCGGCGGGGCGCCGTACTGGAAGGCGTCGAGGAGGAAGCCGAACTTCTCCTGCGCCTCCTCGGCCCCGATCCCCATGACGTCGAAGACCCGCTCCTGCACGTCCCGGCGGTGGATACGAATCGAGCCGCCGCCGATCTCGTTGCCGTTGCACACCATGTCGTAGGCGTAGGCGAGCGCCGAGCCCGGGTCGGTGTCGAAGGTGTCCTCGAACTCCTTCTTCGGCGACGTGAAGGCGTGGTGCACGGCGGTCCAGGCGCTGTAGCCGAGCGCGACGTCGCCCGAGGCCGTCGCTTCTGCGGCGGGCTCGAAGAGCGGCGCGTCGAGCACCCAGAGGAAGCTCCACTGCGACTCGTCGATGAGATCGCACCTGCGACCGATCTCGAGCCGGGCGGCGCCGAGCAGCGCCCGCGACGACTTGGCGGGGCCGGCGGCGAAGAACACCGCGTCGCCTGGCTGGGCGCCGACGTGCGCGGCGAGGCCGGCCCGCTCGGTGTCGGTGAGGTTCTTGGCGACCGGACCGCCGAGCTCGCCGTCCTCCTGGACCAGCACGTAGGCCAGGCCCTTGGCGCCGCGCTGCTTGGCCCACTCCTGCCACGCGTCGAGCTGCTTGCGGGGCTGCGATGCGCCACCCGGCATGACGACGGCGCCGACGTACTCGGACTGGAAGACCCGGAAGGGCGTGTCCGCGAAGTACTCGGTGCACTCGACGAGCTCCTGCCCGAAGCGCAGGTCGGGCTTGTCGGAGCCGTAGCGGGCCATGGCGTCGTGGTAGGTCATCCGCTGGAACGGCACGTCGAGCTCGACGCCGATCAGCTTCCAGATCTCCCGGACGACGGCTTCGCCGAGCTCGAGCACATCGTCCTGCTCGACGAAGGACATCTCGATGTCGAGCTGGGTGAACTCGGGCTGCCGGTCGGCCCGGAAGTCCTCGTCGCGGTAGCAGCGGGCGATCTGGTAGTAGCGCTCCATCCCGGCCACCATGAGCAGCTGCTTGAACAGCTGCGGGCTCTGCGGGAGCGCGTACCACGAGCCCGGAGCCAGCCGGGCCGGCACGAGGAAGTCACGGGCGCCCTCGGGGGTCGACCGGGTCAGGGTGGGCGTCTCGATCTCGACGAAGTCGCGCTCGCCGAGGACCTTGCGGGCGGCGGCGTTGACCTTGGAGCGCAGGCGGATGGCGGCACCGGCGGAGCTGGCCCCCGGGCGACGCAGGTCGAGATAGCGGTGCTTGAGCCGGGCCTCCTCCCCCACGGTGACGCGCTCGTCGATCTGGAAGGGCAGCGGCGCGCTGGCGTTGAGCACCTCGAGCTCGTTGACGATGACCTCGATCTCGCCGGTGGGCAGGTCGGGGTTGACGTTGCCCTCCGGTCGCACGCGCACCTCGCCGGTCACCCTGACGCAGTACTCGTTGCGCACCTCGTGTGCCCCGCCCTCGGCGAGCACCTCGTCGCGCGCGACGACCTGGGCGATGCCGCTGGCGTCTCGCAGGTCGAGGAACGCCACGCCGCCGTGATCTCGCCGCCGGGCCACCCAGCCGGTGAGTGTGACGGTTTCCCCGGCGTGGTCTGAGCGCAGGGTGCCGGCCTCGTGAGTGCGGAGCACGAAGGTTGTCCTTCCGATGGTGCGGTGGTTGCGTGCGGCGGTGGCGATGCTGCCGTATGCCGCTGGGCTCGCTCGCGCTCCGATGGTGCCGTGGGCAGGGGGTCGGGTCGCGGTCGGGGCACAGGGCGCCGACTGCCAATCCTACGGGGTGAGTCAGGCCGCCCGACGCCGGCGGAACGGTCCGCCCAGCGACTGGAGGGTGGGTTGGAGCCGAACATTGCCTAGGCTCTGCCCGTGCAGCACTCCCGCAACCGCGACCTCGACGGCGTGCGCGGCCTCGCCATTGTCCTGGTGGTCGCCGCGCACAGCGGCCTCCCCATCCGGTGGGGAGCCCTGTCGGGAGTCACCCTCTTCTTCGTCCTGTCCGGCTATCTCATCACCAGCCTGCTGATCCGTGAGTGGGACCGCTGGGGCTCCGTGTCGCTCTGGCGCTTCTGGGGTCGGCGCACGCTGCGCCTCCTACCGGCCCTCCTGGTCTTTCTCGCGCTCGTGCCCCTCCTGCTCTGGGCCACTGGGGACTCCCGGCTGCCGAGCTATCCGGGGGCGGCCCTCGCGTCCCTCTTCTATGTCGGCAACTGGGTGCGCATCGCCGGCACTGACCTCGGCGTGCTCAACCACCTGTGGTCGCTCTCCGTCGAGGAGCAGTTCTACGTCGTGTGGCCGCTTCTCTTCATCGCTCTGATGACGTGGGGGCGACGCCACCTGATGGGTCTGGTCCTTGGGCTCGCGGCGGTGGCCACCGTCTACAGCGTGTGGACCAAGGGGTCCTTCATCCGTCTCGACATCTCCACCGAGACCAATGCGTTCGCGCTCCTGCTGGGCGTGTCCCTGGCGGTCGCCCTGGCGTCAATGGCGCGCAAGGGCTGGCACCCACCGCGGGTGAGCGTGCTCATCCCCTTCGTCGTCATGGTGCTCGTCTCGGCCTTCCCGTCGCACGACGTCGCGACCGACCACGGCCTGTTCCGACCGTTGGGAGCGATCTATGCCGTGCTCGGGGTGTGGCTCGTCGCGGCCGCCGTCCTCGGCCACTCGCCGGTCGTGGCCTCGCCGGTGATGGTCTTCTTCGGGACCATCAGCTACGCGCTCTATCTGTGGCACCAGGCGCTGATCAACTCGGTGCTGTTCGGCGACAAGTCGATCCTGCGCAACCTCGGGCTCATCGCGGCCGCGATGGTCCTGTCGTGGCTGTCCTGGGTGCTGGTCGAACGGCCGGCGGGCCGGCTGCGCGGCCGGCTGCACCTGGACGAGCCGTCCCGCCGGCAGCGAGCGGCCCAGGAGACGCAGCCCGTCCCGTAGCGTTCAGGCCTCGTCCTCGGCGACGTAGCACCAGCGCCCGGCCCGCCGTGCGAACCGGCTCACTTCGTGCAGCTCCCCCGTGCCGTGCGGCCCGGTGTTGGACGCAATGAACTCGACGGTGCCGGTCTCGTCGTCGGGGCCGCCGCCCTCGACGCGGATGATCCTCAGGCCGGTCCAGACCACGTCATGGTCGACGAGGGGGCGCTCCGGGCGGGTGCGTGGGTGCCAGGTCCGGAAGATGTGGTCGGCATGGTGGCGCGCGTAAGCGGTGTAGCGCGACCGCATCAGCTCCTCGGCGGTGGGCGGCTGTCGGACGCCGTCGAGGACCGGCTCGCAGCACGCGGCGTAGGGGCCGCCGCCGCAAGGACAGCCCCCCGCTGCTGAGCCAGTCACCGGTGGTCCCCCGACGACGCGGCGCGGCGTTGCGCCTCCCAGGCGGGCCAGGCAGCGTCCTTGGGCCGCAGGGTGGCCCAACCGGCAGCGCGGGCAGCGTGCGCGGTGAGCACCCCGATGAGGCAGGCGCTGTTGCTGATCCGGCCGGCGAGCGCCGCCTGGTGCGCCTCGTCCAGCGGCACCCAGAGCGGCCGGATGGTCAGCTCCTCGGCGTGCCGCTCGTGGAGGTGCTCTCCCGGCACGTCGGCCAGGTCTCGGGCGAGGAAGATCCGCACCGGCTCCGGGAAGGCGCCGGCGGAGACGACCTCGTCGACGAGGACGTCCCACTTCCCGGCGGCGAGGTCGACCTCCTCGGCCAGCTCGCGGGCCGCGGCCTTCCAGTGCGGCTCGCCGGCCACGTCGAGCAGACCGGCCGGCAGCTCCCACACGTGACCGCGGGTCGCGTGACGGTACTGGCGGATCAGCAGCACGTGGTCGACCCCGTCGAACGGGTGCAGCGCCACGATGGCCACGGCCCCCGGGTGCTCGATGAACTCCCGGACGACGACGCCGCCCTCGCCCAGGTCGACGCGGTCCCGCCTGACGTCGAAGATCAGGCCGGAGTAGGGCACTGACGACTCGATCACCGGATTGGAGGTCCAGTCCTCGACGACGTCGGTGGCGTTGCCCCGGGGGGCCGACAGGCTCACTCCGCCTCGACGGCGACCGGCACGAGGTCCGGCTCGGCAGACCGCTGGGCGGCCCCGGGCTGCGAGTCGCCGAGCGGGTGCCCGTCCTCGTCGTGGGCATGCCTGGGTCGCTCGACCTCGACAAGGCGCTGGGCCCGCTGCTGCTCGAGCGCCGCACCGATCAGGCCCGCGAAGAGCGGGTGCGCCCGGTTGGGACGGGAGAGGAACTCCGGGTGGGCCTGCGTCGAGACGTAGTAGGGGTGGACCTCCTGGGGCAGCTCGACGAACTCGACGAGGTGCCCGTCCGGAGAGGTGCCGGAGATGACGAGCCCGGCGGCCTCGAGCTGCTCGCGGTAGCCGTTGTTGACCTCGTAGCGGTGCCGGTGGCGCTCCTTGACCTCGGCGGCCCCGTAGGTCGCCCGAGTGACCGAGCCGTCCTTGAGGCGGGCCGGGTAGAGCCCGAGCCGCATCGTGCCGCCGAGGTCCCCGGCGCCGTCGACGAAGGCCTTCTGCTCCTCCATCGTCGCGATGACGGGGTCGGCCGTCTGCGGGTCGAACTCCGTTGAGGAGGCGCCGCTCACGCCGAGCACCGTCCGGGCGTACTCGATGACCATGCACTGCAGTCCGAGGCAGATGCCGAGCGTCGGGACCTGCTTCTCACGCGCCCAGGTCAGCGCTCCGAGCTTGCCCTCGATGCCACGCACCCCGAATCCGCCGGGGACGAGCACGGCGTCCACGCCACCGAGCGCGTGCTGTGCCCCGGCCGGCGTCTGGCAGTCGTCGGAGGCGACCCAGCGGATCCGGACCTTGGCGTCGTGGTGGAAGCCGCCGGCCCGCAGCGCCTCGGTCACCGAAAGGTAGGCGTCGGGCAGGTCGATGTACTTGCCCACGAGGGCGACCTCGACGTCGTGCTCGGGGTCGTGGACGCGCTCGAGCAGCTGGTCCCACTCGGTCCAGTCGACGTCGCGGAAGTTCAGGCCGAGGCGCCGGATGACGTAGGCGTCGAGCCCTTCGCGGTGGAGCACCTTGGGGATGTCGTAGATGCTCGGCGCGTCGACCGCTGCGGCGACGGCGTCGACGTCGACGTCGCACATGAGGGAGATCTTGCGCTTGATCGGCTCGGGGATGTCCCGGTCGGCGCGGAGCACGAGGCCGTCGGGCTGGATGCCGACCTGGCGCAGTGCGGCGACGGAGTGCTGGGTGGGCTTCGTCTTCAGCTCACCGCTCGGCGCGATGTAGGGCACGAGCGAGACGTGGAGGAAGAAGCAGTTGTCGCGGCCGATGAGGTGGCGGACCTGGCGGGCCGCCTCGAGGAAGGGCAGCGACTCGATGTCGCCGACGGTGCCACCGATCTCGGTGATGATGACGTCCGGCGCGTCCGGTGTCCCGGTGGCGAGGGCGCGCATCCGGGCGACGATCTCGTTGGTGATGTGCGGGATGACCTGGACGGTGTCGCCGAGGTACTCCCCGCGGCGCTCTCGGGCGATGACGGTGTTGTAGACCTGGCCGGTCGTCACGTTGGCGCTGCCGACGAGGTTGACGTCGAGGAACCGCTCGTAGTGCCCGATGTCGAGGTCGGTCTCCGCGCCGTCGTCGGTGACGAAGACCTCCCCGTGCTGGAACGGGTTCATCGTCCCGGGGTCCACGTTGATGTAGGGGTCGAGCTTCTGCATCGTGACGCGCAGGCCACGGGATCGAAGCAGTCGGCCGAGGCTGGAAGCCGTCAAGCCCTTGCCGAGGGATGAGGCGACGCCTCCGGTCACAAAGATGTGCTTCGTCGTTTCCACCACGGGCTTTAAGTCTACGTCATTGCCGGAGTGCTGCCGTGTAGCGCGACACCCAGCGGCGCGCCTCGTCCTCCGGGGTCGCCCAACGCTGCGCCTCCGACCGCGCCGCGGCACCGAGGCGGTCGCGCAGCGGGCCGTCGGACAGGAGCTCGTCCACGGCGTTCGCGATGCCCTGCGCGTCCCCGACGTCGACGAGCAGTCCCGCGTCGCCGACGAGCTGGGGCAGGCCGCCGGTGCGCGTGGCGACGACCGGCAGGCCGGCCGCCATCGCCTCCTGGACGACGAGGGCGCGGGCCTCCCACCGGCTGGGCAGGACGAAGACGTCAGCGGCCCGCAACCAGCGAACGACGTCCCGCTGGGGCCCGACCAGACGCAGCGGTATGCCGCTGAGCTCGCTCTCCAGGTCCGCTCGCAGCCGCTCGTCCCCTCCTCCGACGACGACCCACGCAGCTCGCGTCCGGGCGGCCCCAGCGGCTGCCACGAGGGCGTGCAGGTCCTTCTGCGGGGCGATGCGGGCGATGGTGAGCACGAGGGGCAGGTCGGGGTCGACGTCGTGGCCGTCCCGGCGCAGCTGCCGTCGCTCCGCGTGGCGCTCCTCCTGGCTCGGACGTGGCGACGCCAGCAGCTCCCCGACCTGAGGTGACGCCACGGTGGCCAGCTCGACCCGCCGCGCGCCGAGGTCCTCGGCGAGGCTGACGAGGTCGGCGCTCGCGCCGGTCACGAGCGCGGCCCGGCTCAGCGCCCACCGGATCGCTCGGTGCGCCGACGTGCGGGCGGCGTCGCGCACTCGCGTACGCACCCCACGCCACACTCGAGTGGCCCCACTCCCCACACCCCCACCAGCTCGAGTGGCCCCACTCCCCACACCCCCAGGGACGGGGCCCGTGGGCAGCGTGTTGTGCAGCGAGATGACGAGCCGTGGTCGGGGGCGAGCGCGGGCGACCGCCACCGCAGCGACGACCGCAGCCTGGTGGCCGTGCGCGTGGACGACGTCGACCGTCCCGGCGAGGTTCTTGAGCAGGTGCCAGTCGACGAGCCCCCGGGGAGCCCCGATGCCGCGATGGACGGGCCAGAGTCTGCGGGCATCGACCCAGCCGAAAGCGGCCGCCGTCGAGGACGAGGTGGCGAGGGCGACCTCGACACCGGCCGACCTCAGGTCGCGCGTCAGCCGGTCGACGTGCGCGCCGATGCCACCCGTGGACTCGCCGACGACCATGAGGACCTTCATTCCTGACCTCCGGGGGTGCTGGGGGCCGGTGACCGCAGCGTGCGGAGCCGGCGCGGGAGGCTCGGGTCAACCGCCCAAGCGACGAGGGTGAGCACGATCGCCGAGCCCACCCCGACGGCTGTCGCGAGACCCAGTGCAGCGAGCAGGTCCTGGCTCGCGAACCGCTCCCCTGCGAACCACCCGACCGACCCGGCCGCGACCGCGCCGACCACGACCGCCAGGAGTGGCCGCGCCGGGACAGCCAGCACCGAGCGGCCCCACTCCCGCCCAACGAGGACGGCGAGCGCCGCTGCACCGCAAGACAGCCCGACACTGGAGCCGAGGGCCAGCACCCGCAGCGACGCGGGCCCGTCGCTCTCTGCCGGGTCGAGCAGGACGAGGGGCAGCACGGTCGTCGCCAGCCAGGCGACCCCGATCAGCGCCCCCGCGAGCACCGCCTTCTCGCCGAGGTAGCAGGCCCGGCTGAGCAGCGCGATCGCCCCGAGCGCCGGGACCGTCGGCGCGAAGGCAACGAGCGCGCCTGCCATTGCCGCGAGGGTCGCCGCCGAGGCGGTCGCCGAGCCGCCGGCGTCAAGGTGGGTGAAGAAGCTGCCGACCGGGCCGGCCACCGCGACGAGGATGCCGGCGCCGGCGATACCGACGGCGAGGACGCCGAACCAGCTGTGGCGCAGGGTGGTGTGTCCCTCGGGACCGAGCCCCGGGCCACGCCGGCGGCCTCCTGTGGGCCGGGGCGGCGCCACCGCCACGGCATGCGCGAGGCCCGGGAAGGCGGCCGTCGCGAGAGGGACCGCGAGCACCGCATACGGAAGGAGCGTCACGGCCTGCGCGTAGAGGAAGACGTTGAGCGTGCCCACGCCGCCGCGGTCGTTCGCGAGGCGGATGACGACGAGTGTGGCGAGCTGCTGTCCGGCGACGCCGAGCAAACCGGCGAGCGCGAGGGACCGGACTCGGTTGCCCGTGCCGGCGGGGAAGCGCAGCAGGGGCCGGAGCCGGACACCGACGCTGCGGAGCGGCGCCACCACCGTGATCGCCATCGCAGCGACCCCCAGGGTCGTCCCGACCGCGAGGATGCGCACGCCCTCCGACGGAACGGCTGCGATCGCGGCAGCCGGCTCCGGCACGGCCGCGCGGTAGAGGAGGTAGGTGGCGATGACGACGAGGCTCGACACGAGCGGCGCCAGCGCCGACGCGACAAACCTGCGGTGGGCCTGGAGCACCCCGCCGACGACGATGGCAATCCCATAGAGCGGCAGCTGGATCGCGAAGACCTCGAGGAACTGGGTGCCGAGGGCCACCTCGTCGCTGCAGCCGGTGCCCAGCAGGGTCGCGGCGATCGGGCGGGCGGCCAGCAGGACGATGACCCCGAGCGGGAGGAGGACGACCAGCGCCCAGGTGAGCAGCGCGGAGGCCGTCTCGTCTGCGCGGGCCCGGTTGCCCTGAGCGAGGGCGCCGGCGACGAGGGGCACTGCTACGGCTGCCAGCACGCCACCGGCGGCGATCTCGAAGATGACATTGGGCACCGCATTGACCGACTGGTAGACACTGCCCACGCAGGTGGCGCCGACGGAGTGCGAGAAGGCGAACCACCGCCCGAACCCGACGACTCGCGCCACCACGGTGATTGCGGCGATGGACCCGGCAGCGGCCACCACGCTGCGGACGGGAGACGATCCCGGCGCCGGCTCACCCCTCATGTCCGGGCCCGACCCCACTCGTCCAACCGGCGCAACGTCGGATTGGCTTCGATGACACGGGTGAAGCTCACCCTCTCGGACGCGAGAGTGAGGGCCGTGAGGCCGCCCAGGGCGAGCAGGCGGCCACGTAGGCCCATGCTCTCCACCAACGCCAGCCCGACCAAGGCACCCGCAGCGTTGGCGCCGGTGTCGCCGAGCATCGACGTCCCCGCCAGATCGTCCCGGATGACCCCCGCCGAGGCCCCCAGAGCTGCTGCAGCAGCGGCAGATCCGTTGAGAGCCAGAGGCGCCGCGCAGACCAGTACGACCTTGAGGGCACGGCCTGGCCGCAGGTCAAAGAGGTTCGCGGCATTGGCCGCCCCTGCGATGACAGCGCCGCCCAAGAGGGTCTCGATGGTTCCGACCGGGTGCCGGACCTCGTTCCGGTCAGCGAGGAGTGCCGCGGCCACGCCGGTCGCCGCGAGACCCAGCACCTTGATCGCGCCCGTCGTCACCTCGCCGCGCCGGAGCGCACCGAGATGGCCTCTGAGGCCCTTGCTCTTCGCACTCCCGGCCACGTCGTCGAGCACGCCGAGGGCACCGCTCCCGACGACCACGAGCAGGGCCGGACCGACGGTGTCCCGCCGGTCCCGTTGGCGCCGACGGACGCCGCGACCCGAGCGAGCCATCGAGGCGAGGGCCAGTCCCGCGGCGGCTCCCGCGACCCAGACGGGGCCCTCAAGGAGAGTGACCGGCTGACCTGCATGGTTGCTCCTCTGCCAGCGGGCTCTGGTGTTCACCGGCAGCCGGGCGGCGAGCGCCCGGCCCACCGCGGTCGCGGCCGCAGCCGCAAGCGCCGCAGTGAGCGCCGATGTCGGCTCCCCGATGCCCGAGTCAGCTGGAGAAGCCCCCGCGCCGTCCGTCACTGCGTCACTCTCGGCGTCGTGGCCGTGGCTCCGTCCGCCGTCCCGTAGTGCGCGACCTCTCCGGCCAGTTCGGCCTGGAGTGCCAGCACGACGATGGCCGGGCCCGAGGGGTCGCTCGCATGGTCCACCGTGGAGATGAGCCGCGCGGTGGCATCGACCGTCCGGACCGCCGCAACCGCATCCGAGGTGGCCGGCTGGCCGGCCGCCCGGACGGGCTCCGGTCCGGCGACGACGGCACCGGCGGAGCTGTCGGCCACGAAGCGGGCCAAGGTCCGGATCGTCTCTGCTCTGCGCTGCACCTCGGCCTCGTCTCCCGCAAAGGGGGCCGAGACGATGATGGCGAGGTCCGCGGGCTCCAGCCGCTCGGTCGAGGAGGTGACGAGGTCGGCATCCGTCAGCGTCTTGAGCGCCGCCGCCCGCGACTCGGACGCAGACACGACGTCCGTGCTCACCGTGAGGCGGGCGAGCCCTTCGGCGAGCAGCGCGTCACCGGACAGGGGTGACGAGATGCCGAGGGTCGATGCTGCTGCAGAAGCCGCCTCGGCTCGGTCCGCGGCGAGTGCGGGATCGAACCAGTCGCTGCCGAGGGTGACCGTGCCATTGAGCGTCGCGCCGCTCGCCGTCACCGCTTCCTCGACCAGGCCGACCAGCGTGCCGTCGGCGGCGGGAAGCACGAGCACGACGACCTTGTGACCCGGCAGCGAACCAGCGATGACCCGTTCACTCACCGCCGAGGCGTAGTCGTCACCGGCTGCCACGCGGCGCTCGCTCGCAGCGAGGCTTTCGTTGAGGTCCTGTTTCTCGGCGCGCAGCGCAGACACCTGGTCGGTGAGCTGGGAGCCCAGGTTGCCCTGGAGCGGCCCGGCGCCGAGCACGATGCCGACGGCCAGGGCCAGAAAGATCGAGATGATGGAGACGAGATGGTAGCGAAAGTCGATCACGTGAAGATCTCCACGACAGCGGTCCAGAGGTCGTCCCACCTGGCGGCGATGACCTGCAACCAGGCTTGGCCGGCAGGCGTGGCGGACAGCGCCACAAAGAGGGCGAGGAGGCCGACGAGGAGCATCAGCATGAGCAGTCGCGCCGGCAGCCGAGCCTGGTAGAGCCGACTCACCCCCTTCGCATCGACGAGCTTGCCGCCGACCCGGAGGCGCGTGAGGAACGTGGACGCCTGACCGTCCCGGCCCTTGTCGAGGAACTCGACCAGGGTGACGTGGGTGCCGACCGCGACGATGAGCTCGGCCCCGGCGTCGTCAGCGAGCAGCATGGCAACGTCCTCGCTCGTGCCGGCGGCCGGGAAGACGACCGGGGTGATCCCGAGCGCCTCCACGCGGGCCAGTCCGGGCGCTCGGCCGTCCCGGTAGGCGTGCACGACGATCTCGGCGCCGGAGCGCAGCGCCCGGTCGGAGACCGAGTCCATGTCACCGACGATGAGGTCCGGGCGGTAACCCGCCTCGAGGATGGCATCGGCTCCCCCGTCGACGCCGATCAACAGCGGGCGGTACTCGCGGATGTACGGGCGGAGCGTCTGGAGGTCCTCGCGGTAGTGGTAACCACGCACGACCACGAGCGTGTGCCGCCCCTCGATCCGGGTGCGGATGGGCGGGATGCCGATACCGTCGAGCAGCAGCTCCCGCTCCTTGCGGATGAACTCCATGGTGTTCGTCGCGAACGCCTCGATCTGGACGGCGAGTCCGGCGCGTGCGTCGTGCATCTGGGACTGGATCTCGTCGGCGTCGAGCCGCCGTCCCGTGCCCACCTTGGTCGAGCCGTGCCACACGTCCGCGCCATCCAGGCGCAGCTGGTCCCCGTCGTGCAGCTCCATCACGCCGGGCCCGGCCGCGTCGACGATGGGGATGCCGGCCTCGTTGAGGATCTGCGGGCCGACGTTGGGATAGCGACCGGAGATCGAGGCGGACGCATTGATGACGGCTGCGGGACGGGCCGCGACCAGGGCGTCAGCGCTCACCTTGTCGAGGTCGCCGTGGTCGATGACGGCGATGTCCCCGGCGCGCAGGCGCTTGGTGAGGTTCTTGGTCCGCGCGTCCACGCGGGCAGGGCCGATCAGCCCCTCACCCGGGGCAGGGGTGTGCGTGCGGCGGCGGAGAGACATGGCCATGGTTGCCCCCATCGTGCCACGTCGGCGGCGCCCGACCGGCACCGCACCGCGGCGTTCGAGCGTCCCGTCGGCCCCAGGGCCGCACGACTCGGCCGTCAGGCCGCACCCGCTCGGGCGTCCCGCAGGGCTGCCGTCTGCTCCAGCAGGTCCCGAGCATGAGCCAGACCTGCCTCCGAGTCCGGGTCGCCCCCCATCATCCGGGACAGCTCGCTGAGCCGTTCGTCACCGTCGACGACCGTGACGCTGCTCGAGGTCACGGCGCCGTCGTCGGACTTGTGGACGACGAGATGGCGGTCCGCGAAGGCCGCGACCTGGGCCAGGTGGGTGACCACGATGACCTGAGCGTGCTCGGCCAGGGCGGCGAGACGTGCCCCCACGTCGAGCGCGGCCCGACCCCCGACGCCAGCATCCACCTCGTCGAAGACGAAGGTCGGCGGGGTCGATGCCCGATGCTGGGACAAGGCCAACGGTCCGTCGGCGGCACCCGGGTGCGCCCCGACGACCTCCAGCGCGAGCATGACCCGCGAGAGCTCACCACCTGAGGCGGCTTTGGCCACGCTGCGCGGTGCCGCCCCGGGGTTGGCGGCGAGGAGGATCTCGACGTCGTCGGCACCGTGCCGGCTGATCCGCACCCGCTCTCCGGTGGGCAGCAGGACGCCATCCTCGTCCGGTCGCTGGTCGACCTGCACGTCGATGACGGCCTTGCCCATGGCAAGGTGGGACAGCTCCGTCGACACGCGCGCGGCGAACTCCGCGGCCGCCGCCCTGCGGGCTGCCGTGAGCTCGGCAGCGGACTCGGCCAGCTCTGATGTGAGCTCGTCCACGCGTGCCCTCAGAGACTCCACCCGGTCGTCCGCCGAGACCAGCGCATCGAGCCGCGCCGCCGCCTGCTGGGACCACTCGAGCACCTCGTCGACGGTCTCGCCATACTTCCGCGTCAGGGCTGCCAGCGCGGCCCGACGCTCCTGGACGAACTCCAGTCGTTGCGGGTCCAGGTCCACGTCATCCAGATAGGCGGTCAGGTCCGCGGAGACGTCGCCGACGAGCGCCGCAACCTCGTCCAGCCGCGCGTCGAGCTCACCCAGCCTCGCGTCATGGACCGCCGCATGCGACAGCGCCGAGCGAGCCGACCCGACGAGGTCACGGACGCTGGGAGCGGGCTCAGCGGCATACTCCTCACCACTGAGATCGGTGAGCGCGCGAGCCGCAGCGAGTCGAAGGCTGTCGGCGTGAGCCAACCGCTCGTCCTCCGCCCGCAGGGCCAGATCCTCCCCAGGCTGGGGATCGACGGCCTCGATCTCCTCGAGCGCCGCGGTGAGCGAATCCATCTCGCGCGCACGCTCACGGGTCTCTGCCATGAGACGGCCGTGTTCGGCGCGGGCCGCACGCCACTCGTCATGAAGCACAGCCACCCGGTCGCGCAGCAATCCGAGGACCGGTCCACCGAAGTCGTCGAGCACCTCACGGTGCGCGTCACCCTGCTTGAGACGCCACTGGTCGGCCTGCCCATGGACCGCGACCAGGTGTCGCCCCAGCTCGGCCAGCACGCCCACCGGGGCGGTCCGTCCTCCGACGTGAGCCCTCGAGCGTCCGGCGGCGCTCAGCGTCCGGGCGATGACGAGCTCGCCGTCGTCGTGCTCGGCCCCGGCCTCTGCGGCCCGCTCGAGCGCCGGGTGCCCCGTGGGAAGCTGGATGACACCTTCGATGAAGGCCTGGTCTGCGCCGCTGCGGACCAGCCCGGAGTCGGCTCGCTCGCCGAGGAGCAGACCGAGACCGGAGACGACCATGGTCTTGCCGGCACCCGTCTCGCCCGTCAGCACGTTGAGGCCCGGGCTCAGCTCGAGAACGGCATCGTGAATGACGCCGACCCCGCGGATCCTCATCTCGCTGAACACGGGTCCACCTTAGGGCCGAGCACCACCAGCGCCAGGACTTTGCCCCGGCGCCTCCCCGGGCGTGGCGGGCGACACCGGCTCTGGAGGTGCGGCCCCGTCAGGGCCGCTCCGGATCCAACGGTCGGTCCGCTGCTCAGCGCCCGACGGAGGTCCGCTGCGCCGACCGTCGCCTCGCCATCCCCGAACCGGCAGATGGAACTTCGCGACGAGACGATCGGTGAACGGCCCCCGAGTCAGCCGGGCGAGCCGGACCGGACGCAGACCCCGTCGCACTTCGATCCGTGCGCCCGGAGGCAGGTCGATGTGACGGCGGCCGTCGCACCACATGATGCCGACGACGTCCGTGCCGGTCCTGAGCTCGACCGCCACGTGGGAGTCCGGCCCGAGGACGAGCGGACGGGCGAAGAGGGCATGGGCGCTGTTGGGCACGAGGAGCATCGCCTCGACCTGAGGCCAGATGACCGGACCGCCGGCGGAGAAGGCATACGCCGTCGAGCCGGTCGGCGTCGAGACGATCAAACCGTCGCCACCCCAGCTCGACAGGGGCCGGCCGTCCACCTCGATGGTGAGCTCGATCATCCGCTCCCGGGAGGCCTTCTCCACGCTGACCTCGTTGAGGGCCCAGCTGCTCGCCACGATCTCGCCGTCGAATTTCGCATCGACGTGCAACGTCATTCGTTCGTCGACGGTGTACTGACGGTTTGCGATGTGCTCCACCGTGGCATCGAGGTCGTCCCGCTCCGCCTCGGCAAGGAAGCCGATGTGGCCGAGGTTGATGCCGAGCAGGGGGACGTCGACACTCCTCGCGAACTCCGCCCCCCTCAGGATCGTGCCGTCGCCGCCGAGGACGACGACGAGGTCACAACCCTCGGCCACCGTCTCCTCCCGCGCGATGTGGACGCGCTTGCTGTGCTTCAGGTCGAGGACCTTTGCCTCGTCGGCCTGCAGCGAGACGTCGATCCCCAGGTCGGTGAGCCGCTTGATGACCCCTTTGGCCACGGTGAGCGCCTCGGGCCGGCGCGGGTGTGCCACCAGCAGGATGCGGCGGGTCACGGTTCCTCCTCCTGGGCGTCGATCGACTCCAGCATGTCATCCACGCCAAGGGCCCCCGCGCCCGGGCGACGTGGCGCGAGCCACAACAGGAACTCGACGTTGCCCTCACCACCCCTGATCGGGCTGCGCGCTGCCCCGCGCACGTCGAGCCCGACCGCGGCCGCCGCCTCGTGCACGGTGCGCAGCACCCGCCGATGCTCCGCACGCGAGGTCACGACACCGGTGCGAGCCAGGCGCTCACGACCGACCTCGAACTGGGGCTTGACGAGCACGACGAGGTTGCCGGCGTCTGACACGAGGCGTCGCATTGCGGGCAGCACCACCGTGAGCGAGATGAAGCTGACGTCACAGACGACGAGGTCGAACGGCTCACCCAGCGCGGCCGGCTCGACGTCGCGAACGTTGGTGCCCGGCAGGTCGAGCACCCGAGGGTCAGCAGCGAGCGTGGCCACCAGTTGACCATGTCCGACATCAAGGGCAGTGACGTGCTCCGCGCCGTGCTCGAGAAGCACCTGAGTGAAGCCGCCAGTGCTGGCACCGACATCGAGGCAGCGACGACCGTCGACCTCGATCGGCCACAGCACCAGCGCCCGCAGGAGCTTGTGCGCGGCGCGGCTGACCCACCGCTCAGCGTCGCGCGTCAGGACGATCTCGGTCGAGGTGGACACCTGGTGGCTGGGCTTGGCAACCACGGTGCCGTCCACGACGACCACGCCGGCACGGATCAGCTCACCCGCCCGAGCCCGGGAGCGGGCGAGGCCGCGGGCCACGAGCGCGGCGTCGAGTCGGCCTCCGGTCACGCGCCACCAAGGTCGCTGAGCCGCGACTGCAATGCCGCGTGAGTCCGTTCACCCGCAGCGATCCGCTCCGAGAGCGACCCTGCCTGCGCGGCGGCGAGGTCGCGAAGGGAGTCGTCGATCGACTCGTCCCCCGTCTGCGGCACCTCGGTGGCGGCGCCGGTAGGGACCACCGGGTCCTCGGCGTCTCCGGGCTGCTGCTCCGCGAGCTCCATGTCCATCCTGCCTCCGTGCCGTGACGTGAGCGCTCTCCTTCGCGAACGAGCGCGGTCTCCTCAGCCACCGTATCGGTTACCCGGATCGTGACCCGCTCAGCAAGGCGTCGAGCTGCGCAGCAACCTCGCCGAGTCCCACCCCCGTGAGAAGCCCGCTCCCTCGTGCATCCAGTGCAGCCGCCAACCCGGCCCGCACCAGCTCGATCGGGTCGGCAGGTCCGGGCTTCAGGTCCAGACCCTCGGAAGTGGCGCGGGCCCAGCCCCCGGCGCAGGTGTACCCGTCATCGCTCCTCAGCACAGCGGCATACGGCTGCTCGAGCTCCGCGAGGTGTGAGATGACCCAGGTCGGAACCCCGCCCTCCGGCTGCCGCAGCAGCTCGCTCGGAGGGTGGACGCCGGTGAGGACCCACGCCGAGTCGAGCCCGGCCGCCACGGCTCCCGCGATGTCGGTGTCGAGGCGGTCACCCACCGCGAGTGTCGCCTCCAGGGTGGTGCCCAGCCGCTCCACGGACGCCTGATAGAGCGGCGCGTGCGGCTTGCCGACCACGAGGGGGTCGCGACCGACCGTTTGGGCCAGGAGGGTGACGTAGGCCCCGTTCCCGGGGGCCAGGCCCCACTCCATGGGCAGCGTCGCATCGCCGTTCGTCGCCACCCACACGGCGCCGTCAGCCAGGTGACGGGCCGCCGACTCGAAGTCCTGGACCGTCAGCTCGCGGCCCAGTCCCTGGAGCACGGCGGCCGGCGGGGCACCGCTGGCTGACCTTGCGGGTTGGACGGGCTCGAGGCCCACCTCCGCCAGGGCGGCGGACACGCCCTGGCCACCGAGCGCCAGGACGCGAGAGCCGGGTACGAGCAAGGCGGCCAGCGCCGCTGCCCCTGCCTGGGCACTGGTCACGACGTCCGGCGAGCTTGCCGGCAGGCCCAGCTCACTCAGGTGCTCCGCCACCTCCGAGGGCAACCGAGACGCGTTGTTCGTCGCGTAGACGATGCGCATGCCCTCGCGCACCAGTTGCCGGAGGACGTCGGGCGCACCGGGCACGGCCCGCGATCCTCGGTAGACCACACCGTCCAGGTCGCAGACCAAGCCCGCGTACAACCCGCGCAACGGTCCCTCAGCCCGGTGAGCCAGCATGCGCTCCACTGCCTCGGCCCGGAGTGTCCCCTGGCCCGAGGTCCGGCCGTTCATGCGAGGCGCACCCGGCTCACCGCTCCTCGGGGCTCAGGCCCTCGTCGTCGTCCTCGAGGTCCGGCGAGAGGTCGATGACCTCGGCGCCGTCGAGCTCATCGAGCCGCTCAGCCGCGTCCGTCTCCAGCTCGTGGTCCGCGTCGGCCGCTCGCGCAAACCACTCCCGCGCGCCGCTCGGGTCTCCAGCGGCGAGCTTGGCGTCAGCGTAGGCGTAGTACAGCCGGGCAGCGGAGGGGCGGTTGGGGCTCAGCCTGCGGACCAGGTCCGACAGGCCGGCGATGGCGGAATCGAGCTGGCCGAGATCGCGACGCAGTCCGGAGACGACGATGGCGAGCTCCACCCGGTCGTCGATCGCCAGGTTCGCGGCCTCGTCGCTCTGCGCAAGCTCGAGAGCCTTGACATGGCGTCCCAGGGCTCGCTCGCAATCGACCATGAGCGGCAGAAGGTGGCTCGACCCCGACAGGCGACGCACGGTCCTGAACTCGCTCAGGGCGCGGGCCCAGTCACCCATCCGGTAGGCCACGAGCCCCAGTGCCTCACGGGCAGCGGGCACCCGTCCGGCCCGGCGCGCGGCGGTCTCCGCATGGGCCAGAGCCGCCTCGGGGTCCGTGTCGAGCAGTTCGGACACCATGACCAAGTGCTGCGCCACCCCCTCGGCGTTCTCCTTGGACAGTGTCCGCAGCTGGTTCTTGACCCCCCGGTCGACCTCGTGGCCGGTGACACCCTCACGGATCCGCGGCTCGGGCTTACGTGGCGACTTCGGTGTCAAGCGGGGGCCACCCCGACGGTCGAGATCGGGACGGGAAGCCCCACCTCGGGACTCGCGCCGCGGACCGCCCTGGGGGTCGCGCCGGCCACGCTCATCGCTATCGCGACGCCCCCCAGAGGGCCGTGCGGCGCCACGGCGGTCGTCACGGCGGTCGTCACGGCGGTCGTCACGGCGGTCGTCACGGCGGTCGTCACGGCGGTCGTCACGGCGGTCGTCACGGCGGTCGTCTCGCTCTGAATGGCGCCCACGGTCCGAAGAACCAGACCGCGACTCACTCCGCCGGTCATCACGGCGGTCATCACGGCGGTCATCACGGCCCTGATACCGCTCGCCGGGGCCACTCCGAGACCCCCGCGGGGCGTCCTGACGGCTCCCGCCCGAGCGACTCCCTCGGTCTTGGCCTCGACTCTGGTCACGGCCGCGATCACCAGAACCGCCCTGCCGCGCGCCCCGACGATCGGACGGCCGGCCGTCTCCGCCCCTGGGACGGGACTCGCCGTCGCCCCGGGATCCACGGTCCTTCCAGTCGCGATCGTCGCTCATGGGATCATCCTTCCGCCTCTGGCTGCGCTCGCACCATCCCATGGCGCAGCGCATAAAAAAAAGGGGTCCTGGACGAAGCTGTGAAGTTTCGTCCAGGACCCCAGAAAGTGTGTCCGGCTGCGTCCTACTCTCCCACACCGTCACCAGTGCAGTACCATCGGCGCTGAAGGGCTTAGCTTCCGGGTTCGGAATGGAGCCGGGCGTTTCCCCTTCGCTATGGCAGCCGTAACTCTATGGAGATATCAAATCAGTGTTGTGGTCCCGTTTGTATCTCGGGAACTGCACAGTGGACGCGTAGCATCTTTGTTAGGTCAAGTTATCGGCTTATTAGTACCGGTCAGCTCCACACATTGCTGTGCTTCCACATCCGGCCTATCAACCCAGTCGTCTAGCTGGGAGCCTCTCGCCCTCGCGGGCGTGGAAACCTCATCTTGAAACGTGCTTCCCGCTTAGATGCTTTCAGCGGTTATCACTTCCGAACGTAGCTAATCAGCGGTGCTCCTGGCGGAACAACTGACACACCAGTGGTTCGTCCATCCCGGTCCTCTCGTACTAGGGACAGCCTTTCTCAAGTTTCCTGCGCGCACAGCGGATAGGGACCGAACTGTCTCACGACGTTCTAAACCCAGCTCGCGTACCGCTTTAATGGGCGAACAGCCCAACCCTTGGGACCTACTCCAGCCCCAGGATGCGACGAGCCGACATCGAGGTGCCAAACCATGCCGTCGATATGGACTCTTGGGCAAGATCAGCCTGTTATCCCCGGGGTACCTTTTATCCGTTGAGCGACGGCGCTTCCACAAGCCACCGCCGGATCACTAGTCCCGACTTTCGTCCCTGCTCGACATGTCTGTCTCACAGTCAAGCTCCCTTGTGCACTTACACTCAAAACCTGATTGCCAACCAGGCTGAGGGAACCTTTGGGCGCCTCCGTTACCTTTTAGGAGGCAACCGCCCCAGTTAAACTACCCACCAGGCACTGTCCCTGATCCGGATCACGGACCGAGGTTAGATGTCCAGAACGACCAGAGTGGTATTTCAACGTTGACTCCACCATCACTGACGTGACGGCTTCACAGTCTCCCACCTATCCTACACAAGCCGTACCGAACACCAATACCAAGCTGTAGTAAAGGTCCCGGGGTCTTTCCGTCCTGCTGCGCGTAACGAGCATCTTTACTCGTAGTGCAATTTCGCCGAGTTCGTGGTTGAGACAGTGGAGAAGTCGTTACGCCATTCGTGCAGGTCGGAACTTACCCGACAAGGAATTTCGCTACCTTAGGATGGTTATAGTTACCACCGCCGTTTACTGGCGCTTAAGTTCTGAGCTTCGCCTTGCGGCTAACCCGTCCCCTTAACGTTCCAGCACCGGGCAGGCGTCAGTCCGTATACATCGTCTTGCGACTTGGCACGGACCTGTGTTTTTAGTAAACAGTCGCTTCTCCCTGGTCTCTGCGGCCGATCACGCTCGGGAAGCAAGTTCCGTCACGATCAGGGCCCCCCTTCTCCCGAAGTTACGGGGGTATTTTGCCGAATTCCTTAACCACGATTCACTCGATCGCCTTGGTATTCTCTACCTAACCACCTGAGTCGGTTTGGGGTACGGGCGGCTCGAACCTCGCTAGAAGTTTTTCTCGGCAGCATAGGATCACCCTCTTCCCGCATACGCGGTCACTATCAGGTCTCAGGCTTGTATGAGGTCCGGATTTGCCTGGACCTCGCCCTACACCCTTGGACGTGGACTACCATCGCCACGCGGAGGCTACCTTCCTGCGTCACTCCATCGCTTGACTACTACAAGTTCGGTTCGTGCGCTCCACGCACCCGGTGACCCCGAAGGGTCGGTGGGCGCGCTTCAGGCACTTAGCATCACAAGCCTCGTCAGGGGCGGTTCTTCGCCGGTTCCGGAATATCAACCGGATGTCCATCGACTACGCCTGTCGGCCTCGCCTTAGGTCCCGACTTACCCAGGGCAGATTAGCTTGACCCTGGAACCCTTGGTTATTCGGCGGACGGGTTTCTCGCCCGTCATTCGCTACTCATGCCTGCATTCTCACTCGTGTGGCCTCCACGGCTGGATCACTCCGCCGCTTCCCTGGCCACACGACGCTCCCCTACCCATCAACACGCCTGGACACCAGACCCGCAGGTGCTGGTGCCGAGCAAATATGTCAATGCCACAGCTTCGGTGGTGTGCTTGAGCCCCGCTACATTGTCGGCGCGGAATCACTTGACCAGTGAGCTATTACGCACTCTTTAAAGGGTGGCTGCTTCTAAGCCAACCTCCTGGTTGTCACAGCAACTCCACATCCTTTCCCACTTAGCACACGCTTAGGGACCTTAGCTGGTGATCTGGGCTGTTTCCCTCTCGACTACGGAGCTTATCCCCCGCAGTCTCACTGCCACGCTCTCACTTGCCGGCATTCGGAGTTTGGCTAACGTCAGTAACCTGGTGAGGCCCATCGGCTATCCAGTAGCTCTACCTCCGGCAAGAAACACGTGACGCTGCACCTAAATGCATTTCGGGGAGAACCAGCTATCACGGAGTTTGATTGGCCTTTCACCCCTACCCACAGCTCATCCCCTCAGTTTTCAACCTAAGTGGGTTCGGTCCTCCACGCAGTCTTACCTGCGCTTCAACCTGGCCATGGGTAGATCACTCCGCTTCGGGTCTAGACCCAGCGACTAGAACGCCCTATTCGGACTCGCTTTCGCTACGGCTTCCCCACACGGGTTAACCTCGCCACTGAGCACTAACTCGCAGGCTCATTCTTCAAAAGGCACGCCGTCACCCCACACGCCCAATGGCGGGAGGCTCCGACGGATTGTAGGCACACGGTTTCAGGATCTATTTCACTCCCCTCCCGGGGTACTTTTCACCTTTCCCTCACGGTACTTGTCCGCTATCGGTCACCAGGGAATATTTAGGCTTAGCAGGTGGTCCTGCCAGATTCACACGGGATTTCTCGGGCCCCGTGCTACTTGGGATCCCCCTCTGGAGTCCACACCATTTCGTCTACGGGGGTCGCACCCTCTGTGCCGAGCCATTCAATGCTCTTCGACTATGACGCAGATTTCTTACTCCATGCCGGGATGTCAGTCCCGACCGAGAGGTCCCACAACCCCGGACGTGCAACGCCTGACAGCTATCACACACGACCGGTTTGGCCTCATCCGCTTTCGCTCGCCACTACTCACGGAATCACTGTTGTTTTCTCTTCCTGTGGGTACTGAGATGTTTCACTTCCCCACGTTCCCTCCACACGCCCTATATATTCAGGCGCGGGTGACTGGACTTGCCTCCAGCCGGGTTTCCCCATTCGGAAATCCTCGGATCACAGTCTGGTTATCGACTCCCCGAGGCTTATCGCAGATTCCTACGTCCTTCTTCGGTTCCTGGTGCCAAGGCATCCACCGTGTGCCCTTAAAAACTTGGCCACAAAGATGCTCGCGTCCACTGTGAAGTTCTCAACATACAACCGGCACCCCACCGCCACCCGGACACACGTCCAAGCCTTGGCAGGGCCCACAACCAGAGCAACCAGAACAAGCATGCGCTCGCCCGATCCCTCAGGACCCAACAACGTGTCAAGCACCACCCACACGACACCAGCTTTCCCCGACCACACCCACCAAAGGGCTCACGGTCCGTACTCACCAGCACCACGCACGCAGCGCCAACTAATCGATGTTCCACCCTTGAGCACCCGCTGCCCCACACTCGGGGACAGACCGGGCTCTGCACCAGAACCCACCCAACGGGCCGGCCTGGTCAGACGCTCCTTAGAAAGGAGGTGATCCAGCCGCACCTTCCGGTACGGCTACCTTGTTACGACTTAGTCCCAATCGCCAGTCCCACCTTCGACGGCTCCCCCCACAAGGGTTGGGCCACCGGCTTCGGGTGTTACCGACTTTCGTGACTTGACGGGCGGTGTGTACAAGGCCCGGGAACGTATTCACCGCAGCGTTGCTGATCTGCGATTACTAGCGACTCCGACTTCATGGGGTCGAGTTGCAGACCCCAATCCGAACTGAGACCGGTTTTTTGGGATTCGCTCCACCTCACGGCTTCGCAACCCTTTGTACCGGCCATTGTAGCATGCGTGAAGCCCAAGACATAAGGGGCATGATGATTTGACGTCATCCCCACCTTCCTCCGAGTTGACCCCGGCAGTCTCCTATGAGTCCCCACCATCACGTGCTGGCAACATAGAACGAGGGTTGCGCTCGTTGCGGGACTTAACCCAACATCTCACGACACGAGCTGACGACAACCATGCACCACCTGTACACCAGTCCGAAGAAGCACCCATCTCTGGATGTGTCCGGTGTATGTCAAGCCTTGGTAAGGTTCTTCGCGTTGCATCGAATTAATCCGCATGCTCCGCCGCTTGTGCGGGCCCCCGTCAATTCCTTTGAGTTTTAGCCTTGCGGCCGTACTCCCCAGGCGGGGCGCTTAATGCGTTAGCTGCGGCACGGAACTCGTGGAATGAGCCCCACACCTAGCGCCCAACGTTTACGGCATGGACTACCAGGGTATCTAATCCTGTTCGCTCCCCATGCTTTCGCTTCTCAGCGTCAGTAGTGGCCCAGAGACCTGCCTTCGCCATCGGTGTTCCTCCTGATATCTGCGCATTCCACCGCTACACCAGGAATTCCAGTCTCCCCTACCACACTCTAGTCTGCCCGTACCCACTGCAAGTCCGGGGTTGAGCCCCGGATTTTCACAGCAGACGCGACAAACCGCCTACAAGCTCTTTACGCCCAATAATTCCGGACAACGCTCGCACCCTACGTATTACCGCGGCTGCTGGCACGTAGTTAGCCGGTGCTTCTTCTGCAGGTACCGTCACTTTCGCTTCTTCCCTGCTGAAAGAGGTTTACAACCCGAAGGCCGTCATCCCTCACGCGGCGTCGCTGCATCAGGCTTTCGCCCATTGTGCAATATTCCCCACTGCTGCCTCCCGTAGGAGTCTGGGCCGTGTCTCAGTCCCAGTGTGGCCGGTCGCCCTCTCAGGCCGGCTACCCGTCGTCGCCTTGGTGAGCCACTACCTCACCAACAAGCTGATAGGCCGCGAGCCCATCCCAGACCGAAAAACTTTCCACACCCAGCACATGCGTGCGAGTGTCATATCCGGTATTAGCTCCGGTTTCCCGGAGTTATCCCAGAGTCTGGGGCAGGTTACTCACGTGTTACTCACCCGTTCGCCACTGATCACCCGAAGCAAGCTCCGAGATCACCGTTCGACTTGCATGTGTTAAGCACGCCGCCAGCGTTCGTCCTGAGCCAGGATCAAACTCTCCGTTGAAGTAAAACACCCACGAAGGGCAAAATCACTGACTGAAGTAAACAACTAGCTATAAAAAGCAGTCATCATTCAACCAAAGGATAATATCGCGCAGGACACAACCAACCACCCGAACACTACGAGCAGCCAGCCACACCCCACCACGAGGTAAAACATTGGCATCGATTTTTGACACGCTGTTGAGTTCTCAAGAATCGGACACACACCATCAACCAGCTCACCGAGCCAGCCTCCGGGGCAACCCTTCT